>JAJZLX010000216.1 GCA_021850555.1 Pseudomonadota bacterium | reverse complement strand
GATGAAGAACTGGCCGTGCGCGTCGAACGGCAGCTCGCGCAGCAGGTCGTACGCGACTTCCACCTCGCCGCGCAGGCGGTAGCGAACCGGCCGTTTCCGCCCCCCGGAAAGGATCCTCAGGAGAGCGCCCGCCATGTTGGCTGTGACATAGGTGTTGAATTCCGCGCTGCCGTGCGCCGGAACGTCGAAGCGCCGCACGGTCCGGCCGTTGGCGAAAGTCCGGCCGTCGATCCGCAGTGTGTAGCGGATCGCCTCGATCGGCAGGCTGGTCCCGTTCGGATTGCGCACCCGCAGCCGCACCCGCAGGCGCTGCTGCCAGAAATCGGCGCTGCGCACGTGGACGCCGATCACGCGCACGCGCGGACTTTGGAGCTTCGGGGCGAGCCAGGCGCAGCCGCCGAGAGCGGCGAGCATGATCAGCGGCGCCAGATGGCGCGTGCAGCGCACGACGCGTTCAGCTCGCATACGAGCGGCGCATGACGCCACCATGCTCTGGATTGCCGCTCCCGGTGGCAATCGGCTTGGAAAGGCTCTCGGGCGCGGCGCGTCCGAGCCGCTCGTACAGGCGGCTCAGCTGCCGCCGGTAGAGACTGTCGAACTGGCTGACCGCATCGGCGGGGTTGTAGTCGCCGAACCACCAGAACCAGTCCGAGCTCTCGCACAGCGCCAGTTGCCGCTCGGCGGCGAGGCGTTCGGTCGCATCGAGCGTGCCGGCCGCGACCGTCGCATCGAAGGCGAGCTTGGCCTCGCACAGCAGGTCCCAGGCGCGGTTCTTGGCCGGATCGCCCATCCACGTCGTGAACGTTCCGTGCACCCAGCTCCCGGCGACGAGTTGCGGCAGCGTGATCGGCGTCAACCCGCGTGCCACACACGCTCCGAGCGTGGTGAGCTCGATCTGCGGGTGAGCCGCCAGCAGCGTGTAAAGCGCGCGCAGGAAGTAATAGCCGTTGAAGGGGTAGTGCTCCCAGGCGTTCTCGCCGTCGAGCGCGATCAGCACCACGTGGCCGGGATTACCCGCATATTGGCGGGCCAGCTGCGCCAGCGCGTCGACCAGGTTGTGCGCGGCATCATCGCCGTGCCACGTGGCGTACGTGAAGCCGATCAGATCGGACAGCGTGTCCTCACGGAAAAACTGTATCAGCGAGCTGCCGGGCAGGCGGTAGGGCCGATTGAACACCTTGGCATCGAGCGCCGGCGGCTGCGGCGCCTGCGCGGCGGTGCGTTGCAGGGAGCCGTGCAGCACGTTGGCGCTGCTTGCCACCCATTTGAAACCCGCGCGCTCGAGCAGCTCGACCGTCGGGCGGCTGACGGCGCCCTCCGAGGGCCAGCAGCCCACCGGGCGAGTGCCGAAGGTCTGCGTGAACAGGCGCAGTCCTTCGCGCACGTGCCACTCGGCCCGCTCCTTGCCGCCGGGATAGGCGGGCTGGCGCGGCAGCGGCAGCGCGGGCATCGCCTCGCGCGCCGACTGAAAATCGAACAGTAACGGCACGATCGGATGTCCGTACGGCGTGACCGACAGCTCGCATTGGCCGCGCTCACTCAGGCGCCGGTAGCGCGGCACGATGTTCGCAAGGAGAGTGCCGATCAGCGTCAGCAGCTCGCGCCGTTGCGCCGGGGTGAAGTCGCGGCCCTGCTCGGTCAGGCGGCCGACCAGCGGATCGCTCCGGCGGACCGTCTCGCCCACCCAGGCGAGGTGATACCAGACCGCCAGATCATGGATGAACTGATCGGAGGCATAGCGGATTCGCTCGACCGTGCCCAACGTATCGGCGATCGAGACCAGCTCCAGATACGGGCCGAAGCGCTCGATCATCTGCTTGCGCTGGGCGCGCAGACACGCGCGCAGGCAGGCGAGACGCTCCGCCGGATCGCTCGGTACCGGATCGGGGCCGAGCAGTGCGAGCACCGGATCGGGCAGGGCGCTGCCATCGCGCAGGTGCTCGGTGACGGCGTGCGCCAGCGCCTCGATCTGCTCCAGAAGCACCGGAGTGAAGTTGAAGACGGCGCGCGCCTCGGGAATCGCCTCCAGATGCGCCGCCATGTCCGTGTAGTCTTTGATCGAGTGCAGATACGTCCACGGCAGCACGTAGCGGCCACTGAGGGCGTCGCGGTATTGCGGCTGATGCATGTGCCAGAGCAGGACGACGGGCAGGCGCATGGGTCGGTGAATCCTACGGGGTGAGCCGGCGCAGCATCTCGCCGGTCACCAGGACGACGCCTTTGTCGGTGACCAGGAAGCGTTTGGCATCGGCTTCACGATCCACGCCGATGCTCATGCCGTTCGGAACTTCACTGCCCTCGTCGATGATGGCGTCGTGCACGATACAGCCGCTGCCGATGCGCACGCCCGGGAGGATCACGGCGCGCTCGATGGCGCTGCGCTCCTCCACCCGGACATTGGAGAACAACAGCGACTCGCGCACGGATGCGCCGGAGATGACACAACCGGCCGAGACCATGGAGTTGATCGCCAGCCCCCGCCGGCCGTCCTCGTCGAGCACGAACTTGGCCGGCGGCTGATGCACCTGATAGGTCCAGATCGGCCAGTCGGCGTCGTAGATATTGAGCTCCGGCTCGACGTGCACCAGCTCGCG
>JAJZLX010000541.1 GCA_021850555.1 Pseudomonadota bacterium | reverse complement strand
GCGGCGGCCTTGATCGGACTGAACTCGCCGCTCACCTGGTAGGCGACCACCGGCACCTGCACCGCCTCGCGCACCCGGCGGATGATGTCGAGGTAGGGCCCGGCGGGCTTGACCATGACGAGGTCGGCGCCCTCCTCGAGATCCAACAACGCCTCGCGCACCGCCTCGCGCGCGTTGCCCGGATCCATCTGATAGCTGCGGCGGTCGCCGAAGGCGGGCGCCGACTCGGCCGCCTCGCGGAACGGACCGTAGAAGGACGAGGCGTACTTGGCGGCGTACGAGACGATCGGGGTCATGGCAAAGCCGTCCCGGTCGAGCGCCTTGCGGATCGCCTGCACGCGCCCGTCCATCATGTCGCTCGGCGCGACCGCATCGGCGCCGGCGCGGGCGTAGTTGAGCGCAACCTGGGCGAGCGTCTGGATCGAGGAGTCGTTGTCGATCGCCCCACCCGGTAGGACGTGTCCGCAGTGCCCGTGGTCGGTGGCGCCGCACAGACAGACGTCGGCCCACACGATGAGGCCCGGGCAGGCCGATTTGATGGCCGTGATGGCCTGGGCAGCCAGTCCGTGCGGATCGAGCGCGGCGCTGGCACGCGCGTCTTTCTGTTCCGGCGCGGCGAACAGCAGCACCGCGGGCACTCCCGCGTCCGCGGCGGCGCGGGCTTCCTTCACCGCCTCATCGACGGAGAGCTGCGAGATGCCCGGCATGCTCGAGACCGGATGGCGCACGCTCTCTCCGGGCACGACGAACACCGGATAAATGAGCGCATCGGGCGTGAGGCGGGTCTCGCGGACCATGCGCCGCCAGGGCTCACTCTGGCGTGTCCGGCGGGGTCGTTCGGTGGGAAAACTCATGGTTCGAGCCTCTTCTCGGCGCGTAGCGCCGCATCATGTTCGAGGTTCGCACTTTGCGAACCAGGTTCAATCCCGCGCACAAGCGCATGACACCGCACCGCGAGCCCGTGCAGCGTATGCGGCTCGGCCACGACGGGCGAGAGCCCGCGCGCGGTCAGCTCATGCGCCGTGGTCGGGCCGATGGTCACCGCCGGTGCGGCCGTCAACAGACGCAGGAAATCGCCGCTCCCCAGCGCATGCTCGAGCTCGATGACGGCCGAGGGACTGGCGAACGTGACCGCGCCGATGTCCCCGCGCGCAATCGTGGCGCGGCAGGACTTGAGATCAAGGGATGTGGGTACCGTGCGGTAAGCCTCGACGGTCACGACCTCGGCGCCCAGGCGCCTCAGCCCCGCGCCGAGTGCCGGCAGTACGCGCGAGCTGGCGGGGTGGAGGATTCGCCGCCCGCGGATGCCTGTCGTCTCGAGCGCTTTCAGCAGGCTCTCTGCGCCGGCCTCGCCGGTGAGGTCGACCGGCCAGCCCCGCTCACGCAGGGCTTGGGCACTGGCCGGTCCGACCGCCGCGATGCGCACGCCCCGAGGGGGCGCAGGCAGCAGCTCGGTCAGGGCCGCGACGCCGTGGCGGCTGGTGAGCACGATCCAATCGAAGGCCTCGTGGGTCAACGCCTGCGCGAGCTGCGCAGGATCGGCGGGCACGATGCCGATCGCCGCCCAGCGCAGCACCGGCACGCCCAGCTGCTCGAGCTCGCGGCTCAGGGGCCCTCCGGCCGGCTCCGCCCGCGTCACCACGACCGGTCTGAACACCGTCAGTCCCTCCCCGGCGCGGGGGGCGCGCGCAGCTCGGCGATGAGCGAGGCCGCGCCCTGGGCGAGCAACTGCTGCGCCACGCGCTCGCCCAACGCCCGCGCATCGGCGGCAGTGGCATCCGTCTCCCCGCCGGCGCTCATGTGCCGCAAGCCGTCGAGTGCGCAGACGGTGGCGCTCAGGCGCAGTGTCGAGCCCGACAGCGTCGCGAGCGCCCCGAGCGGCACCTGGCAGCCGCCTTCGATGCGCTGCAACAGAGCGCGCTCCGCCGTGGTGGCGAGCCGTGTCGCCGGGTCATCGAGGCGCGCGAGCCAGCGCGCCGTGTGCCCATCGTCGGCGCGGGCGCAAACACCGATCGCCCCCTGCGAGACCGCCGGCGGAAACTCCTCGACCGGCAAGCGCTGCGTGATGCGCTCCGCCAAGCCCAGCCGTTTCAGGCCCGCCGCGGCGAGCACGATGGCGTTGTAATCCCCCCGCTGCAGCCGCTGCAGCCGCGTGGGCACGTTGCCTCTGAGCTCGTGCAGCTCGAGGTCGGGCCGGGCGCGGGCGAGAAAGGCGCGCCGGCGCAAGCTGCTGGTGCCGATCCGGGCGCCGGGCGGCAGCTGCGCCAGAGGCTGGCCGCCGTGGCTGACGAGTGCATCCTGCGGATCCTCCCGGGGCAGGACCGCGATGAGCGCGAGCCCCGGCTCGAGCTCGGTCGGCAGATCCTTCAGGCTGTGCACCGCGAGATCGATGCGCTCCTCGAGCAGGGCGCGGTCGAGCTCCTTGGTGAAGAAGGCGCGCCCGCGCACCGCCCACAGCGGCACCTCGGTCTGCAGGTCACCCGTGGTCATGACCGGCACCAGCTCGACAGCCGGAGCACCGCCCAGCGCCCCGATCAGGCTCTCGACATGCCGGGCCTGCCAGAGAGCGAGCGCCGAGGCGCGCGTCGCGATGCG
>JAJZLX010000479.1 GCA_021850555.1 Pseudomonadota bacterium | reverse complement strand
GCGGTGAGGTGGTTGCGGCACTCGCCATGATCATGGCACAGGCCGATCTGATCTTGGATTTCCCGCTGCCGGACGTTGCCGAAGCCGCACCAAGATTCTGCCCGTGAGCCGGCAACGCCCGAGCATGGCCGGGGACGATCTCCGCACCATCCCGCTCCATCGTCTCTCGGCGACGACAATCGCCGGCACCGTCGCCGCCCAGCAGATCTCCGCGACCGAGGTTCTCGAAGACCATATCGATCGCATCCGGGCGCTGGACCCCGCGCTGAACTGCTTCACCGATCTCTGCCTAGATCGCGCCCGCGCCGCCGCTGCCACGGTCGATGCGCGTATCGCCACTGGCGAATGCCCGAAACTAGCGGGTGTGCCCGTCGCGGTGAAGAACCTGTTCAACGTCTCGGGCCTCAAGACCCGGGCCGGCTCGAAGATCCTCCGTGACCAGCCGCCAGCAACGCACGACGCCGAAGCACTGGCACGACTGGTCAAGGCTGGCGCAGTGCCCCTCGGCACTCTCAACATGGACGAATTCGCCTATGGCTTCGTCACCGAGAACACCCATGACGGCCCGACGCGCAACCCGCACGACCCGACCAGATCTGCCGGCGGTTCCTCGGGTGGCTCGGCCGCGGCAGTCGCCGCCGGCCTTGCACCACTGACGCTTGGTTCGGACACCAATGGATCAATCCGGGTGCCGGCGGCGCTCTGCGGCGTGTTTGGCCTGAAACCGACCTATGGCGCGCTGCCTCGCGAGGGCAGCTTCCCATTCGTGGACAGCCTCGACCACGTCGGCCCGTTCGCGCGCTCCGCCGCTGATCTCGCCATCGCCTTCGACGTCATGCATGGCGGAGCGCCGGTGGCGCCCGCGATCGCCGATGCTGTGCCATTCCGCGTGGCGGTTCTCGACGGCTGGTTCAGCCACGGTGCGACGGAGGCGGCGCTGGAGGCTGTGGACCGGGTCGCGCGGGCGCTCGGCGCAGATACACGAACTGAACTGCCCGAAGCGCGTCGCGCCCGCGCCGCTGCGTTCTGCATCACCGCGGCAGAAGGCGGTACGCTGCATCTCGACCGGCTCCGCACACGGGCCGGGGATTTCGATCCAGCGACGCGCCCGCGACTGCTGGCAGGCGCCCTTCTGCCGGCGGCGATCGTCCAGCAGGCACAGCGATTCCGCGCCTGGTTCGCTGCGGAAGCCTCTCGCCTTTTCGAGCGCCACGACGCTCTACTTGCTCCAGCGACGCCTTGCCCGGCACCCGTGCTAGGCCAAGCGACGATGGAGATCGCCGGCGAGACTGTGCCGGTCCGCCCGCATCTCGGTCTTTACACACAGCCGATCAGTTTCATCGGCCTACCCGTCGTCGTCGTGCCGGTTCATGGTGTTGGACCGCTGCCGCTCGGCGTGCAGGTGATTGCGGCGCCAGGCTGTGAATCGGTCGCTCTCGCCATCGCCCATCGGCTGGAACGAGACGGCATCTGTGCCGCACCGGTGGTCGGGCCATCATGATCGTCGACGACCGGGACACATTGGCCGAGTTAACGGCCCTGTCCGACGCCTATGAGGCGGCCTTGGCCGCCAACGATCTCGACCGGCTCGATCGATTCTTCTGGGAGGCCGACACCGCGCTGCGCTACGGCGTGGGCGAGGCGCTTTATGGCATCGAGGCGATCCGCGAATTCCGAAGGCAGCGCACGAACGGCTCGCCGCCACGGCAGGTGCTCCGCCGCACCATCAATTGTTTCGATACGACGTTCGCAGTCGTGAACCTCGAATTTTTGCGTACGGGCAGCACGCGGATCGGGCGGCAGAGCCAAACTTGGGTCCGCCTGCCGGACCAGGGCTGGAGGATCGTAGCTGCCCATGTCTCGCTGGCGACGGAAACAGCTTGATCAGGAGCAGCACGGACTGTGCTGACCGCCGGCGTGGCGATGGATGCGGCATTTGAACTGTGTAGTAAGCGGAGATTGTCAGCAGCCGGCTGCGGGCCTCGTCGAGGGGAACGCCCAGATCGTCGCCACCTGCCTGACATCCCCCCTCAAAATCCTCTCGCCCATCTGGTCATACGGGGCTTTGACACCGCCTGCCGGCGGCTCAGAAGAAGGCGCTGTCGTGGTCCGGTGGGTTGGCGAGAGCGTGCGCCATGTAGTCGAGCGCGCTGCACAGTTGCGCCCGGGAGACCGGCCCGCCGAGCCCGATCCGCACCGCCTCGCCGGGCGCACCGTCGGCAGCGAAGGCATCGCTCGGCACGACGCCGATCCCGGTCGCGCGCATCTGTCCGGCAAAGGCCGATCGGGTCCAGGGGTGGGGCAGTTCGAGCCAGAGATGAAAGCTCAGCGGATCCGACCGGAAGCGCTGCCCTGCCAGCGCCTCCCGCGCGAGAGCCTGGCGCGCCGCGGTCTCGTTGCGGATGAAGCGGAGCAACTGGTCGGCGGTGCCATCCTCGATCCAGCGCGTTGCGAGCGCCACGGTGAGCGGCGCGGCCATCACCGTCATCGCCCGCAGCGCGGCAGCGAAGGGCCAGCCGGCCTTGGCCGACGGCGCGACGACATAGGCGACCCGCAGCCCGGCGCCGACGCATTTGGCCAGACCGGCGACATGCCAGGT
>JAJZLX010000784.1 GCA_021850555.1 Pseudomonadota bacterium | reverse complement strand
TCGCCCGGCGCATCAGCGCTCCGCTGCTCGCCAACATGACCGAATTCGGGCGCACCCCGTATTTCACGGCCGAGGAGTTCCGCGCCATGGGTTACAGGATGGTGATCTGGCCGGTCAGCGCGCTGCGCATGGCCGCCCGCTCTCACGAGCGGCTCTACCAGAGGATTGCGCGCGAGGGCGGACCGCACAGTCTGATCGGGGAGATGCAGACCCGCGAGGAACTCTACGAGACGATCCGCTACGCGGACTACGAGGCGCTCGACGCTTCGATAGTGAAGAGTCTGCCGCCGTAAACTGCCGCGCTCGCACGCGGCGCGGCAGGGTTCAGCCGCGGCGGCCCACTACGGTCTCGTAAGCGAAGCCGAGCAGCAGCACCCAGGTGAGCACGAGCTGAAATATCGCAATAGCCATGATGTTTTCCTTTGAGTCCATAGGTCCACGGAACGCGCGGCAGTGTAGGCGGCGGCGCACGAGGCGGACATGACCATCGCGGGGGTGCAGGGCCTGACCTGTGCGAGAGCGTCACGGGTACTCCCTTCGGGAGAGCCGGCGCGAGGCATGGCGAGCAGCCTCATCCGGCGGTAGAATCGCCGGCCTCGCCCCGCCGCGGCGCCTGACATTCTCCTCCCGTATCCCCGGAGCACCTCGATGGCCATCGCCACAGATTCCGTCGTCACGTTTCATTACACCCTCAAGGACAAAGACGGCACGGTGCTCGAGCACTCCGATCCGGGCGAGCCGCTCGCCTATCTGCACGGCCATGGCCACATCATCCCGGGACTCGAGAAAGAGCTGAGCGGCCGCAGCAGCGGCGAGGCGCTGACAGTGACGGTGCAGCCCGCCGAGGGCTACGGGGAATACGACGCGAATCTGGTGCAGCGCGTTCCGCGCCGCGCGCTGCGCGGCATCAGCGACATCCGCGCGGGTTTGCGTCTGCAGGCGCAGACCGAGCACGGTCCGCGGGCCGTGACGGTCACCCAGGTCGTCGGCGACATGGTCACGCTCGACGGCAACCACCCTCTGGCCGGCAAGAAGCTGCAGTTCGAGGTCCGCATCGAGGACGTGCGCCCCGCCACCGCGGCGGAACTGGAGCACGGGCACGTCCACGGGTCCAACGGACACCATGCCCATTGAGCCGCGCGGCGGCGGGCTGATCAGAACCAGCCGTAATTGAAGCTGACGCTGATGCGCTCACCGCCGGGATTCGCCGGCACCTCGTGGCGCAGCCAACTCTCGAACAGCACCACGGTGCCGGCCGCCGCGCCGATCACGACCCACGGCCGATTGGCGCGCCGCGCCGCACGCCGCCGCGGCGGCGCGGCCATCATGCGCTCGAGCCGCGGATCCTCGATCTTCAGTGCGGCGCAGCCGCGCGGCGTCTTCAGATAGAACGTGCCGCTGATCGTGGCGAGCGGATGCAGATGCAGGCCGTGCGCCGTGCCGCGCGGCATGATATTGACCCAGCAATCGGTCATGGTGAGCGCGCGGCCGGTCAGGTCGAGATCGAGCGAGCGGGCATAGGCGGCCACATGCCGGTCGATCGCGCGCTCGAGCGCCCCGAATGTCGGGGAAAGCCGGTGCATGCGGCACGCCGAGCCGTATGAGGTATACCCACCGGGGTAGTTCTGCGCCGACCAGCGCCGGCCGGCCGGGTCGTCGAGCCGCAGTTGGCGGCTTTCGCGCAACAGCCGGGGGATGAGCCGCGGCGCCTCGGTCAGGCGCCGCGAATAAACCAGCGTTGGAAACAACCGTTCGAGACTCACACGCCGAGTATAACGGCACCACGCTCACCGGCGCGCGATCCCCGGCTCGATCCTCGCGCGCCCGGGGAAGAGCCCCTCGGCCGTGCGGCCCCGGGCGGCATCGACGCAGGACCGATGCCCCTGCGCGCCCGAATAGTGGGCGCAGCGCGCTGACCGGGCTGGCGCCCCGTTGCGCGTGCGCAGCTCAACGCTCCCGCGGCTCACTCATGAAGATCGTCGCGGGGTGCTCGAGACGCTCCTTCAGCGCCTGAATCATCGCTGCCGCGTCGTAACCATCGACGAAGCGATGATCGAACGAGGAGGACAGATTCATCATGCGCCGTACGCTCACCGCACCCTGGTAGACCACGGGCCGCTCGAGCGCGCGGTTGACACCGATGATGGCCACCTCGGGCGCGTTGATGATCGGCGTACTGACGATACCGCCGAGCCTGCCGAGGCTGGTGAGCGTGATGGTCGAGCCGCCGAGCTCCTCGCGTGTCGCTTTGTTGACGCGCGCCGCTTCGGTCACGCGGCGCATCTCGGCGGCGATCTCCCACAGGGAGCGGTGCTGGGCGTCGCGCACCACCGGCACCTTCAAGCCTTCGCTCGTCTGGGTAGCCACCCCCACGTGCACCGCGCGATGGCGGATGATCACGCCGCGCTCGGCGTCGTAGTGCGCATTGCACTGCGGAAATTCCCGCAGGACGTGCACCAGGGCCACGACCAGGAACGGCAGGTAGGTCAACGCCGGCTCGCCGCGGGCGAGCCGGCTGTTCAAGTGCCGGCGCAACGCCTCGAGCTCGGTAACGTCGACTTCCTCGACGTAGGAGAAATGCGGAATGTCGCGCTTGCTCTGGCTCATTC
>JAJZLX010000039.1 GCA_021850555.1 Pseudomonadota bacterium | reverse complement strand
GTCCGTCCGTACCGATCACGAGGCTCGCCGGGTCGGCTAGGCCCCGCGGGCCTGCGCCTGGGCGCGCAGGCCCGGCAGCAGCCGATCGGTTTCCTTCTTGACCACCGCGTAGCACTCGCAGCACAGCTGTTCCAGCCGCGGCCGGTCCAGCACCGTGATGAGGCCGCGGGCGTACCGGATGACGTTGAGCTTCTGCAGTTTGCCGGCCGCCTCGGTGACGCCCTCGCGGCGAACGCCCAGCATGTTCGCGATCAGCTCCTGGGTCATGGCCAACTGATTACTGGGCAGCCGGTCGAGAGACAACAGCAGCCAGCGACACAGCTGCTGGTCGACGGAGTGGTGCCGGTTACAGACCGCAGTCTGAGCCATCTGCGTCAGCAACGCCTGCGTGTAGCGCAGCAGCAGCTGCTGCAGCTCGCCGTTGCGGTGGAATTCATCCTTGAGCCGCTGCCCAACCAACCGATACGCGTGCCCGGCGCTCTGCACGATGGCCCGGCTCGGAGTTGTCTCGCCGCCCATGAACAGCGCCACCCCGATCAGGCCCTCGTTGCCCACCACCGAGATTTCCGCCGAGGCACCGTCCTCCATCACGTAAAGCAGGGAAACGATGGCGTCGAGCGGAAAGTAGACGTATCGCAGCACATCCCCGGACTCGTACAGAACATCGCCGAGCGGCATCGGAATCAATTCCAGGAGCGGATAGATTCGTGTGCGCTCGTCCGGGGACAGCGCGGCCAGGAGATGATTTTCAGAATATCGTTGGGTACCGGGCATGAGAAATTTGAGCCTTGATAAACCGACGCTCGTCCGGGTCTCGACACCCGGCGGCCGTCCGTGAAAGAGTCCCCTTGACATATATCATAACATAAAGCGCGCGTTAGTAGGAGCGGTGGCGCACATAGTGGAAAATGTTTTCCAGGACGGCGGCCGCGCCCGCAGACTGGCCGCTGCCCCGTGCGGATGCCGCAGGCCGTCGTGCCGGCCGCGCCGGCAATGTTGGGCACCCCATCGGCTGCGCCGTTTCGTTTGAGGGCGCAATTGTCTTTACCAGCGCCAGGCTCGGGAGACGGTTTGAGGGGCTCACGCCGGTCCCGATCGATTTCAGCGGCAACTGTTGCCGCGTTTGGCCCCAAGACAGTCGCGGCGATGATGTTCGTCGCTCGCAACGGAATCGCCAGGGGACCCCTCGCCTCGCAGCGGATAACGGCGGGAATCCTCATTGCGGAGCGTCCTTCAGCCACGCGACGCGCCTACAGAGTTCAACATGACTTCGATGCACGGCGATTCGTCCGGGCGCCTCGCTAACGACTCGTGGCGTGCAAGCCGGCATGACATCCGCAGAAGGCTCGGCTCTTTGAGCTCGGGCGGGTGGCCTATTCCCGACGTCGAGGACGGGGCCACCGGGGTTTGCCGGAGATCGCCAACTTCCTCAAGCTGGCGCACGGTTCCGGTCGTTCGCGCAACGGGAAGCCTCTCTGACCGCGTCGCGCGGTGCGTACGCGATTGATGACCAAGGCCCAGGAGATCGATCTTGAGCTTCGCCGTCGGCGACACACATCGATGGCCTCGCAAGGTAAGGGTCTGGGCTTCGTCCTGTGCGAACCCTACGGGTATTACGGTGTGCCGACCCCGATCGAGGCGCGCCCCCCATGCCGTCGGGAACTCCTGCCGCGTTGGCGGCGGCCGCTACGGCGATGCGGCCAGCGCCGGCGGCTCTACCGGGCGCGCATGAATCGAGTCCTCGAGCGATGGCCTCCGGTGGCTTGCCGGGCTCATCCCGGGCCGCAAGCAGGCTTTGCCCTCAGAACGGCGGAATGAGACTCCAGTGCGGTTGCTCCGCGCGCTGGGATGTGCGCAGGAGGCGGCTCGAGCGCTCACGGACGAGATCAGTGCCCGCCGCGACCGAAGCGTCCGCGGCCTGCCGAGGCGAGCGCGTGCGGGCCGGATGATGTGCGTGTGACGGCCGATCCCACCGGCACCGCGGTGGTGAATCGACCCGGAACCGATCCGATACGCCGTCGGGGTGCAAAGTCCGCAGGAACGAACCGCGGCGATGCGGCGTCTGCCGGTCCGACCCGGACCGGCAGACGCGCGCGCTTACTGGCAGGTCCCGGTGGTGACCGGACACTGCGGATACGTGGGTTGCTTCGGGAACGCGGGTATCCACGGCGGTGGCGGTGGCAGCTGCACCGGGTGATGCTTGATTTCCCTCAGCAGCACGTGCACGGCGGTCTCGATCTGCGTGTCGAGGTGCTCGCGCGCCAACAGGCCCGGGTTCACGTGCACTGGGATCGAGGGCACCACGCCGATGTTCTCGACCACCCACTTCGAGTTCGTTCCGTACATGGCGATCTCGGAGATGATCTGCTGCGCGCCATCGAGCAGCGTGAACGGCGTGAACAGGCCGCGCACGCCCGCCCAAGTGCGCGAACCGATGGTCGGCCCGAGATGATACTTCTGGAACCGGTACGCGAAGATGTCGCCGTCGGAGGCCGAGCCGTGATTGATCAGCGCCGCGAGGTGGCCGATGTAGGCGTCCGAGGGGCTTTGCTGCGGCACGCCGTTGCGCCGGACCCACGCGGCGACCATCTTCTGGGTGAGACGGTTGAAC
>JAJZLX010000565.1 GCA_021850555.1 Pseudomonadota bacterium | reverse complement strand
CTCCATCGCTCCCATGTTGAAATCGGACACGGCGGCGATGTTGAACACGTCGAGGTCGTATTCCAGGCCGAAGCGCTCCTCGTCCCACGCCATCGCCGTCTTCAGCGAGCGCATCGCGTGCGCGCAGCGCGCCTCGTCGCCGGGGCGCACCCAGATCGCCAGTGCCACCTCGCGCCCCGAGCCGGTGGTGAAGCGGTCGCGTACCGCGACCAGCCGGCCGGCGACCAGCGCGAACAGGTAGCAGGGCTTGGGGTGGGGGTCCGTCCAGGTGATGCGGTGGCGGCCGTCCGCGAGTCTCTCCAGCGGACCGGGATTGCCGTTGGAGAGCATCACCGGACAGGCGTGCGGATCGGCGGTGAGGCTGACCGTGTAGCGCGCCATCACGTCCGGCCGGTCGGGGAAATAGGTGATGCGGCGGAAACCTTCGGCCTCGCACTGGGTGAAGAAGGCGTCGTTGGAGACGTAGAGGCCTGAGAGTTCGGTATTGGCCGAGGGGTCGATGACCGTCTCGAGCTCCAGGGTGCAGCTGTGCGGGAGGTCGTCGATGAGGAGCGACGAGCCGTCCAGCCGCCAGCGATGGGCATCCAGGCCGGTGCCATCGAGCGCGATGGCGCGCACCGGTTGGCCGGCGCCGTCGAGCCGCAGGGGCTGACCCGGAGGGGCGGCCGGGTTGCGGCGCAGCGTCAGGCGGGAACGTACCACCGTGGCGTGCGGATCGAGCACGAAATCCAGTGCCACCGTGTCGACGAGGAAGGCTGGGGGCCGATAATCGGCCAGTCGGGTCTCGCGGGGGGCGACCCGGGTGTTGAGGTCGTGAGCGGTGGGCATGGGGGTTCTCGGTGGCCCAGTATATTCGTTGGCGGAATTCGAGGAGCGCGAATGGCGCGAATGGCGGGTCGGGCGCGTCGGGCCGCGCGGCCCCCGGCAGGCTGGGCTAGCGCATGGACGCGCGTGAGCGCCGGCCGGAGACGAACGGCGAGTCGCGGTCGAAGAAGCGCCAGGGGCGGGTGGCCCACTCGCCCGCATGATCGATGCCGATGCGTGCGCTGCGGCCGATGTGTACGGCACGAGCAGCCGCCGGGCGCTCGATCCACAAGGCGTTCCCGCACAGGTCGAGTCCGTTGTGCCGGCGGTCGATGCCCATTGCGCGGCACAGCAGCCCCGGGCCTGACGCGCTTCCCTCGAGGCCGGCCAGCGGCTCGAGGGCACGCAGCAGCACGGCATGGGGTACCCCCTCATCCCCGGTGACTACGTTCAGGCAGTGCCACATACCGTAGATGAAGTACACATAGGCGTATCCAGGGGGACCGAACATCACCGTGGTGCGTGCCGTTCGCCCGCGCGCGGAGTGGGCGGCCCGGTCGGCCGGGCCGAGATAGGCTTCCGTCTCGACGATTCGCCCGACGCGCCGCACGGCCCCGACGCGATGCACCAAGTGCAGGCCGATGAGCGCACGCGCGACGGTGAGCGTACTGTGGCCATAGAACGCTCGATCCAGCCGGCGGGATTGGGATACACCGTCACGGCCGCTCTGTCGGGCGGCGCTCGGGTCACCGGCCTCGCCGGCGCGCGGCACACCTGCACGGCGGATCCGGCCCATCGCGGCTCAGTTCAAGCCTCGGTATCGAGGACCATGCGGACGAGCTGCGCGAAGGATGAGGCTCCCATCTTTTCCATGACCCGCGCGCGGTGGATCTCCACCGTGCGCTGACTGACTCCGAGGTCGGCCGCCACCACTTTGTTCGGCTTGCCGCGGGTGATGAGGTTGAGGACTTCGCGCTCGCGCGGGGTGAGCGATTCGAGGCGCTCGCGGATGCGATCCTGTTCCTTCAGCTCCTGGCGCGTTCGCTGATCTTTCTCAAGCGCGCGCTGGACGCGATCGAGCAGATCCTGATCACGGAAGGGCTTTTGCAGGAAGTCGAACGCGCCGTGCTGCATCGCCTCGACCGCCATCGGGATGTCGCCGTGGCCGGTGATGAAGATCACCGGTACGGTTGCGCCGCGCAGATTGAGCAGCTGCTGCAGCTCCAGCCCGCTCATGCCCGGCATGCGCACGTCGAGCACCACGCAGCCCGGCTGGCGCACATCGTACTGGGCGAGGAACTCCTGGGCGCTGCAATACACCGTGGCGGGCAGGCCCACCGACTTCAGCAGCAGTCGCAGCGAGGCGCGGACCGCCTCGTCATCATCGACCACGAAAACCGTGGGCTTCAATTCGCGGGCTGTTTCCATCGGACTTTCACCGGCGGCGGGAGGGGCCATTGGCGTTCGTCGGCGGAACGACGGGAATGGACATGATTGCTCAACTGAGTAAGTATGTTGCCGCCAAGGCGTCCGGCGCGCTAGGTATTTTCCACATGCCGCCGCGCTGGGCGCAGCATCGGGGTGCGTGAAAACCAGGCGCCGTGTGCACCGGCCGGAGACTCCTGTGGACACACAAGCCGTACGAGCCCGCCTGCTGAGGCGGCGTGAAGAGCTGCAGAGTCGCGCGAGCAGCGCGAGCGCCGATCTGCGCCACGAATCCGATCCGCTGAGCGCGGATTTCGCCGAGCAGGTCACCCAGCGGGAGAGCGATGAGGTTCTCGGGGCGATCAACGAATCGGCCCGCGAGGAGCTGCGTCAGATCCAGG
>JAJZLX010000163.1 GCA_021850555.1 Pseudomonadota bacterium | reverse complement strand
CGCCGGCGTGGCGCGTCGGCGCGCGGGCGCGAAGAACGGCCGCTCGACCACCCGGGCGGGCACCATGCGCCTCTCCCATACCAGCTCACGGTTCACGTAGATCTCCGCCCACACCTGCCGCCCCATTTCGAAGTGCGGCGCGTCGAGCATCGCCAGCGCGAGGTTGCGCTTGCAGGTCGGCGACCAGGCCGCCGACGTCACGCTGCCGATCTGCCTGCGCCCTGCGCGGTCCGAGTACAGCAGCGCATTGTGGGCGGGCTTGGTTCCGGCCACATCGAGGCCCGCCAGGCGCCGCAGCGGCTTGCGGCGGCTCTCCTCGAGCAGCGCCCGCCGGCCCGTGAAATGGCCCTTGCCGAAGTCCACGAGCCAGCCGAGGCCGAGCTCCAGGGCCGAGCGCGCCGTGCCATTGCGCAGGGTGTGGGCGCTCGAGACGAAATCCGCATTGGGCATCAGGAAGCCGGCCTCGAGCCGTGCGATGTTGAGCGCACGTGATCCCACGGGCCGGATCGTGCGGACTCGTCCGGCATCCATCAGCCCGTCCCAGAGCCGCTCAGCCTCGGGCGGATCGACCCACAGCTCATAGCCGAGGTCGCCGGTGAACCCGGTGCGCGAGACGAGAGCCCGAGCCCCGGCTGCGAAGTCAAAGTGCTTGAATTCGAAGGGCGCAAGCGCCTCGACGCCCGCAAGGCCCATCGCCCGCAGCACCGAGCATGAGCATGGGCCTTGAAGCGCCAGCGCGGCGATGTCGGCCGTCACCTCGGTGATCTCGACATCGAACCCGATGCTCGAGTCGAGCAGCCAATCGAGTTGGCGCTCGGCGGTGCACAGCCGGTACTCCGACTCCGCGATGCGAAACACCGTACCGTCATCGATCAGCTGGCCATGATCGTCGCACCAGATGGCGTAGGCCACCCTGCCGGGGGAAAGCTTCGCGACGGATCGCGTCAGCAGCCGATCGAGGTAGCGCGTGGCCTCGGGACCTGCGATGCGGTACTTCACCATGGGGGTCAGGTCGTAGAGCGAGGCGCTGTTGCGTATCGCGAAGTACTCCTGCTCGACGCCGGTGAACACGTCGACCGTGCTGTACCCGGACCACGGGATGAAGGAGTCGACCTGGCTGTAGGCGCGCATCCGCTCGTGAAACGGCGTGCGCAGCAGCGGCTGGCGGTAATGCGGCTCGGTCTCGGTGAGCATCTCAGGCCGCCTCTCTCAGGACCTCGCGCGCCGCATTGCGCCCGGCGATTCCCATGACTCCCCCGCCCGGGTGACATCCGGCGCCGCACAGATAAAGGCCGCGCACGGGCGCGCGATACTGGGCGGCGCCCGGCACCGGACGCACCATGAAGAACTGATCCAGGGCGAGCTCGGCGTGATGCCAGTGCCCGCCGCGGATGCGAAACTGTGTTTCGATGTCCTGCGGGGTGAGCAGCTCCGCGGCGCACACCGAGTCGCGCAGCCCCGGCGCATGTGCCTCGAGCAGCGCCAGGATCGCATCGAGGAATCGATCCCGATGTTCCGTCCATCCCGCGGCCAGGCGATACGGCGCGTACTGCACCACCGCCGACAGCACGTGCTTGCCGGGAGGCGCAAGCGTCGGATCGGCAGCGGACGGAACCACGATCTCGAGCGCCGGAAGGGTGGAAAACTCACCGTACTTGGCGTGATTGAACGCACGCTCGATCGACTCGGGAGACGACGCCAGCACGATGCGTCCGGGTGAGGCGTCCTCGAGGCCCGCGAAGCGCGGGGGGCGCTCGAGCGCCAGGTGAAGTTTTGCGGTCATGCCCCGGGTACGCAGGCGAGCCACGCGGCGCACGAAACCGGCGTCGAGATGCTCGGCCCCGAGCAGATCGAGGAAGGTCGTGCCGGGATCCGCGTTGGAGATGACGCACCCGGCCTCGAACTCCTCTCCCGTCTCCAGACGCACGCCGGCGGCGCGGTCGTCCCGCAGCACGATGCTCGCCACGGGCACCCTGGTGCGGATCGTCGCGCCGGCGCTGCTCGCCGCGGCGGCGAGCGCCTCGCACAGCGCCCCGAGCCCGCCGGCAGGTTGCGCCAGGGCATGGGCCGACGCCGTGCCGGCCGCCATGCGATATAAAAGAGTGAACACCGTTCCCGGCGAGCGCGGCCCGTAGTTCGTGCCGAGGAGTGCATCGAAGGCGAGCGCGCCCTTGAGCAGGGAGCTCTCGAAGTGCTCATCGAGGAGGTCCTGCACGCACATGCCACCGATACGCAGCGCCTCGCGCAGGTCGCGCCGTCCGATGAAGCGCAGCCGCGCTCCCAAGCGCAACAGCGTGAGCCGATCTCGCCAAGCGCCGGTGCCGAGGCGCGGCGGCACCGCTTCGAGCAGCGGAGATAGGGCCGTGGCCAGCCGATTCATGCGCGCTGCGTACCGCGGATAGGCACGCGCATCGGCGCCGCTCAGGCCGGCCGGTGCGGCTTGCGCGCGCGGATCGATCCGCAGCACCCCTTCGGCGGCGGAAAGCGCGAAAGTCGGCATGCGCTCGGCGGCCATGCGCAGCCCGTGACGCGCCAGATCGAGCTCCCGGGACAGCCAGCCGGGCATCAGGTGCAGCAAATGGGCGCACGCGGACACCCGGAACCCCGGGGCGAATTCCCGTGTGCGCGCCG
>JAJZLX010000264.1 GCA_021850555.1 Pseudomonadota bacterium | reverse complement strand
GTTCAAGGCGGTACGCGTGGAATCCGTGCGGCAATTTCGCTGGCTGACCGGACTCATGATCATGATGGCGCTGAGTCTGATTGCAAGCATCATCACGGTGACGCATCAGCCGGGGCCGGACCGTAACACCCATGGCAGTCCGACCGCCGCCGTTTCACCGGCGCACCGCCCCGTCACTCGACAACCGCCATGACCTGTTCCCTGCGCCGCAAGGCGCGAGACACGCCGAGCGCCGTCAGGAACGGCGCGAAGACGTGTCAGGGCAGGACTAACCCGTCGAAGAACTCCACCTCGCCGGTCTCCAGAGAATACTCCGCGCCCACCACGGCGAGTCCCTCCTCGCGGATGAGGCGCTCGAGCACTTCCGACCCATGTCTCAGATGGCTCACCGAGACCCCCACATTGGCGCGCACGGCATGGCGGATCAGCGCCCGCTCATCGTGGGCCAGCTCGGTCCTCAGGAGCACCTCCACCGAGGGGCGCACCCGATCGACGATCGAGCGGATATTGGGGGATTGATTCTCCGCCGGGCGCCGCAGCTCCTCGAGGGTCGCCTGGACGGCCCCGCACCGGGTGTGCCCGAGCACCACCACCAGACGCGTGCCGAACTGGGAGGCGGCGAATTCCACGCTGCCGATCAGGGACGGCGCCACGATGTTGCCCGCCACGCGGATGACGAACAGATCCCCGAGCCCCTGGTCGAACACGATCTCCGCCGGCACCCGCGAATCCGAGCAGCCGAGCACGATGGCGATGGGTTTCTGCTCCTGCGTGAGCGCGATGCGCGGGCTTGCCCCCAGGGACGCCTCGTGACTGCCTACCCGCTCGACGAACCGCCTGTTGCCGTCTTTCAGGCGCTGAAGCGCCTCTGCTGCCGTAGTCATGAGCGGCAGTGTAAAGAGCGCGGCGCAGACATACAATGATGCGGTTGCGGCACCTGCGCGGCGAGAAACGAATGGGAACCGAGCGGATCGAGGCCTTCAGCGACGGGGTCATCGCCATCCTCATCACCATCATGGTGCTCGAGCTGAAAATTCCGCGGCAGACGACGCTGCGGGCGCTCGCTCCGGTGTTGCCCGTATTGCTCACCTACGTGTTGAGCTTCATCTACCTCGGCATCTATTGGAGCAATCATCACCATCTGCTGCACACGGTCGAGCGCGTGAGCGGCGGGATGCTGTGGGCCAACCTGCACCTGCTCTTCTGGCTCTCCCTCATTCCCTTCACGACCGGCTGGATGGGCGAGAACCACTTCGCATCCGTCCCCACCGCCTTCTACGGGGTGGTGCTGCTGATGGCGGCCGTCGCATGGTGGATCCTGCAGCGGCGCATCATTGCGCTGCAGGGCGAGGAATCGCTCCTCGGCCGGGCGATCGGCGGCGACTGGAAGGGCAAGCTCTCTCCCCTCCTCTATCTCATCGCCATCATCGTGGCCGTTCCTGCCCGCTGGGTGTCACTTGGCCTTTACGCCCTGGTGGCGCTCATCTGGCTCATCCCGGACCGGCGCATCGAGCGCGTCCTGGCGGGACGCAGCGGGGGCGCGTAGCCCCGCCGGTCCCGGGCGGCGCCTGCTGCTACAATGAGCATCCCGGACTTGAGCCTCCCAGGCGGCCTCATCGTGAAAGCACCATTCATCACCGGACTGATTCTGATCGGCGGCGGAATATTCCTCATCGTGCGTCCCCCGCATTACTCGAGCGAGCACCGCGTGCTCGAATTCGGCGGACTGACGGCGAGCGTACGGCAGGAGCGTCCGCTGCCGGGCTGGGTGGGCGGCGTCGTGCTCGGCGCCGGACTGGTGCTGCTCTCGGTGGGGCTGCTGAAGCGCTAGAATCGCCCTCCCCTGCGCAAACCTGGAGAGAGCATCATGGCGATCCGCGAGCAGTTGATCGAATACCGCGAGGGGCAGGCCCTCCTCGAGGGCTTCTTCTGTCACGACGATTCCCGGCCCGGGCCGCAGCCCCTCGTCCTCATCAGCCACGCCTGGGGCGGGCGGGATGAGTTCGTCGAGCGCAAAGCGCGCCGGCTCGCCTGGCACGGCTACGCCGCCTTCGCGCTCGACATGTTCGGCAAGGGCAAGCGCGGCGCCACCACGGAGGAGTGCTCCGCGCTCATCACCCCGTTCATGCAGGATCGCGCCCTGCTCGCACGGCGCATCACCGCGGCGCTCGAGACGGTGAAGGGACTGGCGCAGATCGACTCGCGGCGCATCGCCGCCATGGGCTTTTGCTTCGGCGGGCTGTGTGTGCTCGACCTGGCGCGCAGCGGGGCCGATGTGCGCGGCGTCGCCTCCTTCCACGGCCTGCTCAAGCCGAGCGGGCTGCCCGCCACGAAGATCGGCGCCAAGGTGCTGATCATGCACGGCTACGACGATCCCATGGCCCCGCCCGAGGACGTGCTCGCGATCGCCCAGGAGCTCACCGCCGCCGGCGCGGACTGGCAGCTGCATGCCTATGGCAACACCCGGCACGCCTTCACCAACCCGCAAGCCCACGACGACTCTCTCGGCCTCAAGTACAACGAGGCGGCCGACCGGCGCTCCTGGCACTCGCTGATGCAGTTCCTGGAGGAAGTATTGCGTTGATTCCAAGCCGGGGACTCGGCCGAGTCCCCGGACCCCACCCGCGGCGG
>JAJZLX010000381.1 GCA_021850555.1 Pseudomonadota bacterium | reverse complement strand
GGCGGCGGTCCACTCCGTCGCATACCAGGTTCCAGCCACCACGATCCCGAACACGATCAGGATCTGGCCGATCAGTACCTTGGTGGGGGTCACGCCGAAATGCCTCCGCTCCGGGTGCCAACTGAGTGCTTGCTGGCGCGGGGGGAGAGGATTTCGGATCGGACCAGGTCAGGTCAAAGTCGATCTTCGCAACGAAGATGCTCGGAATCGAATCAATTGAAGGCCCATCGAATCCAGGAGCGCAGAAGCGCGAGCCATTCGGCGTCTTCGGACATGATGTGCAAGTCCCGCAGGGCGCCGGTGCGCAGGCGGAGCGCGCGGACGCCAATCAAGTCCAGTCTGGATGTGCTGACAGCGAGCCACGACGGGCGCCAAGTAACGCATCCCCCGGCAAAGACGGGGCTTTCATGGTATGAGCCGCTCAAAGCGGCTGGAAGAAGTCACAATCAGTCCAAACGGGTCCCTTGATGCTCGTGGTCCCACGTTCAATTACCCCGCAGCTCCGATACGCCAATCGGGGCTGCGCACTGTCGCGTGTATATTTCCCATCATCGCAGAACCTCCCGGATTTACTTCCGGAACTGTCAAACTCTTACTGCCTCCCCGGCAAAGCCGGGGGTCTCCTATTGGACTAGGGGATGAACTCGACGTCGGCACCCAACATTCAGGCGCTGTGTGCCAATCGTGTGTCGGCGGTCACCAGCGTCATACCAAACAGCAGCGCAGCCTCGGAGATGAAGCCATAACGCAGCGGATTTTCGGGCCGCTTCCGGTTGGCCGGTAGCGCGCCGGCGATCACGGGCACGATGCGCCCGAAGGACAACGGGATGCTGGCGCAGTGCCACACCTCGCTGCCCACTGGGAAGCGTCCGCGGTGTCGAAGCCCGCGCCCCCCTCAAACATCTGCGGCAGCTCCGTGGGGCGACTGACGTCGGGACGCAGCGCGAGCAGCCCTCAATAGCAGGTAGTTCCGGCGTGACGGGTTCTTGGTGTCGATGACTTCCTGCAGCTGGATGTCGGTCACGAAGATCTTGCCACGCAGCGACCACACATTCCCGATCTGGCCGTCCAGGATGCGGTTGATGACACATGTGTCGAGCATAAAATTCGTACGGCGATTCTCGCACGGCGAGAGTCCGCGCGTCGCCGTGACTGTGGTGCCGCAGCACCTCGACCGGGGCTATCGCGGGCGCCCCTAGCAGCCATGCGAGAGGATGCATCGGGCCACGCTTCCTTGAAATTTCCGCGCTTCGGCAAGCTCAAGTTGATCACGACCAGTCACTTCCGTCTCAAACGGAGTTTCCGGTTACCAGCCACTCCGGATCACCCAATTGGGGTCTTGGAGCGTATGATCGTGCCATCTCGATTTCAGGTCTTGAATCACCATGGCCGAACAAGAAACGCAGAAGATCGACATGGAGTTGGTCCGGCAAGCCACTGAGGTTCGTGTGGACACGTTCCAAGCGCTCGGTAGATTCATCTTCGAGTTCTCACAGTTAGAATTATCGATTCGCTTCGTACTTGGGCGTACTTGAAACTATCAGATGAGCAATTTGATGCTGTCACCGGGCCATATGACTTCAGAATGCCATGTGCAGTCACCTCAAAGGTCCAGCAAATCAAGTGCCCAGCGCAGAAGGACGAGATCGAGGATCTTTTCAAAGAGTGTCGGCGGTTGAACAACAATAGGATCCAGATCGCACATGGAGTATGGACTGAAGGACTCGGCAAGGATTGGACTGTTCGCCATTGGAACCGACAGACGCAAGACGCAAGGCACTATCCTTATAGCGTCGATCAGCTGCATAATTTGGCCGAAAAGGCTCAGGCGCTGATGCAGCGGATAATAGGGTTCAAGCCCAAGGTCTAGCGAGCACACCTCACAACGTCCGTTACCGACGCCATTGAATACTCGGTGGGACTGATAAAGCTTCAACCAATCTGTGCAAGCTTGTCGACACGGATCTTCGCGAGAGACACACGGTACCCGAAAGATTGCGTAAGTGACCTCACCACGTTGCGCAGAGTCACCCGGCTGAAGAACGGTAACGTCAGAGGTCCAACCTCGTTGCTGCCGATCGCAAATACAACCTCATAGGCCGAGGGTAAAGGCCTGTTATTCGGGTCACCCAGTTGATGCGAGGGAGGCAGCCGTGCATTGACCGCAAGCCGAAACTGTGCGTCCGATAGAAGGAGCTCGGCTGAGACCATCCCCTGCATGAAGAGATGACTGAGAATACTCGACTGACCATAGCGCTTGACGTGGATCAGCTGCCGATCCGTGGAAAACAAATCGCAGAACTCGACTGGGCTAGGCATTCCACGATGCGAAATCATAACTTGGTCCATCAAGGCAAACCGACCACCGCTGTCGGCGGCAATACGGGCATTGTATGCGCCTTCGTGCTCATCGCCCCATACTGGCAGTGAAGGAGGAGAGTCGGGCAATAGCATGTCTAGGTCTCTATTCACCTCATCGACGAAGTCGGAGCTAATCCGATACCACTTTCCGGCATTGAGCAGATAGATCGATCCGTCGACCTTCAATTCCGCTGTAAGGCACTTTAGAAAAGACCATTTACGCACGGGGTGTGGATTGCCGTCTGCCATACAATAAACGAACTTATGCTGCAGAAGCTCTAGAGAAACTGTTTCGCCGCCCAGGCAATCGAGCATCCGGTCCACCGTGATATCGTCGTGCGCGCGTCCCTTGGCAATTGATCCAAAACGAAAAGAGTCAAAGTCCGTCCAGTCAATGCGCTCCGGTATGGCTGCCCAAGCTTCACCCTTCTTCTTCGCAATAACCTGGACGAGATCCCGGAAGAGCCGCTCTTCGAGTAAAGAATCTCTCACCTCGGCAACGTGATCAACCCATCTGAATTTCTCCCGGTACCCAACATCCTCACTCCTCCCAAGGTACCGCTTCAGCAATGCGGGTAACGTGGTGAGACTGACCCTGACCCGCACAGAGAGAGAATCGACACCGGCCATTCGCGTTCCCAGCTTCTCGTCGACTGGACGCCCAGTGACAGCCCGTAGGATGTCCTGATCGAGGTTCACCCCGAATTCACCTAATGGCGCTTCCCGCGATGCCTGTCGGGTTCCATGAAACGGATTTGCATCTAGCGTCGAGACGTCCACTGAACGCAACGAGTCTGGATCAACACTATTGAGAGTTACCCGAAGGCCAAAGCGCTCCTCATAAACACCCCCCTTCAGCAGATGGCGACCCTGACCGAAAACGATGGCAAACAGGCGTCCGTCGGCGCGGGTGATGTACGCAGCAGATACGGATGCGCGCCTGAGCCTTGGATGCTTCGAGGCGGAACCCGCGAAGAATTTCAGCCAGGATGGAGGGGTGATGGGGGTCTGCTTGGCGTAGAGTGTGCCGACGCTTCTATCACCAAGGCGAATGTCGATTGCGTCACAATCCGCAGACGCTTCACCGTCCAACACGTCGGCCTCTTTGAGGCCGGATTTGACAAGAAAGATCGTCAGCGAGGTTACTGCCGCCGCTCTCGCCATGGTGTCCAGGACTCCGAATGGACCAAGGCAAGACTCAACATTACATCCATTCCACGAGACGCAAGATGACTGACATCACACTATGGAACGAATGGAAGCCATCTCCCCGACGCGGTCCGCACGTTCCGACATCTCTTTCCTGGCCAGGAGTGCGCCGCAGGAGGATATACTCCTGGTTATTCAAAGCTGGCCGGCGGCGGTGAGGCGACCGTCGAGCAGGCGATCGGCGGTGTCGCCCAACTGCTGGGGATCGCTCCGTGCACCGCCCCTTGCCCGATGGAAAAGGGAATAGTGATTAGCTGCTAAGCTCGGCAAATCTGCCTGCCCTTTACCGGCCATTCATGAATGACGGTTCAGGGTCGGTTTGCTGCCCCTTTCGTATTCTCGCGAGCACTACTCGGAAATTCGCTCGTTCCTGGGACGTGGTGTGACACGACTACGTGACACTAGCGAGCCACACCACGCCGCTTCGAGAGACCCCATGACACGTGATCACCTCGCGTAACCGCCGTGATCACCTTATTGGTATTCCCTTCGATGACGGGCCGCCACGGAACCAAACGGAACCCCAAACCGTCATCCAGCATTGCAAATCGCCCGCTGGTCAGGAGCACGGATCGTCGGAAAGTACCCGAGACGGGCACACCATCTACGACCGGCCGATAGACAAGCCCGCTCTCGGCCTGAATCTTTTCAGCGGCACTCGCGAGTTCGCGCGCTCTCAGCGTTGCCAGAAGATTTCTTGCGAGCACAAGCCGTTGTCCTCGGCGCTCAGCCAAGCCCTCTCGGACCAGGAATCCCTCCCGCTCGGCAAGCGGCGCACGGACCTCAGAGCCGAAGCCCGCCGGCGACAAATCGCCGGGCCCATTGACCAGGAGACGGTCCAGCCACGTCGCACCGATAGCCCCCACCTGCCGCTCGATCGGAAAGTAGGAGTTGACCTCGACCTGAATGCCTCCGGAGCGCCGGGTGTCATAAGCTCGCCCCCGCTCGACAAGATCTTTGGGCACGCGCCAGACGCCCTCCTCCAGGCGCTCGACGATGCCAGCACGACGTAGCGCTTCCAGTCGCCGCACGTGAGCCTCGACGAATGCCTCGGGATCTCGCCCCGGCCGAGCATCGGCTTGCGCTACCGTGAGATGCTCGGAAGTTCGGTAGATGCCATCGCGCGCCAGCTCCACGATCGCCCGGTCCGCTGCACGCGGCTTCGGGCCATTGCTCACCGTGACTATTGCTCCGACCGGCAGTCCGCCGAGGTCCACCCGAGGGGGTACGGCGATGTGGTAAGCACGGCCATCGATGCCGTCCACGACCAAGTATCCGCGGTCGTTCAGAGGATCGACGAGGCCTTTGCCGATCACGCGGCCGGTGATGGATTTGGGAAGCTCGGAATTGTCGAAGGTGGCAAGCTCGCGGCGCTCACCGCCGAGCGCGCGCTGCATGCGGCGAATGATGTCGCACCGCTCACCCATCGCCCGCAGGAGCCGCTCGAAATCTGGCGAAAGCTGCCAGCGATCCGGAGCGAGGCGCTCGGCGAGGCCGAGCTCCCCGAGACGCTGCAAGCGGCCGATCAGGAGGGCCCGATGCTCTCGGTCCCGGACAGCGGAGGAAAGGTCGGCCAGGTCCAGATTTGCACCCTGCGCGCTCCGCTGGAGGACCCGATCGAGGCTCGTCCACCGCTCCTGTTCGACCTCCCGCGTCAAGCTCTCCCGGATCTCGCGCTCTGTCCGCGGCCCGAGCCATCGCGTGGCGAGTTCCGCGGCGCGATGGCGCATGCCGTGCGCGATGTACTCTCCGGCGATGACGAGATCCTCGCCGGCCTCGTCCTTGCCTCGCAGCAGGATGTGGATGTGCGGATTGTCGGTGTCCCAGTGGTCCGTCGCCACCCACTCGAGCCGCGTCCCGAGATCGCGCTCGACCTGCGCCATGAACTCACGGCTATAGGACTTCAGATCACCAATTTGTGCGCCGTCCTCCGGCGAGACGATGATCTTGAAATGATACCGGTCGGGCTCAATCCGGCGGGCAAAGGACTCGGCATCGATCTCATCTTGCCGTGCCGCCTCGAGGCGACCCGGGCTGCCATCGGGCTGTACTCCGTCCCGCTCGATGTAGTCGAGATTCTCCCTGATCGCCGCAGGCCGGAGGTGCGCATGCTGGACGATGCGGACCTTCACGATCACCCGCCGCGATCGCGGTCCGAGAGCTCGAGCAGCCAGGCGCGCAGCCGCGTAACCTCGCCCGAGCCGCGCTCCAGGGCGAGCGCGTCCCGCGCGGTAGCCCAACGACTTCCCTGAACGCGAGGCAGCGCGGACAACGCGGCCGACCAGCCGTTGGCTGCTCGCGTCTCCGCGCGCTCTGGGTGGTCCTACTCGCGGCCGAAACCGATCATCGCGACTCCCCTTCATCGCTGGGTCCAGTCGCAGCAGCGCGCAGCGAGGCGTACGCGGCACCCGAAATTTCCTTGGCTCGCAGTTACTTGTCGCGGAGGACCGCACTCCCCTCCTGCGCGGCCGTGCCGCGCAAACCGATGTGCAGACAAAGGCTTGGCGGCGCGTCCGTGCCGTCTGCTTCTATCTTGCTTCCCCGTCTTCCTGCCGCCCTTTCCGGCGTCCACGCTCCCTCTCGCGCGGATCTTCCTCATCATGGCGAACATTCCGGCGCTCATTTGCGTGACACCATCGCTGACCGTCGAACAGGTGACTGCGGAACAAAGAGTTGCGTGTCGAGCTGCAGACTCGTCGTTCGATCCCCATGCGTCGGCCTCGAGGTGAGCACGATGAAGAGCGGGCTCGTGGCAGGAGCTGCAGGCAACAGGACTGGAGACGATTTCGCGTTGATTCGCCTAATAGCCCGCTGAACACGCGCGACGTATTCGATCGTCGCTCGCGGGAGCGGTCGTCCATCCCGGATGAACTCCTCGTACCGCCCAGGACCGGCCTGATAGGCCGCCAGAAACCCATCCTTCCCATATCGCACATAGAGCTCATGCAGATACGCGGCGCCGGCGAAGATGTTGTCGCGTGCCTGATAGGGGTCGTCTCCGAGCCCAAGTCGAGCCCGGTACTCAAGCCACGTCGTCGGCATGATCTGCATCAGACCCATTGCGCCAGCCGGAGATACGATCGGCCTGTCATTCAGAGTCGCACAACCCGCGCTCTCAGCGAGCATCACCGCATCGAGCCACGCCTGCGGAACCTCGAATCGCAAAGCAGCCTCGCGAATCAGGGGTTGCCAGCGCGCGGTCCCACAGACGACGGGCGGGTTGGCAGCGATGCCCGCGTCACTGACAGTGATGGTGAACAGGAACAGCAGGCATCCGTTGATGAGGACCCTCCTGATCATTGCCACGTCCACAGCGGTATCGCACGCCCGAGAATGGCGCCTCCCGCCACCGGCCCGAAATATCGGCTGTCATACGAGTCGGGCGCCGACCCAAGGAGGAGATATTCGCCGCGCGCGAGGATCACACACCCCAACCACACCGGGAGTGCGCGCCGCTGCGCATCCTCACGCAGTGCTCGAGCGACCGGGCGTCCGTCGATCGAGAGAACTCGGGAGCGCTCACAGACGCGCTCTCCAGGCCCTGCGGCGATACGTTTGACGACCGGAACGGTGAGCGGCAAATAGCCGCGCCGCGCCGCCAGTCTTGCCGCAGCCGGAGGGAGGTGCGCGACGACGAACATCCCGACCGCCAGCTCCCGGGTCGGGACGAGGAAATACCACCCGAGCGCCACGCTCGGGCTCGCGTTGTACACGAGTCGGATCGGCGGATGAATCCACGGCACGCCGAGACATACCGAAACGCCTACCAATGTCACGACCAGCAGGGAAACGCGTCGGGACTCGCCCGCAGCCGATCGAATTGCCGCTTGCCCAGCCTCCGGCGAAATGACTACCGGCTGATGCGCCGCTACGCGCCCACCATCTCGGCCGCAGTTCCCCATCTCGCCCGCCCGCAAACGGACGATGCGCCCCAGATTCATGGCGCACCCTCCGCAGTGCGCTCCCTGAGCGGCTCGGAATGCCGTCGCGATGCAAAGTTCGACCGACCCTCCTCCGTTATGACAGATCCGGAGGATCTGTATGTTATTGGAGTTAAGGGGCGGGATTCGCTCGCAGCATCAAGAACTTGCCCGAGAATTTGCGCCTGATAGCACGATAGTCGTGCGCCTGATAGCACGATACCCCGTGCGCCCGATAGCACGTGTCTATTCACAGCTTATCCCCAGCTCGGAACCTTGCGGCAAGCTGCGCAACCGTCTGCTCGATGCGATGGGCGGGAGCCGCCCAGACATGCAGGACTTCGCTGCCACGGCGAGTGTGCTCGATCGCCAGTCGGTAACCGGGCAGGCAGCCGGTCCGCACGATCCGACGCAGGTCGATGGCGAAGTCGGAATACCGGGCGAGGCTTCCGGAGCGCACGTGCAGGTGCCTGAGGTCAAACCGCCAGCCGTCCGGCTGCTTGCCCGCGTGCTTGCGGGCGAGCCGGTAGAGCCAGCGTTCGATTCCACCCCCAAGACCGAAGTACGCGCGATCGATCGTCAGGACGAGAGTCGAATCGAGTACGGTCGCATAGAACCAATCCGGGACGACGAGTTCAAGCCCGAGCGGCCTACCCTCCCCCGTCGCGCGCTCTTTCCACTCGTTGATCCAGGAGAAGCGGTGCAACCTCCGGCTCAACGGCTGGCGAATCGATGTCGCGACGCTCGTCGATTGGAGCCGGTCGAATGCGGCTTTGAGCCGGCTATAGTCGCGACCGCTGGTCCCTCGTCCGATGAAACTCAGGATCTCGTAGGGCGTCGCGACCAGCAGCCGCGAGGTCGCAATTCCGGCGTCCCGCGCCTCGATGATCTGCGAGGCCACCCAGATCAGCACGTCGGCGTCCCAGATGCTGGCGATCCCATGCTCGGCCGAGCCTTCGACCCGGATCGAGATGTCACCGGCATGGTAGTCGATCGGTCGAATGCGCTTCGCCTTGGTGAGCGAGAAAAACGGGTAGGACATGAGATCCTGCAGGTCTCGCGGCGCGAAGTTGGCCGCGAGCGTGCGAAAGGTCTCGAGCTGCCCACGTTCCGAGTGTGTTCGCGCTTCGCCGTGCATGGAGGCCGTATTCGCGAAGAAGCGCAATCACCGCAGCGCCGCATAATGCACGTCCGAAGTGCTCTCGCAGACGCGCTCGCCTGCCCACGCGTCGAGATCCTCGCGGGCATAGATCACCCGGCTGCCAAACTTGCGGAAGCGCGGACCGCCGCCATTCACCCGGAGCTTCTCCAGCGTCCGGGGCGAGAGTCTGAGGACTGCGGCGGCTTCCGCATTCGTGAGGTAACGGCCGGTGACCGGCGGAACTGATTTTTCCATGACGTTCTTCTCCGAGGTCTCATCGCTTTCGGGCGCGGTATCGCCCGTCGCGAGCAGTTTCGGCGTGCGGCAGCGCGCTGGGCAGGGAGAAAGTGAGCCGTCCGAAGTTTCTCCCTCCCCCTTCGGTGGGCCGGTGGAGGGCCGCCCTCGGACAGGTGGACGCCTCGACAAAGCAATTCCCGCGGCGCTGCACCGGCTGCCGATCGAGCAGGTCTTGCGGCAACTCGCGATCGACCTGAAGCCCGATTCGACGTACGTGTCCCGCAAGAACCCCGGGAGTCGACGATGGCACGTTCTGACGGACCGAGGAGACTTCGAGATCCCGACGACGGCGAGCCGCTGGTTCGACATGCGCAATAGGCGTGGCGGTGAGGCGATCGACCTTACGCTGCACCTGCTGGGCGCTTCATTCGTGTAGGCGGGTTCAACGACGCTCGGATGACCGGGGAAAAGAATCGAGTTCAGAACTCAGCGCGGAAATCGCGTCGATCATCCTGATCTCATCCCTGCGGCGTCCACGCACGCACAGCCACCCAGAACACGCCGGCGTACGCAGGATCTCTGCACGCACCGGCGTGATCCCCGCGCTATGCGACGATGCGCCCGCGGCTGCGAGCTGCGTCCGCATACGCCGAGAGCGATTGATCGGCCTTGAAATGCAGATCGCGCTCAATGGGAAGGCCGAGTCGGCCGCGGACCGCGGCGAGCTCCGCGAGGCTCACGTAGCCGAGCTCCGGACACCCGAGGCCGAGATCGCAGAGCCCGTACGCGCGATCAGGATCACTCGGGTCAAGTTCCGTGAGAAGCCACGTAGCACCGGCATCGGGTGTGAAGAGTTTGACGACCGGGCGCGGGTCGATCTCCTCGCCGGCGGCGGATCGCTCACCGTTCGCGGTGAGTTCGCGGCGCTGTGCATCGGTCAAGAGTTTCATGGAAAAGCTTCTTTCGGTTGCGGTTCTCGCCCGCGACACGGACCGCAACCGAAAGGAGCATGAGACGATGACCCGATGCACCGTGCGCGCAGCAGAAGTCGGAGGTCCCTCCCCCCACTCTCAGCTTTCACGGTCCGTGACAGCTTGCTGGCGCGGACCGTGATCCCCGGCGGTGCCCGGGCTTCACTTGTCGATGCCAGTGTTCACGAGGAGGGAACTGACGTGCGCCGCCCCACGATCGCCGTTCCTCCTATTGGAGAATGCAGCGCTCATGTGGAAGTCCCGACAGCACCTCCGGACGCGTCCGATCGTTCTATTTTCGACGCCCTGAATTCAACGTAGACGCACGGCGATAAAAAAGAGAATGGCAATGATCGGACGGACAACGTTCCGAATCGTCTCGATCAGGATCCGTCGGGAAGTCGGGAAGATCAGCGCCAATGCTATAAGCGCCAGGACGAACCAGTGATGAAACACGACAATGCCTCAAAGTGCTGGCGCACCGCCACGACCACTGCGCCGTTCTATGCGGACACGCTACAGCTTCACAGACCATCGGTCAACGCCAAATGCAAGGCACTGTTGCATCGAGTCTGCGCGTCGGCCAATGCAACCACGACGCCATGAAATGACGTCAGTCGTAGGCGTCCGTCACGAACGCAATTGCCTACGGCTTCGCCGTAGCCCGGCACTTTTCGCGCACTTGACGCTGTCGCATAACGCCGCGGCGATCTCCTCCTTAAAGGGCGGGTCGCGTTTGCACGGCGACCATCACGGTCCCCTTTACCCTCTCGAACTCAGAACCGCCCTAATCATTTCCCCTGCATCTGCACCGAGCGCGTCCGCGTATTCGCAAAACTCGAGCACGTTGAGCTGACGCTCCCCGGATTCGATCTTGCCAACGAATGAATGGGCGCGATCGAGCTTCCGCGCGAGCTCGCGTTGCGTGATGCCGGCGGCCTCTCGGGCCGCTTTTAGTGCTGCGATCAGCGCCTTATGGCGTGCCGTGCGGAGATGCTTGCCCATTTTGTGCTCCCAAATCAGGAGCATCAAGGTAGCGTTCCTCCTGCTTGCTCCCATTTCGGGGACGCTGTAGACTGTCCCCTTTATGGGAGCACCTGATCTTATCGAGCGCGTATGCATGGGTGGGTCATCGTGCGGAAGCGCTGCGGGCGCGGCTTACGCGATCACAGCACGCGTGCGAGCAGAGGCGCGCCCGCAACGTGGCGCCCTGCTGCCAGACAACGTCGGGCAGCCCTGGACCACCGGCGAGGAGACCTGATTGGTCGAGGCATCCAAAGCAGGACAGCGTCCCGAGGAAATCGGGCGACAGCACCGGCATACGTTGGGGGCGGTCGAAGCACGGATTCAGCGAATGGGACGGACTACGGCTGAGGAGCGTCCCACCCCTGGAGGAGTCGCGGCGGCCGCCTGACGGCACGCGAACCAGGCAATGTCGGTGTCTATGGAATTGCACGCCCCGCAGCGAAGGTCGAATCTCGGGCGACGCCGGCTAAGACATCGGGCGGCTTGTCGCGACCGACTGTCGCCGCCCTGGCACTCGCGGCTCATGAGGGTCTGTGCAAGAGCCGGCCGATCACCCGAAGATTCCGAAGATCTGGTGCAGGACGCATATGTCCGCTTCCTTGAGTATCGGCGCGCCCACGCGATCCACAATGAAGCGGGACTGCTGGCCACGATCGTGATGAATCTGGCCATTAACCAGTATCGCCGCCAGAGACTTGTGCCCATGGATCCGGATGTGCTCCCAGCGCTGGATCACGATCCCGTCTGGTGCGATGAGACTCCGAGCGCCGACCGAGTCCTTGCCGCGCAGGAACGCCTCGAGCAGGTCACGAAGAGGCTGAATCGGGTCAGTTGCCGCACGTGCCAGATCTTTCTTGCGCACCGCAGCGGCTACAGCTACCAGGAGATCGCGCGAGAGTTCGGCATCTCTCATCGCACGATCCAGAAGCACATTTCGCGGGCGACGATTTTGCTCGGTCTCCGTGCTCCTGTCTCACGATTCTGAAGCGAACGGGAACCCCGCGGCCGCGTCCACCCCCGCATGAAAATGCCGATCGGCCCCCGCGGCGAAAGAGCCGCCCTGTGTCAGGGCGGTCGAGCCAGTGGATAGTGTAAACGGGGATTGAAAAGCGCCCGATTTTGAGGATAGGACGCGGAAACCTGTATCGATCCGCAGGCTCAAGAATAGGCGTCCAACCGTGTTTCACCGCTAGCATCCACGCCACAGACCCTCGAATAACTTTCCAGTCGACCGAGAACAGAACCTTAGCCGTGGGTGACGCCTTCCGGCCACTTGCGGTCACCCGGAAGAAGCTTCGCGGCACCCCAAAAGCTGACACTCAGGGTGACTTGGCAACAAACCAGGTCATTCGTCCCCGGGGTGGGATAGTCCACCAAGATCAGGTCGCGCCTCTGTGTCTAGTCCGGGGATCATTACGGCACGAGAACAGGGTCCATTTACTCAGCGCAAGAGATTGATGAGGCGAATCCGCATGGCCTCTTCGCTGACGCCGTAGCGAACCGCGAGCATGTCGGTCACCGTCTCGGTCACTCCGTCCTTCGCGAGCTTTCGTATATCCTTGCGCAATTGGGAGCGCGGCATGAGGAGCGCAGCAGCAAACATGTCTGCCTGCCGTTCTCGGGGTGGCCTCAGTTCGGTCGCACCCCTATCCTTTCGGAAGTCTACGAACGCGTCCTTGCGAGGATGCAAGATATAGTGACCGAGTTCGTGGGCGATTGTGAATCGCTGGCGCACGGGAGCTTCGCTGCTGTTCACGCCAATGAGGGCGCGGCCTTCCTTGCGGATGAGAAGACCCGAGAAGTCGGCGCTCGGCGCGCGGCTGATGGAGATGCGCAGGTGCCGCGCTACTTCCTCGATTGGGACGGGTACTGAGCGTACGTTCGCCTCGGCGAGGAGACGCTCGGCTTCTGTCTCGATGCGTTCGATCATCATATGGTGTCAGTCACTTCTTGCCGAATAGTTGGCGCGCCCAGTCCGCGGCGCTGCGGCCGCCTTCTTCGGCGATCTTGTCGGTGTCGACCTTGGTGAGGCCGTACCCGTCCGGGACGTCGGGAAAAAAATCCTTGATGTCACAGCGAAAAAGCGTCGCCAGCTTCCACAGCGCGATTGCCGTGATGTTGTTCCGACCCGTTTCGATGTGCGTGATCGCCTCGCGCGACACGCCAAGCTTCTCGCCCACCAGGCGGGCACTGAGCTTCCGCTTCCTCCGCATTTCTGAGATGCGGCTGCCGATCGCTTCGCGGATCTCTCGCTCGATACAGGCATCTTCGCTTGGAATATTACCCCGTCTGCTCGCCATATAGAAACGTGATGGTATGGGTAACTGGTAATGCAGGAAACCGCCCGGTGTTCAACGTACCATATGTTACTCAGAATACCAATTTGTTACTGAACGTTCCCTTGCTGTTACTTGCACGTGGCGTATGATGAGGTTCAGCAGTTCCAGTGCCGCTATTGAATTCCAGAGCTGGAAAAGGGACGTAGTATGTCGGAAGAGCATGAGTACGAGATCAAGGTCAACGGTACGGACCATTCAGTGCCCACGGACGTCGTGACGTACGAGCAGGTGGTGAAACTCGGGTTCCCTGGGAACCAGATCGACCCAAATGTCTTGTACCACGTTACGTTCGAGCACGCGGAGAAGCCAAAGACGGGCATGCTTTCCGCCGGCGAATCGGTCATCGTTAAGAGGCGCAACACCGAATTCGATGTCACACCCACTGGTCGATCATAACGAGGACTTGCGGCAACTCCGAGACGAAGGCTACTGCGTCAGCGTTGTCGGCGGAGGCAACCTGGTCGTTCACGACGTGCCGTACCTTGCGGCTGGGCGGGCAGTCAAAACAGACGGTGTCTTGATCTGCAAGCTCAACCTGAATGGTGAAATCGTCAACAAGCCGGACGCGCACTGGCTTAAGTTCGCTGGTGAGATGCCGCACGGGGGAGACGGCAAGCCGATCCATGGGCTCGGAGCGAGGGCTTCATCTGAGCGGTTTAGCGACGATCTGACGTCGACGTACCAATTCTCGTGCATCCCAAAGACCGGCATGTACGAGAGTTACGCGAAGAAGATCAGGACCTACGTCGCATACCTGTGGGGGCCGGCGCGGCAAGTTGACCCGAGCGTCACCCCGCTCACGAGGCGCATCGTAGAACCCGAGGACGACAAGTCGCCGTTCATGTACCTGGACACGGCTTCAGCTCGCGCCGAGATCGAGGCGATCTCGGCGAAGCTCGCCGTCGAGCGAGTCGCGATCGTGGGCCTTGGCGGAACCGGTGCGTACGTGCTTGATCTCCTCAGTAAGACACCGGTCAACGAGATCCACCTCTACGACGGCGATATCCTCTCTTCACACAACGCCTTCCGATCGCCCGGCGCGGCGTCGAAAGACGAGCTGCACGCATTCCCGTTTAAGGTTGAGTACTTCAAGGCGAAATACTCCGTGCTTCACAAGCGGATATTTGCACACCCCGAGTACATCGAATCAGCAAATGTCGAACAGCTAAGGAACATGCAGTGTGTGTTCGTGTGCATGGACGCCAATCCCGGCAAACGGTCTATCATCGAACGGTTGGAGTCGTTTGGCGGCACGTTCATCGATACTGGCATGGGGCTGACGGCCGCGAATGGCATGATCGGCGGCATACTCCGCGCGACGACAAGTCAGCCGGACAACCGGAACAAGGCACGGGCACAGATTCCCTTCGCGACCACGGACGGCGCGGACGTCTATGACAAAAACATCCAGGTGGCCGACCTCAATGCGCTCAATGCGATTCTCGCGGTGATGAAATGGAAGAAGCTTCGCGGGTTCTACTACGACTCCGCAAATGAATGGCAGATACTCTTTGCGACCAGGTCGAATCTAATCACTTCTGCTGGCGCCTATGAGCCCGATTGAACGTGTTGCCCCGCAGTTTGTCGATTCCATCCCGCGCGAGCTACAGCCCGGGATCCTCTACATATCCAGGAAGTACCGGACGGCCAGTCATCTGTGCTGCTGCGGATGCGGGAACCGGGTCGTGACACCGCTCAAACCTGGGGGATGGAGACTCACTGAGGAGAAGGGGACGGTCTCGCTCGACCCGTCCATTGGTTCATGGAATCTGCGTTGCCAGTCGCACTATTTCATCCGCCGCGACAGGATCGTCTGGGCACCACAGTGGTCAAAGGAGCAGATCGCAGCAGGGCGGGAAGCCGACCGTCAGGATCGGCAGCGCTATTACAACGTTCCGTCACGAAGCCAAGGCGCGCTTGCACGTATTATTCTATGGTTGAAGAACCGCCTTGGCCTGTAAATGATTGCGCGACCGTCAATGGCGAGTAAACGGCGAGCGCCACTAGGAGCGTCCGAAATCGGCCAGAAGCGGCCGCTGGACGCCCTGAATATCCAGCCCCATACCGGACTCTCAGATTAAGCCCTTAAGAATTCGCGCGCTCTAGCCAAGCCACTCCGTCAGCGCGTCAGGCGAGTCAAAGCCCAAGGCTCGAAGCTCTGCGGGATCTTTCCCATATGCCAAAGCGAAGTGATTGGAGGACGTCAGGTACAGGAGCCAATGATCATCTGAATGTGCAATCGCAAACGACTCGATATAAGGCTTCAGCCCCTCGTTATCATAGTCATGGGCTCTGCCTACTACCGATGCCGGAACGGGTTCAATTAGCTTCTGCAAAAGCTCCTGTGACTTGCGAAGAATATATGCATCCCGATCGCTCTCCCAACCGCAGGGTGTCGATGATCCTCGGGCTAAGGAATCCTGGACGGCCTTTAAGGCAGATGCAGAGTTCATGTGGGTTTATAGTAACAGAGAGCCACCCCCGCCCTGGATAATAAACCTTCGCGAAGACGGTGGCCGATACCGGCAATGACCAGTTACTCGGGGCCCGCGCGAGTTTGTCCAGAATGCGGTCATTCGCTTGCAGAGGTTCAGATGCGCGCTTCCTGTATCTGGAGGTTGAGATAGATCCGCAAATACCTTTCCGGAGCTCGCCGCGATAGAAATCTGACAACTTGCTTGTCTTCCACTTACTCGCGTAAAGTGTGGTTCATGAACCACCTACGGCGGCGCCCATGAAGATTGGCATGTGGCTCGCCATTGGCATCGGCGTTGGCGCTGGTATCGGAGCCGCAACACATCAACTGGCTATTGGCGTTGGCCTGGGAGTCGCATTCGGCATGGCTGTTGGCTCGTTCGCTAGTCGCAAACGTCAATAGGCGTGTGCAGGCACAAATGCGGGTTGAACGTCCGCAATGACCGCCGTGTGGGCGGACATCGGCTACTGAGGGGGCGGGAGACCGCCGCAAATAGCCGATGTCGGTCACTTTGAGAAATTCATCGCGGTATTCTCAGCATCCCAATGCGGACATCGGGTAGCCTATGCGCTTCTACGGCGGTCGTGCAGTAACGAAATATCGCATGTTTGCGGTCAAAACATAGTTTGGCATTGGAGTTAAAGTGCGCTGTTTCAATCACCCGGAACGCGAAGCCATCGGCTCCTGTAAGGCCTGCTGCAAGGGATTGTGCCCAGATTGTGTCGCTGACCGAGGACATGGGCTGGCGTGTCGCGGAAAACACGAAGAACAAGTTGACTCCCTACACCTAATGATCGTTCGTAACGCACGTGTGCAATCAACGTCGCGCAAGGCCAAATACGTCGCGCCGGCGTTCATGGCCTTCATGGGCGCGATGTTTTTGATCTTTGGATACTTGCATGAGGGCCTTCATGGTTTCCTCGTTCCAATGGGTGCCGGGTTCCTCGGATATAGCGTTGTGATCTTCTTCGTCAATAGACGAGCGTTCGGTCAACGTGACTCGAATGCACACCTTGCGCTGGAGCAGACTCGGAAGGGATAAGGTGCCAGGGCAATTGGCGGCATAGATTTCCCAATAGCGGACCGTCGCGACCGGCCGCAAAGGGTCGGTACCTGCCGGACCCCACAAACGCCGAGTCGAGACCAAAATGCCCCGGCAGGGCCCGCGGCGGACAAATGGCTACCCTCAGACAAGTCACCGCACTTTCCGACGGCTTT
>JAJZLX010000493.1:302-2634 GCA_021850555.1 Pseudomonadota bacterium | reverse complement strand
TGCAACAGCTCGCGCCAGCGCTCGACGGGCCAGGAGCGGTCGTTGTCGCCTCGCCATCGCCTGCGGCTGCGGGCGCTGAGGGTGCGCGCCGTGCCCGGCTGGATCAGCACGAGCGGCCGGCCGTTCCAGCCGCGCTCGCGCAGCAGAGCATCCCGTTGGGAACGTTCCGTTTCGAGCGTGAACAGCCGCGGCGCTCCTGCCGGTCCCGGCAACGGATAATCCGCCGCCGCCAGGATCGGCGGTGTCCGTACGGCGAGCCGCAACAGCGCATCGATGTAGTGCTCACCGTCGGCGGGGCCTCCCTCGAGGAACTCGCAGCGCCGGACGTCGATGCCGCCAAGCCGCAGCAGGCGGCGGATGCGCGCGGCTTGCCGCGGCATCGTCTCGGCGACGTATACCGGACCCGGCGCACTGCGCCGCAGCACGCCCAACACCGCCAACCACGCCCCGGTCACCGGCAAGGGCAGATGCCGCGGCAGCGTCCAGCAGCGCTCCACATCGGGGCTCCCCCGGTAGAGTTCGCGATTCCAGGGTCCCGCACCAATCACCTGGCACGGTCGCCCGAAACGATCGTGCAGCAGGCGCAACGCCGAGGTCAGCATGATCATGTCGCCCACCCGGCCGAACAGAATCACGACGGGCTGCAGCGCTCGCGCGGGAGTGCTCACGCGGACCTCGATTGCAACGTGCCCGGCGCGCGCTCGCCCGGCAGCGAGCGCCAGGCATCCAGCACGGCCTGCGGGCCGATCCGCTCGACACGCTCGGCCTCGAGCGCAAGCACCGGCGAGTCTGTGCCGCTGCGCGGCAGCCAGACCCGGGCCGACTGGATCCCGTAGAGCACCACGAGCGGCGTGCCGAGCGCCGCGGCGGCATGCGCCGGCCCGGTATCGATCGAGACCATGCTCTGGGCCAGCTCACACAGGGCGAACAGCCGCCGCAGCCCGCACGGGGCCGCCGCCACCCGGGAAACGCGCGCCGCCGCCCGGATGTGCTCGAGCATGCTCGCTTCGGCCGGCGCACCGCGCAGCACGATCAGCGCCTCGGGCATGGCGGCTCGAATTCCGCGCAACAGCTCGATCCAGTGCTCGAGCGGCCAGACTTTGTCGTCACGCCTGGCCCAGTGACGCATGCGCCGCCGGCCCATGGTGCGATGGTTACCCGGCTGCACGAGCACGAGCGGCTCGCCGTGCCAGCCGTAACGGGCGAGCCAAGCGCGGGCCGCGCGGCGCTCGGCCTGCGCCACCTGCAGGTGCGGGCGCCACAGACCGGGCGCCGCGGGCTCGGGATAGTCGGCCGCCTGCACCGACTCCGGTGTGCGCGCGGCGAACTCCAACAGGCACTCGAGCCACAGCCGCTCGGTGCCGGGCTCCTCGTCGATGAACAGGCACCGCCGCGGATCGATTCCGCCGAGGGCCAGCAGGCGCCTGATCCGCGGCACCTGCCGGCGATGGTGCTCGAACACGTACACCGGCCCCGGCGCGCTGCGGCGCAGCGCCCGCAGCACCGCCGGCCAGGCGAGACCGAACACGAAGGGCGCCTTGCGCGGAACGTGCCAGCACGCCGCCACGTCCGCATGCCCCGCGTACATGTCGTGTATCCACGCATCCATTCCAACGACATGACAGGGAGCGCCGAAACGGCAATGCAGCGCCCGCAGCACGGCCGTCAACATCACCATGTCGCCGATCCGGCCGAACCGGAACACGAACGGGCTGAGCGGCGCACGCGGTGCGGCGGACAACGTCACGTCGGTCATCGGCTGGAGTACGGCAGGCGCCTCGGCAGAGGAGCCGGCATTGTGGCCCACGCCCGCGGCCAGGAGCAAGGCGGCACCGCGAGCCGCGCGCAGGGCCCGTGCGCCGAGCGCTCAGAGCGCGAGCTCTGCGCGCCAGCGCTCGAGCACGGCCGACAGACGGAAGCGCGGATCCGGCGCCGTCACCGGCCGCTCACCGGCGCGCCAGGCGCCGATCCGCTGCGCGTAGGCATCGAACAAACCCAGCATTGCCGCCACCTGCGCGGGCAACGCGCGCCAGCGCGGCGTGCAGCCCCCGAGCAGCCCCTCGTAGAGCCGCTGTGCGCCGCTGACCGGAACGACCTGGCGCGCATCGCCGATGATCTCGCGCGCCGCGCCGCAGTCGCACGTCAGCACGGGCGTGCCGAGCGCGTTGGATTCGGCAAAGACCAGCCCGAAGGTCTCCGGCACCACGAAATTCGGACAGAAGGTGCACAGCGCCGTGCGCACCTGCGCGTGCATGCGCGCTTGCGGCAGCGGCCCGAGATCGCGCACGCCCTCGATGGGCGCCCAACGGCGCGTCTTGTAGCCCGGATTGCC
>JAJZLX010000493.1:0-292 GCA_021850555.1 Pseudomonadota bacterium | reverse complement strand
ACCACCAGCTCGAGGTCCGGCATCCGGCGGCGCAGCGCGCGAAACGCATCGAGCGTGAACTTCAGCCCTTTGTTGGGTGAGGACAGGAACACGAGCTTGCGCTCATCGATCGGCGAGCCATCCGGCTGCAACGTCTCGTCGATCGGGTTGTAAATCGTGCGGGCGTGAAGGCCCGCCTCCACACCCATCCAGCGCAGTGTCGCCTCGACCGCGGCGCGCTGCGTGTCGGAAACACAGATGACCTGGACATCGAGCGACCGCAGCAACTCACGGGTCGAGGCGAGCCAGCGGG
>JAJZLX010000214.1 GCA_021850555.1 Pseudomonadota bacterium | reverse complement strand
CATCATCACCTACTTCGCGCCCGAGGTGGCGCGCTGGCTGAGGAGCCTCTGATTGGCCGCGCCCTCCGCCGAGACGTCCGTCTTTCTGGCCGCCTGCCACCGCCGGCCGGTGCCCTACACGCCCATCTGGATCATGCGCCAGGCGGGCCGCTACCTGCCCGAATACCGGCAGCTGCGCGCCAAGGTGGACTTCGAGACGCTCACCCGTACACCCGAGCTTGCAGCCGAAGTCACGCTGCAGCCGCTCAAGCGCTTTGCGCTCGATGCGGCCATCCTCTTCAGCGACATCATGACGCCGCTCCAGGGCATGGGCGTCGATCTCGGCTTCGATCCGGGCCCGGTGGTGCGCGAGCCGATCCGCACCCCCGCGGCCATCGAGGCCCTGCGCGCGCTCGAGCCCGAGCGGGACGTGCCCTTTGTGTTGGAATCCATCCGGTTGATCCGCGCCGCAGCGCCGCCGGGCGTGCCCCTCATCGGATTTGCGGGCGGCCCGTTCACGCTCTTCTGTTATCTCGTGTGCGGGCGCCCGGAGAAGGAGTTCGAGACGGCGCGCGCGTTTCTTTACTCCAAGCCGGAGGCGAGCCTGCGCCTGCTCGAGCGGCTCGCGGACGCGATGGCCGCCTATCTCGCGGCCCAGGCGCGCGCCGGCGCGCAGGCGCTGATGCTGTTCGAGTCCTGGGCGGGGCTGCTCGCGCCGCCCGCCTTCGAGCGCTTCGCGCTGCACGCGGCGCGGCGCACCCTGGCGGCGCTGCGCGGCGCGGGCGTGCCCAGGATCTACTATGTCAACCAGGGTGGCGCGCTGATGGAGGCCGTCGCCGCAATCGAAGCCGAGGTGATCGGCGTCGACTGGCGGGTGCCGCTCGATCAGGTGCGCCGTCGCCTCGGCCCGCTGAAGGCGGTGCAGGGCAACCTCGACCCGGCGGCCCTTTTCGCCGCGCCCGATGAGCTCGAGCGCCAGGCCGCACGCGTGCTCGCCGAGGCCGGTCCTGCGCCGGGACACATTTTCAACCTGGGCCACGGCATCTGGCCGCAGGCCGACCCGCAGGCCGTGGCGCGGCTGGTCGACTACGTGCACGATCGCTCCGCGCGAGCGGCGCCCGCCGCGGGGACCACCTCTTGAGCTGCCCGGTTGGCGGCGAGGATCTGGCCGAGGCCGCGGCAGCGTATTTCCGCGCCCTGCAGGGACGCATCTGCGCCGCGTTCGAGACCTTCGAGCCGGCGAGCCGCTTCGAGGTGCGCCCCTGGCGCCGACCCGAGGGCCACCGGCTGCAGGGCGGCGGCGAGTCGCGCCTCATGCGCGGCGGGGTGTTCGAGAAAGTCGGCGTGAATTTCAGCCATGTCTGGGGCGTGTTTTCCGAGCAGGCGCGCGCCCAGGTGGCCGGCGCTGAGGCATCGGACGGCCGCTTCCTCGCCTGCGGCATTTCGCTCGTGGCGCACATGACCAACCCGTACGCGCCGGCCGTGCACATGAACCTGCGGTATCTGCGCACCAGCCGTGCGTGGTTCGGCGGCGGGACGGACCTGACGCCGACCTTCCCGTTCGAGCAGGACACGGCGGACTTCCACGCCGCTCTGCGCTCCGCCTGCGACACGTACCGTCCCGATGCATATCGGGAGTTCAAGGAATGGTGCGACCGCTACTTTTACCTGCCGCACCGGCACGAGCCCCGCGGGGTCGGGGGCATCTTTTTCGACGAGCTCGCCGGGCCGGACCCCATGGCCGATTTCGCCTTCGTGCAAAAGGTGGGCGAGGCATTCCTCGGTATCTATCCCCGCCTCGTCGCGCGACGCAAGGACCTGCCTTATGATGAGGCGGCTCGGGAGAAGCTGCTCCTCAAGCGCGGACGGTATGTCGAGTTCAACCTGGTCTATGATCGGGGCACGAAATTCGGCTTCCAGACCGATGCCGATCCCGAGGCCTACCTCATGAGTCTGCCACCGCTTGTCAGATGGTAAAGCACGCCGGTCTGAAACTCAGAAGCTGTACGCCGCTGCTGTTCGCGGTGGGATTGGCGTTGAGCGCGTGCAGCCAGCAGGGCTCGGACTTCCTGTCGAGCCCCCGGCCCGCTGCCGCGCCCGCCGTCCCGGCAGCGCCCGCGCCCCGAGGGCCGCGCGCCGCGCTGCGCGCCTCGACGCTCATCACCATGCCGGTCGAGTCCCGCTCCGGCCGGCTGCTCGGGCGCATCCGCGACATCGTCTTCAACCCCAAAGACAACGGGCACGCCACGCACATCATCATCGCGTACGGCAAGGGTGGCGCCGGCGACAGACTGGTGGCGATTCCCTGGTGGACGGCGATGTCGGACATTCACCACGGCGCCCTGGTGTTGAAGGCTGCGCGGCTCGAGGGCGCCCCGAGCTTCGAGCGCGGCAACTGGCCGGACCTCAGAGATCCGTCGTGGAGCGACGCCGCGGATGACTATTGGACGGTGCCGATCGATTCGACCTCGCGCTCGCGCTCCCGTCCCCCTCTTTGAATGCGGACCGTCCGTTGGATCCTCGGGATCGTGGCCGCGCTCGTGCTGCTTTTGGCCGCGGCGCTGATCGCCGTCACCCTGCTGATCAACCCAAACCGCTATCGAGGCCGGATTGACCGGCTGGTGAGCCGGGCCACCGGCCGCACCTTCGTGATCGAGGGGAATCTGCGCCTCTCCTGGTTCCCGTGGCTTGCGGTGCAGGTCGGACCTGCGCGCCTCGGTCCCGCGCCGGGACAGCCGGGACCGGACCTGATCGACTGGCGCTCCGCCCGCGTGAGCATCCGGCTGCTGCCGCTGCTGTTGCACCGGCGGCTGGACTTCGGGCAGATCCGCCTGCGCGGCGCCGACATTCATCTGTGGCGGGAGCCCGATGGCCGGGGCAACTGGCAGGACCTGCTCGCCCGGTCGCGCTCACACGCCGCGACCCCGGCTCTGCTGGCGTTCGGCGGCCTCGACATCGTGGACGGGACGCTGCATTACGTGGGCCGGCCGGGGGCACCGATCACCCTGACACAGTGGCGACTGCGCGTGAGCCCCTGGCAATCGGGCGGACCGCTGTCGGTGAGCAGCCGATTCCTGCTGCGCGGCGGCCCGCTGCCGCAGGCGGGGGTGCCGGTGCGGTTGCGTCTGGAGCGGCTGCGGCTCAAGACCGCCCCGCTCGCCGTCTTCGCGCCATCGGTGTTGCTCGAAGTGTCGGGCGTGAAGATGCGGGGGGCGACAACGCTCACGCACGGCACAAACGGCTTCGACGCCGGCGGCTCCCTGGCGCTCACCGTCCCTTCGGTCCGCCATCTGGTGACGCTGTTGAACATCAAGACCCGTCTTCCCAAGGATCCCGAGGCGCTCGGCAAGCTCTCGCTGAGGGCTCGCTGGCGACTGAGAAACGGCGCGCTGGTGCTCAATCCGCTCAGCGCGCGGCTCGATGCGACGACGCTCACCGGCTGGGTGGATCGATCGGGCGGCGCGCAGCCGCTGTGGCGCTTCGCCCTCGATGCCGACCGGATCGACTTCGCGCATTACCTGCCGCCGACGAGAAAGCACCCCAAGCCGCTCGTGCTGCCGATCAAGGCGCTGCGCATGCTGCATGCGCGCGGCACGCTGACGGTCGAGCGGGCAAGCTTCAACGGGACGACTCTGCGGGACGTCCGGCTCGAGGTGCAATGAGCAGGGCGAGGCCCCTCCGGCCGGATGCGGCCCGAGCGGCCGACGCCGGCCCGCGCTTCGCGGGCGCGCTGATCGAATGGCACGCCCTCGGCGGACGGCACGAGCTGCCGTGGCAGCGCGATCGCAGCCCCTACAGGGTATGGGTCTCGGAAATCATGCTGCAGCAGACCCAGGTCGGCACCGTGATCCCCTACTACGAGCGTTTCATGCGGCGCTTTCCTGACATCGTGTCGCTCGCCGACGCGCCGCTCGATGAAGTGCTGCACCTGTGGTCGGGGCTCGGGTACTACGCGCGGGCGCGCAACCTCCACCGCGCCGCGGCGTGTGTCCGGGACGAGCACGGCGGCCGTTTTCCGGAGAGCTTCGAGGCGGTGGCCCGCCTGCCCGGCGTTGGCCGGTCCACCGCCGGGGCCATTCTGGCGCTGAGCCGCGGCCAGCGCTTTCCCATTCTCGACGGCAATGTGCGCCGTGTTCTGACGCGCCAATTCGCAGTGGAGGGCGGCGCGTCGGATCGCACTGCGATGAATCGACTATGGCAGATCTCGGAAGAGTGCACGCCCACGCAGCACGTCGAGGTGTACACGCAGGCGATCATGGATCTGGGTGCCACGATCTGCACGCGCCGCAACCCCGCCTGCGGGCAGTGCCCGGTAGCCGAGCGTTGCGTCGCTCGCCTCACCGGCCGCCAGCATGAGCTGCCTGCGGCCAGGGGCCGGCCTGAGCGGCCCCTGCGGCGGGTCTTCATGGTCGCGGCGCGGCGACACGATGGCAGCGTGTTGCTCGAGCGCCGCCCCGAGAGCGGCATCTGGGGCGGGTTGTGGTGTCTGCCCCAATTCGACACCCGCGCCGAGGCCGAGGAGTATCTCGGACACACCCTGAACTGCGCCGCGCCCCGGCCGCTCGAGGCGCTGCGACATGCGTTCACGCATTTTGATCTTGTCATCACGCCGCTTCTGGCCCATTGTTCAGGCACCAGCGCGCCGGATCCGGCGCGCCATGCCTGGTACCGCGCAAGCGCCCCTGACGCTCTCGGGCTTCCCGCTCCGATCTCGAAGTTCCTGCGGCGACTGGCGACCGAGGCGGTCCAGGAGCAGCTTTTGGATTGATAGCAACTGGAGACGGACGTGCCCCGAATGGTGCAGTGTGTGGTGTTGAAGCGCGAGGCGCCCGGCCTCGACCGCCCGCCCTATCCCGGCGAGCTGGGCAAGCGGATCTACGAGCAGGTTTCGCGCGAGGCCTGGGCCCGCTGGACCCAGCACCAGGTCATGTTGATCAACGAATACCGCCTGAGTCCCATCGAGCCCAAGGCTCGCCAATTCCTCGAGGCAGAGATGCAGAAGTTCTTCTTCGGCTCGGGCTCGACCCGGCCCGAAGGCTACGAGCCGCCCGAGGAGAAGTGAAGCCGATGCCCGAGCCCCCGACCCTCAATCCCCGCGTCCGCGAAGTCACCGAGCGTATCCGCGAGCGCAGTGGCGACTCGCGCTCCGCCTACCTCGAGCGCACGGCGTCCCAGGCCGGCGAGCCGGCCCGCAAGCGACTCTCCTGCACCAACCTGGCGCACGGCTTCGCGGCCTCGGGGTCCGACAAGGAGGCGCTGAAGGCGATGCGCTGGCCGAACCTCGCCATCGTCACCTCGTACAACGACATGCTCTCGGCCCACCAGCCCTTCGAGCGCTTCCCCGGCCTGATCCGCCATGCCGCGCGCGAGGCCGGCGCCACCGCGCAGGTCGCAGGCGGCGTGCCGGCCATGTGCGACGGGGTGACCCAGGGCCAGCCCGGCATGGAGCTGTCGCTGTTCAGCCGCGAGGTGATCGCGATGTCCACCGGCATCGCCCTCTCGCACGGCATGTTCGATGCGGCGCTGTGCCTGGGGGTGTGCGACAAGATCGTGCCGGGACTGCTGATCGGCGCGCTCGCCTTCGGGCAGCTGCCGGCGGTGTTCGTGCCCGCCGGCCCCATGCCGTCCGGCCTTCCCAACAGGGAGAAAGCGCGCATCCGCCAGCAGTTCGCCGAGGGAAAGGTCGGCCGCGAGGCGCTCCTTCAGTCCGAGGCCGACAGCTACCACTCGGCCGGCACCTGCACCTTCTACGGCACCGCCAACAGCAACCAGATGCTGATGGAGGTCATGGGGCTGCACCTGCCCGGCAGCGCCTTCGTCCCGCCCAACACGCCGCTGCGCGATGCGCTCACGGCGGCCGCCACGCGTCGCGCCGCGCAGATCACGGCGCTCGGCAAGGAGTACCTTCCGCTCGCGCAGGTGCTGGATGAGCGCAGCATCGTCAACGCCATCGTGGGTCTGCTCGCCACGGGCGGCTCGACCAACCACACGCTGCACCTGGTGGCCATCGCGCGCGCCGCCGGCATCCTGATCGACTGGGACGATTTCGGCGATCTCTCGGAGGTGGTACCGCTGCTGGCGCGCATCTATCCGAACGGCGGCGCCGACGTGAACCAGTTCCATGCCGCCGGCGGCATGGGCTTTCTGGTGCGCGAGCTGCTCTCGGCCGGTCTGATGCACGGGAACGTGCGCACGGTCTCGGGCGAGGGACTCGAGCCCTACACCCGGGAGCCCTGGCTTTCGCCCGCGGGGCTGGCGTGGCGCGACTCGCCCGCCAACAGCGGCGACAGGGAGGTGCTGCGGCGCATGTCCGATCCGTTCAGCGCCGACGGTGGCCTGAAGCGCCTGCGCGGCAACCTCGGCCGCTCGGTCATCAAAGTGTCGGCGGTCAAGCCCGAGCACCGGGTGGTCGAAGCGCCGGCCCGCGTGTTCGACAGTCAGGAGGCGGTGCTGCAGGCCTTCCAGGCCGGTGAGCTTGCGCGCGATGTGGTCGTGGTAGTGCGCTTCCAGGGCCCGCGCGCCAACGGCATGCCCGAGCTTCACGGCCTCACGCCGGCGTTGGCCTCGTTGCAGAGCAAGGGGCATCACGTGGCGCTGGTGACGGATGGGCGCATGTCGGGCGCCTCGGGCGTGGTACCGGCGGCGATTCACCTGACGCCCGAGAGCGCGTGCGGCGGCCCGATCGGCAAAGTGCGCGACGGGGATCTCATCCGCCTCGACAGTATCAAAGGCACTCTGGAGGCGCTGGTGCGCGAGAAGGAATGGCATGCGCGCCCCAACGCCACCGCCGATCTCGATGCCAACGGTTACGGCATGGGCCGGGAGCTGTTCCGCCTCTTCCGCGCCCACGCCGCCCCGGCCGAGCAGGGCGGAGGGGTGTGCTGAGACCGGGGCGCCCGCGCCGCTCGAGGCGGGTGACGGCACTCCCGCGGTCCGCTCATCGTCCGGCCGGCTCGGAGCCTCGAAACGCCCGCGCCGAGGCGGACACGATGAGCCCGAAGAGGATCATCGCAAGCAGATTCCAGACCACCTTCGCGGCGCTGAAGCGCGGGTGGAAAGGGGCGGCCGAGAGCGGCACGACCACGAAGTTCATGACCAGATAGATCAAAACGCCGTAGGCTGCGCCGGCGGCAAACCAGCTTCGCCGCATCCACGCCAGCCGGCCCGCCGCCGCCACGAAGATGGCCGCTATCAGAAGCGACATCAGCCACTGCAGGCCGAGCCCGGCGAGCGCGGCAGGCAGCCCGTCGCGGAAAGAGGCTGGGCCGAGCAGGCCGCTTGCGACAGCATGCAGGATGACTGTCGGCGAAAGCCCGTTGATCGCACAGGCCGCCCCGATATCGATCGTCCCCGCGACCAAGCCGCCGCAGGCGATGGCTGCGAGCACCGCCACGCCGCCCCGCCCCGCCTGCGCGGGCCGTACTGCGTTTGAATCGGTCATGAGCCCCCCCGTGAACCTCGCCGCAGAGTGCAGTATCCGGCTTAAGGGGCGGGGCAGGCAATCACGTGTGCCGCGCCGGGGTGCACGCGCCCCCCGGGGCCTCACGAGGGGCGCAAAGAGCTCAGGCGCCCTGCTTGTCCGGCAGCGCCACGCTGAGCTCGAGCACCTCGTGGCCTTCCTCGCGGTCGAGATGCACCTGGACCGCCTCGGGGTCCACGTTGACGTACTTGTGGATCACCTGCAGGAGCTCGCGCCTGAGCAGCGGCAGGTAGTCCGGCGCACCGCGCGTGCTGCGCTCCTGCGCCACGATGATGCGCAGGCGCTCCTTGGCGATGCTCGCCGTGGAGGGTTTGTTTCGAAACAGGGCCAGCAGTCCCATGTCATCCTCCGAACATGCGGGCGAGGAATCCCCGCTTGCGCTCTTCGAGGAAGCGCAGCGGCAGCTGCTCGCCGAGCAGGCGGCCGACCGCGTCCTCGTAGGCGCCGGCGGCGTCGCTCGCGTCATTCAGAATGACCGGCACGCCGGAGTTGGATGCCGCCAGCACGTCGGTGGACTCGGGTACCACGCCGATGACATCCAGTCCCAGGATCTCCTTCACGTCATTGACGCTCATCATCTCCCCGCTCGCCACCCGCCGCGGGTTGTAGCGGGTCAGCAGCAGATGCTCCTTCACCCCGCCGTTGCCGTTCGCGGCGCGCCGGGTCTTGCTCGCGAGCAGCCCGAGGATACGATCGGAATCGCGGACCGAGGAGACTTCCGGGTTTACCACGACGACGGCGCGGTCGGCGAAGTACATCGCCAGGTGCGCGCCCTTCTCGATGCCCGCGGGCGAATCGCAGAGGATGTAATCGAACCCCTCGCCGTTGAGCTCATCGAGCACGCGCTGCACGCCCTCCTCGGTCAACGCATCCTTGTCACGGGTCTGCGAGGCCGCGAGCACGTGCAGGCTCTCCACGCGCTTGTCCTTGATCAGGGCCTGCTTGAGCGTGCAGTCGCCGTTGATGACATTGACGAAGTCGTAGACCACGCGCCGCTCGCAGCCCATGATCAGGTCGAGATTGCGCAGCCCGATGTCGAAGTCGATCAGCGCCACACGCTTGCCGCGGCGGGCCAACCCGCAACCCAGGCTGGCCGAGGTGGTGGTCTTGCCGACCCCGCCCTTGCCCGAGGTCACCACGATGATCTCACTCAAGTTTTTCTCCTCGAAGATTCTGTTGGGCGGGGCGCACTCAAGCGCCCAGCCGCTCAAAATGCAAGTCGTCGCCATCCAGCCACGCCTGCACGGGCTTGCCGGCAAGCTCCGGCGGCAACGTCTCGAACACGCGGAACACGCCGGCGATCGACACCAGCTCCGCTCGGAATTCCTGACAGAACACCCGCGATGCGGACTCTCCGCGCGCTCCGGCCACCGCGCGCCCGCGCAGCGCCCCATAGACATGCACGCAGCCGTCGGCGATCACCTCGGCCCCGGCGCCGACGGTGGCGGTGACCACCAGATCGCGGCCGCGCGCATACACGCGCTGGCCGGAGCGCACCGGTTGCTGATGCAGCTGTGCGGCCACCGGCTCGGGCTGCTCGCCGGACGGTGCAGCCGGTCGCGCCGCCTCGGACTGCTGCACGGCCTGCACCGGCGGGCGAAACTGCCTGAAGGGCGGCAACACCGGCAGATCGAGGGGCTTGGAGAGCGCCTGCGCGGCCTCGGCGCCGCTCGCCAGGCCCACCGGACACATGCCGGCACGACGCACGGCGTCAAGCACACCGTGCATTTCCTCGACCGTGGGCTCGCGGCCGAGTGGCCCCAGATCGAGCGACACGGCGGTGCGCTGAAAGAAGTTCGGTGCGGTGGCGACCCGCCCGGTCAGCTCATCGAGAATGGCACCCGGATCGGTGGTCCAGATGAGCACCTGGATGAGGCCCACTTGTCCGAAGCGGATGTCGATGGCCGGCGCCTGCGCGGCCTCGGCTCTATTGGTTGTCATGAATCCCTGGCGCGGTGCATGAGCGGCTGAGGGAGGAATGCAAGCGCGCAGTGTACCGGCTCAGGGCCGCCGCCGCACGCCCCGCACGGGCTGCGCCTCGAGGGGATTCTCCGGCCAGTAGTGCTTCGGATAGCGGCCGCGCAGGTCCTTGCGCACCTCGCTGTAGGAGCCGCGCCAGAAGCCGGCGAGGTCGCGCGTCACCTGCACCGGGCGATGCGCCGGCGAGAGCAGCTTGAAGGTGACCGGCACCCGGGCGCCGCCGAGCCGCGGGGTCGCCTGCAGGCCGAACACCTCCTGCAGGCGGACGGATACCGCCGGGGCGCTCTCATCCAGGTAATCGATGCGGATGCGCGAGCCGGTGGGCACGGTGAGGTGGGTGGGCGCGAGGGCATCGAGCTCTCGGCGCCGCTCCCAACTCAACCGCGCGAGCAGCGCCTCTTCGAGGGGAATTCGGGCGAGGTGCTCGCGGCGGGTCAGACCGGAAAGCCACGGTGCCAGCCACTCGGTAAGCGAGGCGAGGAGCGCGGCATCGGACAGGTCGGGCCATTGCTCGTACGCCGCGCCGAGCCGGCGCACGAAGGCCACACGCCCCTGCAGGTCGCGTGTCTCCCGTGTCCAGGGAAGCGCTTCGATCCCGAGCTCGTGCAAGCCCTCGAGCATGGCCCGGCACGCCTGCTCCGGCGCCACCTCGGACAGGGGACGCTCTTCCAGCACCAACTCATCGAGCCGCAGCTCCCGCCGCGCGAGCACGGCCTGCTCGCGCCGGCTCCACTCCACGCTCTGGCGCCACTCGAGACGCTCGGGCAGGACCGCGTCGAGCTCCTCGCGCGCGAGCGGTGCGGCCAGCAGGATGCGCGCATCGCGCTCACGGTCATCCAGGCTCACCGCGACGATCAGCTCCTGCTGCGAGAGGCTCTGGGGCTGCGGGAAGTATGCGCCCCGGCCGTTGGCCAGGGTAAAGCGACCCTCCGCTGCGCCGCGACGCCGGCCGATGCGGTCGGGGAAGGCAAGCGCCAGCAGCGCGCCCGCCGAGGCGCCCGCCGCGCCCTCCCGCCCGGTGCCGGCGGTTGCAGGGGATGTCCCGAGCTGGCGTACCAGTTCCCGGGCCGCGCTGCGGACGCTGCGGACCCCGAGCCGGTCAGCGCCCCCGCCATCGGCTCCCCGCAGAATCTCGAGCCGGCTGCGGATATCGGCGTCACGCCCACCCTCGGGCCCACGCAACAGATCGCGCTCCGACAGCAACGCGGCCAGATCCGCGGCCAGGGGCAGCGAGCCGAGGGCCCGGGCCCTGAGCAGCATGTGCGCCAGGCGCGGGTGCACACCCAGACGGGCCATCTCGCGGCCGTGGGCGCTGATGCGTCCCTGGCGCTCGAGCGCGCCCAGCCTCGAGAGCAGGTCGCGGGCGCTCGCCAGGGTGGCCGCGGGCGGCGGATCGAGCCAGCCGAGCTCGTCGGCCTCGCGCACCCCCCAGCATCCCAGCTCGAGCGCCAGGGGCGCGAGGTCCGCCTCCAGGACCTCCGCGGGCGTGAACGGCGGGAGGCTCTGGTGCGCCCCTGCGCTCCAGGCGCGGTAGCACACCCCGGGGCCGAGCCGCCCTGCGCGGCCCTGGCGCTGATCGGCCGATGCGCGCGAGATGCGCTGCAGCGCAAGGCGGCTCATACCGGTCACCGGATCGAACCTCAGGCGGCGCGCCAGGCCGGAGTCGACCACCACGCGCACGCCCTCGATGGTGAGACTGGTCTCAGCGATGTTGGTGGCGAGCACGATGCGGCGGGTACCGGGGGCGCGAGCCAGTGCGGCATCCTGCTGCTTGGGCGGAAGATCGCCGTAGAGCGGCAGGATGCGCGCGCGCGCATCGGCTCCCGCGGCCTCGAGCAACGAGCCTACCCGGTGGATCTCACGGGCGCCGGGCAGAAACGCCAGCACATCGCCGTCGTTCTCGCCGAGTGCCCGCAGGATGAGCCGCGTCACGAGCGACTCGGGACTTTCTTCCCCGCGCGCCTGCGCATCGGGCAGCAGCGGCAGTCCCTTGCCGAAGAAGCGCGTCTCGACGGAAAACGCGCGACCCTGCGCGCTGACGACGGGGGCATCGCCGAGCAGCCGCGAGACCGCGGCGGCCTCGAGCGTCGCCGACATGACCAGGATCCTGAGATCGGGCCGCAGGTTCCGGCGGGCATCGAGCGTGAGCGCCAGCCCGAGGTCCGCCTGGAGGCTGCGCTCGTGATACTCGTCGAAGAGCACAGCCGCGACACCTTCCAGCGCCGGGTCGGTCTGCAGCATCCGTGTCAGCACGCCTTCCGTGACGACCTCGATGCGTGTGTCACGTGAGACGCGCGTATCCCCGCGCATGCGGCAACCGACGGTGCGCCCGACAGACTCGCCCAACGTACCGGCCATGCGCTGCGCGACTGCGCGCGCAGCCAACCGCCGCGGCTCCAACATGAGCAGGCGCTTGCCCGCCGCCCATGACTCTTCGAGCAGCGCCAGCGGCACCACCGTGCTCTTGCCGGCGCCGGGCGGGGCGGTGAGCACGGCGCCAGAGCCCTCCGCCAGCGCACGCCGCAGCGCCGGCAGCGCCTCCTCGATGGGCAGCCCGCAGTTCAACACGCGCTCCAGGGATCAGCTGCGCCAGAGGCCGTAGGCGAACAGCAGCCAGCCGACGATGAGCGCCACACCGCCAACCGGCGTGACGAACCCCGTCCAGGGAGGCGCGCCCAGGGTCAGTCCGTAGAGGCTGCCACTGAACAGCACGATGCCGGCAAACACCAGCCACGCGGCCGCACGCACGATCCGCAAGCATCCCCGGCCCGCTTCCTGCCGATTGCGATCCCCCTCATACAGACTCTCTCCCCTGAGCACGAGGCCGATCCCAAGCAACCCCAGCGAGTCGTAGAACTGGTAGCGAACGGCGATGTCGTAGACGTGCATGCGGACAGGCGCCCAATGGGCGGACAGCACATGCGCGCCCACCGCCCCGGCGACCGTCGCCAGCGCGAGCAGCAGGCCTGCGGCCGCGAGCGGCCGCCGTCCACTTGACCCCGAGCCCTGCATGCCTCATCCGCCTTGGCGCGGCGCGCCACCGAGCCGCTCGATCCACGGCCCGAACAGGTCGATCGGCATCGGAAACACGAGCAGCTGCGACTTGTCGTGCGCGATGTCGGCGAGCGTCTGCAGGTAGCGCAGCTGCAGCGAGCTCGACTGCTGTGCCAGGGCCTTAGCCGCCTCCACCAGGGTCTGTGCCGCCTGCTTCTCACCCTCGGCGTTGATGACCTTCGCGCGCCGGTTGCGCTCGGCCTCGGCCTGCCGGGCCATGGCGCGAACCATGCTCTCGTCGAGATCGATGTCCTTCAGCTCGACGTTCGTGACTTTGACGCCCCAGGCCTCGGTGGTGTCGTCGAGGATGCGCTGGATGTCGGCGTTCATCTTGTCGCGCTGCGAGAGCAGCTCGTCCATCTCATGCTGGCCGAGCACCGAGCGCAGCGTGGTCTGCGCCACCTGGCTGGTCGCCTCCCAGACGTTGGCCACCTGGACGATGGCCCGCCCCGGGTCGACGATGCGGAAATAGAGCACCGCGTTGACCTTGACGGACACGTTGTCACGGGTGATGACGTCCTGCTTGGGGACGTTCAGCACGATGACGCGCAGGTCCACCTTGGTCATCCTCTGGATCACGGGCCAGAGAATGATCAGGCCCGGCCCCCGGATCCCGGTGAACCGTCCCAGAGTGAACATCACCGCCCGCTCGTACTCGCTCAGGATCCGGACGGAGGCAAACAGGAGCAGCGCGACCAGAACGACGACTGCGATCAGATAAGCCATGGATTCCTCCCGACGCTGCCGTCTGTTACAGCGGCTCGACCCACAGTTGCAGACCCTCGACCTTCACGATGCGCGCCTGCTGGCCCCGCTTCAGGGGAACGGAAGTCACGGCGCTCCAGAGCTCCCCGCGGTAGCGAACCCGTCCGCGGGCGGTGAAATCCTCCAGCGCCTCCACCGTGGCCCCGAGCATCGCCTTCACCCCGGTGGTGACCGGGCTGCGGTGCGCGCGGGTGGCAAGATACACGATCCCGAGGATGACCAGCCCTCCCACGGTGGCAATCCCGCCGATCAGCGCGCGGCTGATGCGCATGCCCGGCACATCCGAATTGAACAGAATGAGCGAGCCGACGACGAAGCCGACGAGCCCCCCGATGCCGAGCGAGCCGTAGGTCGGGAAGAAGAACTCGGCGGCCATCATGGCCGCGCCGATCACGATCAGCACCAGCCCCGCGAAATCGGTCGGCAGCAGCTGGAAGGCGAACAGGGCCACGAGGAGCGAAACCACGCCAACCACGCCCGGCAGCACGCCGCCGGGATGAAAGCCCTCGAAGATCAGGCCCCCGAGCCCGATCAGCAGCAGGCCATAGGCGATCATCGGGTTGGTGATGACGGCGAGCAGCCGGGTGCGCAGTCCTGGCTTCAGCCACACCACCGCAACGCCCGCCGTATCGAGCCGTACGGGATGACCCCGCACGCTGACCTCGCGGCCGTTCAACTGACCGAGCAGGCTCTTCAGGTTGGGTGCGATGAAGTCGATGACGTGCCGGGCCAGCGCATCCTTTGCCGGCAGACTCGCCGCGCCGCGAACCGCCTGCTCCGCCCAGTGCGCGTTGCGGCCGCGCAGCTGCGCCAGGGATCGGATGTAGGCGATGGAGTCATTCAGGACCTTGCGCTGCTCGGCCGTCATCCGCGGCCCCTGCGCCGGTACGGCGGTCTTCTTCCCCGGCCGGGCGGGATGCGCCGGCGGGGCGGGCTCGGAGCCCCCGAGCGTCACCGGAGTGGCCGCGCCGACATTGGTGGCGGGAGCCATGACGGCAATGTTGCACGCGTAGAGAATGTAGGTGCCGGCGCTCGCGGCTCGCGAGCCGGGCGGGGCGACATAGCCCACCACGGGGACGGGCGATGCCAGGATGGCCTTGATGATCTGGCGCATGGAGGTCTCGAGGCCACCGGGGGTGTCCATGCGCAGGATGACGAACGGGCTGCCGCGGGCGGCGGCCGTGTGCAGGCCCTTGACGATGTATTGGGCGGTGGCCGGGCCGATCGCTCCCTGCAGCTCGAGTCCGGTCGCAGGCAGAGGGGCTTGCGCCTCGGAAACCCCCTGAGCAGGAGCAGTCGATGGCGGCGCCGGTGCTGCGAGGGCGGGGGCGCCGGCAGCCAAACCCGCCAGCGCCAGCACGAGCGCACAAAGGGATGCCCTCATAAGCCGACCACGATACCCCTTCCGGGCAAGCCCCGGCAACTCGTCGTCCTAACTGTTTGACGTACGCGCTCAGTTGCGGCAAGTACGCATTCCAAGGCCCGATGGAGCCGCAACGATGTCGCTCGCCCGATGTTCGAGCGCACCACATCGCATTCCGAGACCGAACGCGAGGCTCCACTCCTCGGCGCGGCCGCGGCGAGGCCGCTGGGTGACACGAGCCGCAGTCCGAGTATCCTGTGAGTCCATCATGAAGCCGTACGTGATCTGCCACATGGTCGCAAGCATCGACGGGCGCATCCTGCACAGCCGATGGCGCCCGCGCACGACCGATGGCGGAGCCCTCTTCGAGCGGCTGCACGAGCGGCTCGCCGGCGATGCCTGGCTGGTCGGACGGGTCACGGGGCAGGAGTTCGCCCGCGGAGCGCCCTACGCCGATCACGCAGACCGGCCTTACCCGAGAGAGCCGTGGCTCGCCCGGCGCGATGCCAAGGCCTACGGCGTGGTGCTCGATGCGCACGGAAAGATCGCCTGGGGCCGAGCGGACATCGGGGGCGATCCGATTCTCGTCGCGCTGACCGAGCAGGTCTCCGACGCGCATCTCGCCGGATTGCATCAGGACGGTGTGTCCTATTTCTTCGCCGGCGAGAGCGAGCTCGACCTGCGGCTCGTGCTCGAGTTTCTCGACCGCGAGCTCGGTGTGAAACGGCTGCTGATCGAGGGCGGCGGAAACACCAACGGCGCCTGGCTGCGCGCCGGACTCATCGATGAGATCAGCCTGGCCATCTGCCCTGCCGTCGATGGAGCCGACGGCGCGCCGAGCGTGTTCGACTCCAGCGTCCGGGATGCTGACCTGACAGCGCCGATCGAGCAGATGTCGCTCGAGCGCTGCGAAGTGCTGGATCGCGGCGCCGTATGGCTCCAATATCGGCTGCGCAACGGCGGCAGCTAGGCAACCGGACACCGCCTTGGGGAGGCAGCACCGGCCGTCTTTCCGAGCCCTTCGGGCCGGCCGAATGACATAATCACCTGAGGCCCGCCGGAACACGGCGGACGGGTCTGTCGGAACGCCTTACACACTGCCTTCGGCCCGAACCTCCTTGAATGCCAAGCGACTGATTTTTTTGTGCTTTTCGATGATGGCATGGACGTTGCTCGTTACCTCGTGCCGGATGTTGCATCGATCAGGATGATCTCTTGCAGGGCACCGGCGGTTGAATATGGCGGCGCCCGGTCGGGCAGCGGAGTGAGCCTGACGCGGTCCGCGGCAGCCGGCCGCGGCCGGATACAGCGAGCAGCCCGCTCTGCGCCCTGATGGCTGCGCGTACCCCGAAAGCGCCCGCCAATCTGTGAGGCAACGAGGGTGAGGCAATGCGACACACGAGCAGCGATGAGCGAATGAGCGCATGGGTGGTCGATTACAGCGAAGCAAGAGCCAGGGCGATAGCCTGGCTGGGTGATCGCTATCTGCTGGCGAAGCCCGTCAGACGACGTCGCATCCCGGCGCTCGGCGAGACAGCCATCCACGCGACTGCCCGCGATTCTTCGGCAGCCTGATGCACCGTGGCTCCACGCCTGATCCGCAGTGCGCCGGCGACTCCGGCAGAGCACCGTCGCGAGACTGAACAGCTGTTGCCGGCCGCACGGCTTCGCTCCGCCCGGGAATGAGCCGTTTCTCGCTTCCGATACACGCGGGACGGAGGGTTCGGTCACGGTATCCGCCGCTCACGACACGCTCTCGGCGCTGTAGCGCGCCAGCAGTCCGGTGCGCAGGGCATACCGGAACACCCGCGCGAAGAAATATCCCGCCAGCACGATGTAGAGCAGCGCAAGCGCCGCTCCGAGCGCCAGGTTGCCCGCCGAGGGAGCGTGCCCGGCGAGAATGGCGCGCATGCCCTGGAACACGTACGAGGGAGGCAACAGACGGCCGACGTCCTGCATCCAGCGCGGCAGGGTCGAGAGCGGATAGAAGACCCCGACGAACGGCGAGAGGAGCGCGGGCATCGGCCACACGAGCCACTCGGAAGCCGGGCCGAGGCGCAGCACGAGTCCGCTGGCGAAGATGCCGAGGGCGATGCCGAAGCCGAACAGGACGAGCAGGAAGGGGATCAACATGAGCCCGAGCGAGAAGAACGACAATCCGAACGCTGCCGAAGCCAGCACGAGCATCACGAGCAGGCCCACTGCGCTGGTGCCGATGCTCGTCAGCACCAGACCGGTGATGTACTCCGGCGTGGTGAGCGGCGTGGCGAAGAGATTGAGAAAGTTCCTCGACCAGACATCCTCGAGAAACGCCGTGCTCA
>JAJZLX010000282.1 GCA_021850555.1 Pseudomonadota bacterium | reverse complement strand
ACATACGGCGATCCTGCGCTGCGGGCGGCGGCGTGCGCCGGCCACGCCGAGGTAGTGCAGGAGCTGCTCGGCGCCGGCGCCAAAATTCACACATACGGCGATCCTGCGCTGCGGGCGGCGGCGCGCGGTGGCCACGCCGAGGTACTACGAGCGCTGCTCGGCGCCGACCACGTATACGATGCGGGCGCGGACCCGCACGGCTATCGGTTCCTAGGCCTGCGATTCCGCGACAGGATCACCGTGGCGGCCGGGTGCCGCTGGCTACGTCTCGACCGCGCGCGGATGCACTGGGCCAGCAACCCTGACGCGCTCGCGCGCGTCGAACGCATCGCGGAGTGGGGAGACAAACGGTGAGCGACTTCACGCCTAGCGGTCGATTGCGCCGCCACGACACGAAAATCGATCGGCTTCTCAACATCACGCCGGGGGAATCGATCATGGTGCCCTACGCTGAGATGCGCACCTGGCGGGTCACGTGCTCCCATGTATCAACGTGGTATGGCGCGCGATTCTCGACGCGGCGCGAGGGCGAGAACCTTCGGATTTATCGCGTCTCCTAAAGCGCCGCCAGGGGAACAAATACGGCCCGGGTGCTCTGCCCGAGGCCGTATCTCTGCGTCGGGATCGCGGACGACGGGAGCGCGCCCTCGATGCGTGCCAGCGCGCGTCCCCAGGACGCCTCCCACGGCGTGCCTCCGTAATGGCGCCGGAGGGTCGGGTGACTGGTGGATATCGCTAGGCCGTCCACGCCCTGCACCTCCAGTAGCTTGATGCCGTGATCGAGAAGCGCCTGCCGCGCCATGGCTGCTGGCACCGGGGCGTCGTCCTCGCTGCCGACCGCGCAGGCCACGAGTCGCCCGAGCGAATATTCCTGAGGCCCCATTCGCACCGGGCGCGAGAGCAGCGTGGCGATGCATTGCCGCTCATCCGAGGTCTCGGGGGCTGGTTTCTCGGTCGCAGTCCAGTCGTCCTCGGCGGCGTAGCGGGCCGCTTCCTCGGGCGTCACCAGGCGCTCGGAATGGAGAGAATAGGCGCCCGCGAGCAGGGCACCAAGCTGGTCGCCCCGGCGCTGCGTTTGCCCCGGCATGGCGGCGATTGCATCGCCGAACGTCCGCGCGTTCTGCTTGATGGTCGGCAGGAGGGCGACCGACCGAGCGAATAATCGGGGGCCGAAATCGGGCGTGAAATGCTCGCGGACGAGGTGCTCGACATCGGGGAAAGGCACGTCCTCCGGTAGGGAGGTAGCGCGGAGGGCCAGGAATTCAATGCGTCCTATGTCGGCCTGCGAACTCGCGGCCGTATTAATGCTCTGAAAACACATCATCGTCCGCACGCGATAGATATCGACACCGCCGTCGGCCGCCGCGCGCGCGATGACTGCCCCGGATTCCGATGATGCGGCGCGCAACATCCCGAAGATCGCCTCGAAGCGCTGGAGATCCGCGCGGGTGGTGATCTCGCCTTCCTCCCAAATCACCGAGATCGCGTCACCGTTCAGCATCCGGCGGATGCTCGGCTCCGTCGTCGATATCGCCACGAAAAGCGACGTTTGTCCCAAGAGCCGATGCACGATCTCGCGCATCACCCAGCTCTTGCCGGCGCCGGACGATGCGGTGATCCAGATGCTCGGCCGCCAATCGAGCGCGCCGCACACCGTTGAGAGCACGATCCACCCGGCGAGGATGCGCCCGGCGGATTTTTTCTCCCACCGCAGGCAGCGGCAGATTTTTTCCAGCCAGATCGCCTCGCGGGTGGCGAGCGGCGGCGGCAGGACGTCGTAGCCTGGCAATAACGGCAGCGCGCCCTCGTAGATCCACCGCGAGGGGCGCAGCACGAGCGGCGCTGGCTGGCCGTCCACCACGAGGCGATCGCCGAGATGCGCCACCACGCGGCCGTCGTCCAGCCATACGCCGCGCCCGCGCACTCGGTCGGGGTCATAGACGCCGGCAGCGCGGCACTCGCCCATAAGCTCGGCGGCGACCGACGGCCAGGAGAGCGAACCGTTTTCCGCGGTGTGGTGCCGAAATGTTCGATACCAGTAGGCCTGCGACACCAGCGCGCAGAGTTCCGCTCGCGTGTGCCGAGGCGCGGTCAGCGCCGTTACCTGCCGCAGCGCGGTGGAATAGTAGAAAAATTCGCCATGGTCATAGCCGAGCGGGATTACCTGCTCGTTCGGGCCGTGAGGCGCCGCGTCGTCCGCCGGAACCGGGGGTTCGGCGTCCTCGCCGGTCGGCTCGTCGTTCGGCAGCCTCGCGCGCAGCCACGCCGCCGGGTCGTCCGGGACGTCGATATCGGCCGCGTCGGCGCTCTCCGGCAGGTCGTCCACCCGGAGGATAACGGCATGCGGCAGGCGCTTGGCGATCTCGGCGGCGGCGGCGCGGCCCGGCGCGTCGTTGTCCGGCCAGATAATCACGTCACGGCCTTCGAGCGGCGACCAATCGGCGTGCTTCACTGCGCCGGCGCCCCCGGGCCAGGTGACGCAGACATGGGCCGGGAATTTCGTGGCGGCGGCGTCGGCGGCTTTCTCGCCCTCGACCAGGATCACCGGCGCGCCAGGCCGCGCGGCGAGGCGATCGAGCCCGTAGAGTGGGCGCGGCGGGTTGGGATGCTTCCAATGCCATGCCGGTGGCGCGCCGTCGAGG
>JAJZLX010000025.1 GCA_021850555.1 Pseudomonadota bacterium | reverse complement strand
CGACACGCTGAAGGCCGATTCACTCTCGTTCTTCGAGTCGATCATCATGGGCGTGGCCGGCAGCGCGCCCGGATTCTCGATCGCGGTGGCGATATCCGGCCTGCTGGCTACCGCGGGCGATTTGTCGCTGAACGCGGTGTTGATTTTCGCGCTGCCGATGCTCGGTATCGCGCTCGCCTACAAGGGTCTGAACGAGAAGTTCGCCAACGCCGGGGCGGCCTACGAGTGGACCAAGATCGGTTTCGGCAAGCTGCCCGGGTACTTCTCGGGCTGGGCGCTCCTGGTCGCATCGATGGTGTTCATGATTACCGGCAGTGTGCCGCTCGGCACTGCGACGATCGATCTGGTCGCGCCGGCTCTCGCCGGCCACGTGCTGCTCACGACCGGCATCGGCGCGGTCTGGTTCCTGGGCATCGGCCTGGTCCTGATCGCCGGGATCGAGATCACCAGCCGGGTGCAGGTGGTGATGAGCTCGATCGAGCTGTCGATCCTGTTTGCGATCTCGGTCGCCGCGTTCGTGCGCACCGCGGGCGGACACGCTGTCAATCCGTTCTCGTGGAGCTGGTTCGGCCTGCACTACTCGCGGGGGAGCTTCGCGTCCTCGGCGTTGATCGTCGTCTTCCTCTATTGGGGCTGGGACGTCACCGCGAATCTCTCGGAGGAGACCCGTAACGACCGCCCGAACGCGGCCGGTAATGGCGGATTTCTGAGCGTGTTCGTGACGATTGCGTCGTTCGCCGCGTTCACGGCGGCGACGCTCATGCTGTTCTCGCTGCGCGAGTCGTCCGGATTCTCCGACAACCTGATCTATCAGGTCGCCATTGCAGCCGGGCTGGGCAAGGTCGGCGGTTATGCCGCCGCGCTGGCATTGATTCTCTCCAGCATCGCCACACTCGAGACCACGATGCTGCAGTTCTCGCGCACCCTGTTCGCGATGGGACGCGATCGGGCATTGCCGGGCTGCTTCGGCGAGGTGCACGCGCGCACCGTCACGCCGGTGCGAACGATGTACCTGCTGCTTGGGGTCGGGCTCGTCGCGATCTTCGGCGCGAGCCTCATGCCGTCGGTCGCTTCGATTCTGGCCGATTCGGTCAATGCGATCGCCGTGCAGGTTTCCTACTATTACGGCCTCGCGGGCCTGGTGTGCGCCTGGCTCTACCGGTCGAGCTACCGGGAGTCCCTCGGAACGTTCCTGAAATACGTGGCGGCGCCTGCGCTGAGCGCGGTTATACTGATGACGCTGGGGATCTACGCGATCTCAACCTTCGACATGATCACCCGGATGGTTGGTATCGGTGGTCTGGTCGCTGGGATTCTGTTTTTTCGGCCGGGGGGCTATCGGCGGCTCGCCGCGGCGGTATCTGTCTCATGAAGCGCACCGTACGAGCTCCTCGAGTGATCACGATGAAAAGGCGCCGCAGTTGCGGCGAGTGACCGGGAGTACGTGAATGGCAACGATCAAAGTTCTGCCGAATGGCCCCTACCAGGTCGAGGGAGACGACGTGGCAGTCCTCGACTCGAGCGGCGCGAAGTATGCCACCGCCAGGCGTCCAGTCTATCTGTGTCGTTGCGGTGGCTCGAAGAGCAGGCCGTTTTGCGACGGCACGCACGCCAAGATCGGCTTCAAGGCCACGGAGAGCGCCGTGTCCGGCGGCCGGGACGCTCCGGGCAAGAGCTGAGCGTCGGCTCTCGGACGGAACGCTGACGCTCGCTGCTCTCAATTCTGCGGGGTGCGCTTGCAGATGCCCAGGAGCGTTGCCGCGTCGGCCTGAGACATACCGAGTTCGTTCCAACGCGCCAGATACAGCCGCTGCACCGGGACGCCGTGCGCCGCCGGGCCGAGCTGTAATTGGGGCACAGCTGCTTTGACTGCGAATATGACGGAAGCGGTCGCGTGGAACCCGAGACTGGCGGATGCAGTACGGGGTCGGGTGACTCCACAAGATGATTTGCCGTGAGCTCACCCATTCGGAATCCGAACTCGGGCGAACGTTCCTACTCGGTCCAGTCCTCGACTTTGAGGCCTGGCACGCCAGCAAAATGCCGTACATTGTTGGTGACGATGGTAGCCCGTTGGGAAACGGCATGGGCGGCGATCATGAGATCGGCGTTCCCCATCGGCTTTCCGAGCCGTTCGAGGGCGGCGCGGATTCGGGCATAGTGGGGCGTCACCGAGTTAGTCCAATCAAGAATCGAGAGACGCTCGAGGAAGCTCTCCACGAGATCGGCGAGTTTCGCGCTCTTTGATTTCTCGACTCCGAAGCGCAGCTCCGCCGCGGTGATCACGGACACGCAGATCTCATCGGCGTGCCTCTGGAAATGCTGCGCGAGCGATTCCGGGCGGCGGCGGATGATGTAGCTCGAAATATCCGTGTCGAGCATGAAAAGCTTCATAGCGGCTCGCGGTCCTGCGGCGGGGAGTCGCCGCGGTCGGCGAGGAAATCGTCGGGGACGTCCACTTTGAGCGCAAAGAAAGACGCCCAGTCGGGCCGGATCGGGGAGAGCACGAGATTATCGCCCTGCTTACGGATGCGGACCTCCGTCACCTCCTCCGGAAAGCGCAGCTCCTGAGGGAGCCGCACCGCCTGGTTGGCGCCATTGCGGAAGATGGACGCACGGCGCAAACCGACCGTGGCCATCGACTTGG
>JAJZLX010000789.1 GCA_021850555.1 Pseudomonadota bacterium | reverse complement strand
CCATGCTGGCCCCTCCCAGCAAGAACAGCACGCCGAGGATGAGCCACTGCACGGCCCCCACCGCCGCCAGCGCCGCGGTGGAAAGGTGCCCGATGAACCACATGTCGGTGAGATTGAGGATCACCTGCACCGCGCTGTTGGCCATCAACGGCAAGGCGAGCGCCCACACCGCACGCAGATCGATGCGGGCGCGTCCCTGGGCATCGAAGCGTTGCGCCGGAGGGCGTCTGGACAGCGGCAGGGTCGAGGAAACGTCCATTCAGGGACTCGGACAGGCGGGCGGGCATTTTCGCACAACACCCTTTACGGCACGGCCCGGACCGGGCACCGTACGTTGCATGGCGACTCAAAAAAAAGCCGCCGCCGTCCTTGCCCGTGCGGCGGCCCGCAAGCGTACTCAGGGCAAACGCACCCAGGGTAGACGCACGCGGGGCAAGCTGGCCCCCGGCGGCGAAAGCCGAGGCCTCACCGCCGCCGAGGTTGCCCTGGGGGTCGACGATCCGCAGGTGGCGCCGCTTGCGGCATGGGTGCGCCAGGCGGGCGGAACGCCTGTCGGGGCTTACCGCGATCCCCTCGGCGGGCGGCCGCTGTTGCTCGCCTCGTTGCCACTCGCGGCGGTGCAGCCCACTCCTTTTCAGCGCGACCTCTCTCCCACCCACACCAGGCGCCTGGCGGAGCGCATCGCCGAGGCCGGCGCATTTCTCGATCCCCTGATCGTCGTGCGCGGTGAGGATGGCAAGCTCTGGACGCCGAATGGCCGGCACCGGCTCGCCGCAGCCAAGGTGCTGGGATTGCGGCAGATCACGGCGCTGATCTCCCCCGACGAGGCGCTCTCCTATCGCATCCTCGCGCTGAACACGGAGAAGGCCCACAACCTGCGGGACCGCAGCCTGGAGGTCATCCGCATGGCGCGCAGCCTCGCGCAGAAAGACAAACGCTCGAGCGAGGCCGAGCGTGCCGCCGAGTTCGAGTCCCCCGAGCTGCTCACCCTCGGGGTCCTCTACGAGAGGTCGGGACGCTTCGCCGGAGGAGCCTACAGCGCCTTTTTGAAGAAAGTGGACCGCTTCAGCGACCGCCCGCTCGCCATGAGCCTGCGCCAGCGCGAGGACTATGCCGCCCGGCTGCTGGACATCGACGTGCAGGTCAAGCGAATCGTCGAGGCGCTGCAGTCGCGGGGATTGCGCTCACCGTACCTGCGCAATTACGTGGTCGCGCGCATCAACCCCGTGCGATTCCACAAGACGCCCAAAGGCGGCGAGCCGCCGATGCCGCTCGGGCAGGCCCTGACGCGCATGCTCGCGGCGGCCCGGGCTTTCAAGCTCGACTCGGTGTCGCACGCGGACCTCGCGTGGGTGGCCGTCGGCGCCGCCGCCGCGGAGTGACTGCGGATCGAGGCGTCGGAACTCGACCCGGGAGCACTGCGCCCCCGACCCTCAGTGCAAGTGCGCCGCCTTCGCCAGCCAGCGGGCCGCCTCCGAGGGTGTGCGCTTCCCGCCCCGGCGTTCCACCATGTAGTTGGCGTGGCGCATCAATTTGATCGGAATCGCGCCGATCAGCGGCTCGAGCGCCCGCCTGAGCACCGGGTCGGATGCACGCTTCGGGGAGAGCAGCACCACCGCATCGTACGGCGGGATCGCGTGCAGCGGATCTTTCAGCACCACCAGATGATCCGCGGCGATGCGCCCGTCGCTCGAGAATGCGGTAATGACATCGACTTCGCGGCTCATCAACGCCTTGTACATGAACGTCGGCTCGTACGAGCGCTTCGCCCGAAAATGCAGGCCGTAGCGCTCCTTGAGCATCCGCCACTCGGGGCGGGCGAAGAACTCCAGGTCCCCGCCGATGGTGAGACGGGGGGCGACCCGCGCCAGGTCCGCAATGGTGCGGATCCCGAGCCTCGCGGCCTCGCCGGGGCGCATCGCGAGCACATAGGCGTTCTCGAAGCCGAGGGGGCCGAGCACCACCACGCCGTAGCGGCGGCGCAGCTGCAGCCGCAAATCCTGCAGCATCCGTCTCTGTCCGGGCATGTCGGCTCGATGCAGAATGTTGGTCCACAGCGTGCCGGTGTAATCGACGTACGTGTCGATCTCGTTGGCCGCCAGCGCGCGGAACGCGAACACCGAGCCGAGATCGGTGCGCTCCCTGACCGCATAGCCTTGCGCGCGGATGCGGCTCGAGATCAGCGAGGCGAGAATGTACTGCTCGGAAAAATCCTTCGCGCCGACGACATAACCTGCATGGCGGCCGGAGCGCAGGGGAACGGCGGCCGCCGCCGCCACACCGAGCAGCAGCAGGCCGAGCCCGGTCCAGGCAAGCCTCGGCCGCCGGCGGGCGAGACCGAGCTCGATCAGCGCCAGCAGCTGGTCGGTGAGCAGCGCGAGCGCGACGGCCGCGCCGCAGCCGAACAGCACCCACACCCAGTCCTCCACCTGCAGCCCGGTGAAGATGTAATTGCCGAGGCTGGTCTGACCGACGGGGGTCGCGAGCGTCGCCGTGCCGATCACCCACACCGCCGAGGTGCGCAGCCCCGCCATGAGCATCGGCGCGGCGAGCGGCAGCTCGACCCGCAGCAGCCGCTGCCGGTCGGTCATGCCGACGCCGCTCGCGGCCTGCAGGATCGCCGGGTCGAGATTGAGGATGGCGGTGATG
>JAJZLX010000586.1 GCA_021850555.1 Pseudomonadota bacterium | reverse complement strand
CATACCCGGCCGCCCTCGAGGGCGATGCGTGCCGCGGCTTCACGGCCGACACCCGAAGCGCCGCCGGTCACGACCGCAACGCGCCGCGTGAAACGTCCTGAATACAGCGTCATGTACCGCCCTCCTCAGCGCCGCCAGGCGTACACGGTCTGGGCCTGCTCGCCGAGCTTCTCGATGCCGAGCCGCATGCGGTCCCCGGGCTTGAGGTAGATGGGCTCGGGTTTCTGACCCATGCCCACACCGGGGGGCGTGCCGGTGGTGATGATGTCGCCGGGCTCGAGCGTCATGAAGCGGCTGACGTAGCTGAGCAGTGTGGCCACGCCGAAGATCATCGTGCGGGTATTGCCGTCCTGCATGCGCGTGCCGTTGACCTCGAGCCACATGCCGAGACTCTGCACGTCTCCCACCTCATCCCGCGTCACGAGCCACGGACCTACCGGACCGAAGGTGTCGCAACCCTTGCCCTTGTCCCAGGTCCCGCCGCGCTCGATCTGGTACTCGCGCTCGGACAGATCGTTGACCACGACGTATCCAGCAACGTGCTCGAGGGCGTCGCGCTCTTCCACGTAACGGGCGGTGGTACCGATGACCACGCCGAGCTCCACCTCCCAGTCGGTCTTCTTGGAGTCCTTCGGCAGCATGACGTCGTCGTTCGGACCTTGCAGGCAACTGACGGCCTTGCTGAAGACGACCGGCTCGGTGGGAATCGGCAGGTTGGATTCCGCCGCATGATCGGCGTAGTTGAGGCCGATCGCGATGAACTTGCGCGTACCGGCGAACGGCACGCCGAGCCGCGGCTTGCCGGAAACGGCCGGCAGCGTCGCCGGGTCGATGGCCGCCAGGCGGGCAAGGCTCTGCGGCGAGAGATGGGCGGCGTCGACATCCGGGATGGTTCCGCAGAGGGCGCGCAGCGTACCGTGGGCATCGAGAAGTCCGGGCAATTCGTGGCCGGCGGGGCCGTAGCGCAGAAGTTTCATGGCGTGTATCGGGGTCTCTTGTAGTCTTGAAGCAAAAGCGGAAGGATTCGTATCCTCAGCGCGGGTAAGGACGGTGCAGGGGCAGCGTGCGATTGAGTTCGACGCCGAACCCCGGCCTGTCCGGCAATTTCAACCGCCCGTTGAGGGGAACGGGCTCGCCGATGAGCTGGGGATGGAACATCGGCACGACGCGGTCTGCCTCGGGCGCCATCATGAGGAATTCGGCGAACGGACTGTTGTGGCGGGTGATGACGAAATGGTAGCTGTAGACACTAGAGCCGTGCGGAATGACCAGGATGCCGCGGCTGTCGGCCAGGGCGGAGATTTTCAGCAGTTCCGTCAGGCCGCCGCACCAGCCGACATCCGGCTGAATGATGTCGCAGCACTCCATCTCGAGCAGCATGCGGAAACCCCACCGCGTCGCCTCGTGTTCGCCCGTAGTGACCAACATGCCGGGCGGGACGCTGCGCTTCAGCTGCGCGTAACCCCAGTAATCATCGGGCGAGAGCGCTTCCTCGATCCATTTCAGGGCGTGCTCGCGCGCCCCGTGCGCCAGTCTGATCGCATAGGGCAGATCGAGGCTCATCCAGCAATCGAGCATGAGCCAGAAGTCCTCGCCGACACGGCCGCGCATCTGGCCGAGCGCCTCGAGATTGAGTCTCAATCCCGCCTCGCCCTCCGCCGGTCCATGATGCAGCGGCAGTTTCCCGCCGATGAAACCCATGGACTTGGCCAGATCCGGGCGCGAGCCGGTGGCGTAGAAGATCAGTTCGTCGCGCACCGCACCGCCGAGCATCTGATAGACCGGCTCGCCGCGCAGCCGGCCGAGCAGGTCCCACAGCGCCAGGTCGACCCCGGATATGGCGTTCACGACCAGGCCTTTGCGTCCGTAGTATTGGGTGGCGAAGTACATCTGATCCCAGATCGTCTCGATCGAGGTCGGATCACGGCCCTCCAGAAACCGGGCCAGGTGGTGCTCGACGATGTAGGCGGCCGGCTCCCCGCCCGTGGTGACCGCGAACCCGATCGTGCCGTCGGCCGCTTCGATCTCGACGACCAGCGTGCCCAGCACATTGATCCCGAAGCTGCGGCGGCTCTGACGGTACTGCGGATAGCGGCTCATCGGCGTGGCGATGTGATCGTCGATCCAGTGCCCGCCCGTCTGGTCGTGGTAGTCGGCGCCACCGCCACGGATGACGAAGGCGCGCACTTGTCTGATCTGCGGAAAACTCATGTGCGGGGTGCGATTGGCGAATCGGTCAATGTGATGGAAACGGCGCGCAGTGGTTGCGGCCGGGCCTTTTGTCCCACATACTAATACGGGCACCACATAATGAGAAGCACTCGTCCATCCGGAAGGTTCGAGCATCCCGCCGAGGGGGATGAGGATGCGGGCCGCGCGCGCCTCGGCAGCCAGACGTTGCTGCGCGGGCTCGACGTGATCGACGTCGTCGCCGAGGGCCCGATCAAGCTCGGAGAGCTGGCCGAGCGGCTCGGCCTCACGCGCAGCACCACTCACCGGCTGGCCTCGGCGCTCACCGCGCGGCGGTACCTGTCGTTCGTGCCGCACAGCGGCTACAGCCTCGGGCCCAAACTGCTCGAGCTCGGGTTCCGGGTGCGCGACGAACTCGATCTGCCGCGCGTCGCCGCGCCGCATCTGGAGCGCCTCGCGCTG
>JAJZLX010000590.1:5367-17046 GCA_021850555.1 Pseudomonadota bacterium | reverse complement strand
GCTGCCCGGCATGACGACCTGCCTCACCGCGACCGATACCTTCAGCGCCGATGGCACGGTGGTGCTGCTGCCGCGCGGGACGGAGCTCGTCGGGGAGACCCGCGGACAGGTACAGCAGGGCAGTGCGCGCATCTTCGTGCTCTGGAGCGAGGCGCGCACCCCTCAGGGCGTCGTGATCCCGCTCGACTCCCCGGGCACGGATGCGCTCGGGCGCTCGGGACTCACCGGCACGGTGAACCGGCACTTCTGGGAGCGCTTCGGGGCGGCAATCCTGATCTCGGTGATCAACGGGGGGATCCAGTACGGCGTGCAGTCCCAGAACCAGGGCGGAGCACTCGTCTACGAGCCCGATACCTCGGAGAGCGTCATGACCGAGGCATTGAAGAGCACGGTCGACATCCCACCGACCGTCACGGTGCCGAATGGCGCGCGCATCCAGATCCTGGTCGCCCGCGACATCGACTTCAGGTCCGTCTATGCGCTCAGGCCCACCGGTGAGTGAGAACGCCCTCGTGTCGATGACGCTGCGGCGGGATGCGCGCGAGCCGCCCGTGGCGCCCGTGGTGCCTGCGGTGGACGTAAGCCACGCGGACCGCTCGGCGCTGGAGTTGACTTTGCGGGCGTTGCGGCCGTGGCTCGCGGACCCGGAGGTCACCGAGCTCTGCATCAACCGGCCGGGAGAGGCTTTTTTGGAGTCACGCACCGGGTGGCGGTGCGAGGCGCTGCCGTTTGCGGACTTCGGCTGGTGCCGGAGGTTGGCGAAGTTGGTGGCGAATGCGACCCGCCAGCGCATCGATGAGGAATCCCCCCTCCTGTCGGCAGCGCTGCTGAGCGGGGAGCGCATCCAGATCGTGCTGCCGCCGGCGACCACTGCGGGGTGCGTCGCGATCACGATCCGACGGCCGGCGAGCGAGGTCTGGTCGATCGAGGAGCTCGCGCGCCGGGGGATCTTCCGCGCGACGCGCGCATCGAGTGCGGCGCTCGATGCAACGGAACTCGAATTGAAGCGCCTGCTCGCAGCGGGGTCCTACGAGGCGTTCATGCGCCTGGCGGTCGCAAGCCGCAAGAACATCCTCGTCTCAGGCCCCACCGGTTCCGGCAAGACGACCTGGACCAAGGCGCTGATCCGGGAGATCCCGCCCGAGGAGCGCCTCATTACCATCGAGGATGCGCGCGAGCTCGTTCTCGATCGCCACCCGAATCACGTCAGGCTCTACTACAGCAAGGACGGGCAGGGTCTCGCGCAGGTGACGCCGAAGCGCCTGCTGGAGTCCTGTCTTCGCATGCGCCCGGACCGGATTCTGCTCGCCGAGTTGCGCTCGGAGGAGGCGTTCGATTACCTGCGCAACGTCAACTCGGGTCACCCCGGCTCCATCACGAGCGTGCACGCCTCGAGCGCCGCGCTCGCCTTCGAGCAGCTGGTGCTGCTCGTGAAGCAGAGCGCGGGCGGTCAGTCTCTCGCGCGCGAGGACATCAAGAGTCTGCTCGATCTCTTGATCGACGTCGTGATCCAGTTCGGCGTCGCGCATCACGAGCGCACCATCCAAGAGATCTGGTATGTCCCCGAGCGCAAGCATCGCGGCCTCGCGACCGCCGGCTAAAGCCGACCGGATCGCCGGCATATCCCGGGTTCTCGGCGCGGCGATCGTCGCGCTCATGGCAGCGCTCTATCTCGCGGGGTTCTTCTTTCTGTGGTCGATTCACCTTGATCCACGCACGGCGAGCCCGCTCACCGTGCTGCGCTTTGCGTACTACTACGGCACCTGGCCGCAGGTGGCGGGTGCGCTCGCGCGTGCGTGCGCGGGGGGCTTGGTGGCGGTGGCACTGACAGGTCTCGTGCTGCTCCTGCCGAAACGCCGCTCGCTTCACGGCGAGGCGCGCTTCGCGACGCGCCGGGAGATCGCAAGCGCGGAACTGCTCGGCGAACACGGGATCATCCTGGGCCGCCTAGGTCGGCGTTGCCTGATGCTAGCGGGCCAGCAGGGCGTGGTGCTCGCCGCCCCGCCACGCGCCGGCAAGGGCGTCGGGGTCGTGATCCCGAATCTCCTCAACTGGCCGGACTCGGTGATCTGCGTCGACATCAAGCGGGAGAACTGGACGCTGACGGCAGGGTTTAGGGCACGCTCAGGTCAGGCGTGCTTTCTCTTCGATCCCTTCGCCGAGGATGGGCGCACGGCGCGCTGGAACCCGTTTCATTACGTCGCCGCCGATGCGCTGAAGCGCGTGAACGATCTGCAGCGCATCGCGGAGATGCTCTATCCCGATCCCCCGAACGTCGATCCCTTCTGGACCGCGAGCGCTCGCTCGCTCTTTCTCGGCATCGCGCTCTATCTGTTCGAGACCCCCTCGAGACATAAGACCATCGGGGAGGTGCTGCGTCAGGGCATGGCGTCCGATGATGAAGGCTTCGGGCAGCACTGGAAGCGGGTCATCGAGGGGCGCGGGAAGGGCAAGTCTCCCCTCTCCGATCAGTGCGTGCGGGCGCTCTATGACGTCATCGATCTTGCGCCGGTGACGGCTAGCTCGATCCGCAAGACCTTCACCTCGCGGCTCGATCTGTGGCTGAACCCGATCCTGGATGCCGCGACCGCGGGCAACGACTTCGACCTTCGCGATCTCAGGCGCCGGCCGATGTCGATCTACGTTGGGGTGAACCCGGATGATCTGCATCGGTTGCGCCCGGTGCTGAGTCTTTTCTTCCAGCAGGCGATCGGGTTGCAGACCCGGGCACTGCCAGAGCACGACCCGACGTTGAGGCACCAAGTGCTGATGATGCTCGATGAGTTCGCCGCGCTCGGGCGCATCCCGATCATCGCCGAATCGGTGAGCTATCTCCCGGGCTACAACGTGCGGGTCGTCCTCGTGATCCATACGCCTGCGCAGCTGCGCGAGGTCTACGGCGCGAATGCCGCTGAGACGATGCTGAAGAGCTTGGCCGCACGCATCGTGTTCGCGCCGAAGGACTATGCGGATGCGCGGGAGATCTCGGACGAGCTCGGGATGACGACCGTGCAGGCGCGCACCGTCTCGCGGCCGATGTTCGATCTCGGAGAGGCGAAGGGGCGCCGGTCACGGAGCGTGAGTGTGAGTGTGAGCGAGCAGCGTCGGCCGCTCCTCCTGCCCCAGGAGGTGAAGGCGCTCGGGACCGGAAAGGCGCTCATCTTCTACGAGGGGCTCTCGCCCATCCGCTGTCGCAAGATTCGCTACTTCGAGGATGCGCGCTTTCGGGCGCGGCTGCTGCCGCCGCCTGTGGTGGCGCCGATCGCGATCGCGGCGGGGGTGCCAGGTCCGACCCCGGCGCCTGCCGACGCAGACGATCCCGCGACGATGCCGGCGACGACCGACGCGATCGGTGCGGCAGGTACCACCGCTGGCGCGACGCCGGTGTACCGGGAGGCGACGATGGAGGACATCGACCGGCTGGACTCACTCACGCTGGAAGACTTCGAGGCACCGCTCGGTGAGATCGAGCTTCCGGCGAAGGCCCCAGGCGAGCGGTTGACGGCCGAGGAGATGAACGTCGCGGTTGCGCAGTTCCTGCAGAGTCTCGAGCGGTAGGAGAGAGCGATGGCCGAACGCGGTGGAAAGCTCAGGGAGCGAAAGACCGGGACGGAGAGCGTGGCGAGCGCGCGTGAGGAGGGACGTGATCCCAACACGGTGAAGCCGAGTCGCGCGCGTAAAGGTCGGCGCTCGAGAGAGACGCCGCGAGATGAGACAGCAACCGCGCCGCCGCGAGCGAAGGCGACGGAGAACTCGATTCGGCCGGCGAAGCGGCGCGTGGCGGCGGCAGGTGCGCTAAAAGCGGAGGAGCCGGGTCGTGAGGCGCGGCGAGCGCCGGAGACGCGCGCCGCGCACCCTCAGCCGGCGGACGGTTCGGATGAGAAGAAGGCGCCGCCCGGTGAGGCCCCGCCCGAGCGGCACCGCCATATCCCGGACCACGTCCGACAACGCTTCGTGCAGATCGGCCGGCACTATCACTTTCCGGATGGCACGCGGGCGTTCACGGACCGGGGCGGTCGGCTCACGACGCCGAGCGAGAACACGGAAGTCATCAGGAGTCTCGTGACGATCGCGGAGGCGCGCGGTTGGCATGAGATCACCGTGCGCGGGACCGAGCGCTTCCGCAGGGAGACCTGGCAGGCCGCCCGGCTCGCCGGCCTCGAGGTGCGCGGCTACCGGCCGACGGAGTTCGAGCGGTCACGCGTCGCGCGGATACTTGCCCGGGGACGGGAGACTCCAGAGCCGAGCGCGCCCAATCGCGAACCGCCGATCCCTGCACGCGGTGATTCGCACGAGGGTGTCGGCGCGCTCGCCGCTCGGATGCAGGGACAGTCGCGCCGCGCGCAGCGTCGCGACGAACTCCTCACCGGAACGCTCATCGATCATGGGCGCGTGCGCTATCGCCACGATCCGCGGGAGCCCATGTCCTACTTCGTGAAAATCGAGACGGCACGCGGGGATCGCACGATCTGGGGCGTCGATCTCGAGCGGGCTCTTCGGGAATCCCTCACGCGACCCGCGGCGGGAGAGGAGGTCGGGTTGCGGGCCGTCCGTGAGGACGCCGTCACGGTGCGCAAACCTAAGCGGGATGCCGAGGGCAAGGTCATCGCCGAGAAGGACCTCAGGGTGCATCGCAACCGCTGGATCGTGGAGAAGCGCGCGTTCTTCGCGCACCGCGAGGAGGCCGCCCGAACGCTGCGCGATCGCACCATCGATCCCAAGGAGGCGGTGAAGCGCCATCCGGAGCTCGTCGGTACATATCTGCAGGTGCACGCGGCCGAGCTCGCTGCCCGGCGGTTCCGCGACCCTGAGGATCGCGAGCGGTTCGTGAGCCAGGTGCGCTCGGCGCTCGCAGACGGAGTGGCCCGCGGGGAGCCGCTGCCGCCGGTTCGCTTAACTGAGCGCACCGCCGAGCGCGCGTCCGTGCGCTCCCGCCCGGTGCGCACCCGTGAAGACGCGCAGGTCCGTGGATAAGGATGGCGGAAGGGTGAGTGAAGCAGGGGACAAACGGGCCGCACGGCGGCCGGGTCTGCGGCAGTGAATCAGGACCCGAAGCCATCGAATCCATCGCGCCGAACCGAATCGCGTCCCTCACGCGGCGGTCAGCTCGTCATCGGACGGTTGACCGCGCACGGACGCGCGCACTATCAGTTTCGGGAAGGAGAGGATCTCTCATACTACCTGAAGCTGCTCACCAGCCAGGGTGAGCGAACGCTCTGGGGCAAGGATCTCGAGCGGGCACTCACGCGCGGGGAAACGAGGCCGAAGGTCGGAGACCTCGTCGGCGCACGGCGTGTCGCGCGCCGCGCGGTGACGATCACGACGCAGAGGCGCGATGCCGAGGGGCGGGTCGTGCGCCAGGAGGAGCACCACGCGCACCGCACGCGCTGGGTGGTGGAGAACGTGAAGTTCTTTGCGGAGCGCGCGCGGCTCGCGCGGCAACTGCGGGAGGAGCAGCTCGAGGTGCGCGAATCGGTGCGCGCGCATCCTGAGCTGAAATCGACGTTCCTCAGCATCCGCGCCGCCGAGGCGTTCGCCGATCAGCGCATCACCGATCCGAAGGATCGGGAGCGGTTCCTCGAGCTCGTGCGCGGGGCAATGGCAGGTTCGATCCAGAAAGGCGCGCCGTTGCCGTCGGTGAAGTTACGGGACTCCCGTACACGCAGTGACACCACGCCAATCCAGGGAGCGCTGCCGAAGCGCGAGGAGCCCATACGGTGAGTGCGGTCACGAGTGCGGTACCGACCGCAGAGACCATTCTGGCTGACAATGCCGCCTCATCCTGGATCAGATCGGCGCTCACCTCAGCGCTCGAGCGCGATCCTGTTGATGCACTCAACGATGCGCTCGTCCTTGCTGCTGCACTCGATACGCACTTGCGAATCACGCTCAGTCTGGAAGAGGACACGTGACGGCCTGCTGCGGTGGTTGAGCACTACTGAAGTCGGGCTGGTGTGGCACCCCGCGCACCATCGCGATTTAGAGCCGTGCTCTAGCAAGCGGACGGCCGACGCTCGATCGCCCATCACCCATGCCGTTCAGGCCCGCCAGTCGATGAGCACGGGTGCGACCCCGCGCGCGACCTTCGAAAGTGCTCGCCACGGGAGTATCAGGATGCCGATGGCCGCGTACCTTAGAATCCGCCGTCTGAGTCCGATACCGGACTGCGAGACCCCGCCCATCGCGCGCGAATCATGACACCCATCGCGATGACGGCCCAAACGATGTTGAGAGCTGAAGAGGGCCATGCGCCGTGCCAGGCGGTATTAATGATAAGAAGAACGCTGCCCGCAAGATTGAGTGATTGGTAAATCATGCCGGAACTACCGGTAAACCCGTAAGAGATGAGCCCATACGCGAAGAGCAACATCCCGGCGCCCAGCCAACCTGCCACATCCACTGCTATGCACACAGTGCTCATCATCGCCGCACCGTGGCATACGCGCGAACCGGAAAGGTTCCCATTCCCCTCACCTTGACAGGTGCGGCGTTGAAGATCACTCCGGAGGTGGGGAGCCGATCCAAATTGCACAGATGCTCAACGATCGGGATGTCTGCGCCGAGCAGCGTGGAATGCACCGGGCGCGTACCGTCGGACGTATCGTCAATGTTCAGCGAGTCAATTCCCACCAGCCGGACACCCTGATCTTTGAGATATTGGGCTGCGGAGGCGGTGAGGAAGGGATGAGCCTCGAAGTATCGATCCGTCCGCCAGTGCCGTGCCCACCCCGTGTGAACAAGAACCGCCTTGCCATTGAGGTCATACGGCAGGAAGATTTCCCGGTCGATTGCTCTGTGCCTGCTGCCTTCGACGCGCACGATCACGCCTTCCAGGTTCGCGGTGCTCGAAAGCGCGAGCGCCGAGAGGTCGTTGCCGTGCTCGAACCGATGAAATGGACTATCGAGATACGTGCCCGTGTTGGCGACCATCTCGATTTTCCCAATATGAAATGACGTCCCCTCGGCATACGAGCGCTTCGAATTCTCGCGGCTCAGGAAGTCGCAGATCAGAGGTGCCGGAAGCCCCCGATAGGTGATCATTCCGTCCTCTATGGTGTGACTGAGATCGATCATGCGCACGCCAGGTTCAGAATCCATTACCGAGACTGAGCGATTCGCGCGCTTGTGCGGTTCCTCGATAATGCGCTTGTTGCGGATGAGGACGGTTCCCACCATCAGCAGTCTCAACTCCCGCACGATCCTCTCCGCGAGCATCTGATCGTCGATGTCGTCCCCCTCGATATCCAGACGGAAGTCTTGGCCCTGCAGGTCTCCACCATTTGAGAACGCGATCTCGAAATCGAATTGGACTCTCTTCTCGATCGTATCGTTAGGCATGGGACTGACCTGCTTTCGCAATAGTGGATGGATCGTTGCGGCACACAAATTCTAGGAAGGTCCATTACATGAAGCAAATGCATGAAGTAGATAAAAAACGATCTACAATGACCATATGAAAATTCATCATCTCAAGGCGCTTACCGCCGTGGCCGACAAGGGCTCCTTCACAGCTGCTGCAGCATCGCTCGAGATTTCGCAGTCGTCGCTGAGTCACGCCATCGCTGACCTCGAGAAGGAACTGGGCGCCCCTTTGTTCGTGCGGGGTCGGCACGGGGCTCGACTCACGGAGACCGGAGGACGCGTGATGGCGCACGCGCGACAGGCGCTCTCTAGCCTCGACATGATCCGCAGTGAGATAGACGGAATGCCGGGCGCGCTCACCGGACGGCTTCGGATCGGCTCGATTCCCAGTGCAATGGTTGCCCTATTGCCAAAAGTTATGGCCCACTTCAACCGCAGACATCCGGACGTCGAGCTGATGCTCCTGGAGGAGCCGAGTCAGGGTATGCAGCATCTCATTGAATGGCTGGGCAGCGGCACGATAGATATCGCGCTTCTCGAGATGCCGCAGCGCGACGCCAGCGTTGCCCTGCTCTTGCGCGACGAGCTGTGCGCCATCGTCTCCTCACGCTCTGCGTTGGCGCGGCACCGGCGGCTCTCCGTGGATGATTTGGCCCGAGAGCCCTTTATTCTTTCGCGATACAGCACCGAGCGGCTGATACTGGGCGCTTATGCCAGAGAAGGGCTTGCGCCGGATATCCGCTTTCAGTTGCAGGATCTGGGCACGCTCGTGAGCATGGTACGTGAGGGGCTTGGGGTCTCTATCGTCCCGAGGATCGCCTTTCCCTCGCCGCCGACGGGTGTCCGATTGATTTCTCTATACCCTCGAATCCATCGTCAACTGGGCTACGCCACAACGCCCCAACAGCGTCCGTCGCCTGCCGCTGAGGCGTTCATCGAGGCACTACGCGATATTCGGGCGCCGCGGGTGCGATAGATCCTCGAATCCGGTTGATGTTCTCAGTTGTCTGCTCGTTGGCTGGGCGCATGTCCGCGATCGCCCGTACTGACGGGAATCAGCTCACAGCGCGCTTCATGGATCTCGGAGACCAAAATCCAGTACACGCGGGTCGATACGATCGCACCTGAGCCGCGCCAAGCCAGCTAAAGGCGACCGGTCAGACAGAGCCAGTCGGCGGTGACGGTGCGCGCTGACGATATCGACTCCGAGCCGCAATCCCCCGGCGCCGCAACTGGAAAAAGAGAAAGAAGGGCGGGATTGCTGAATTCGCTTCAGCGTATCACGGCGTGCGCGCCGTCAAGGGTGCCGCGGTGGGCTTTCGCGGCATAAACGGCCTCCGCCCCGCGAGGACGCGGGTCCCCTCCATTTATTCCACGACCCTGGCGTCCCACTGGACGGCTGTGCGCGCCGTGATCGGCGGTTCGCGGGCAATCCCGCCCCAGAATCACCGAGGACACGGCCATGGCTCACGGTAACGATTTGGTGCGAACGTTGTATGTGCGTGAATCCGACCTCTTCCGCGAGGCGACACCTGAGGAGACGCTGATGGCAGCTCACCAGGCGATCGCGAAGCGCTTCCGGCGGGGCGCGTCGCTCAACTCGCCGCAGCTGGTTCGGGAGTACCTGCGGATCACCTTCGCGAGGCTCGATCACGAGGTGTTCTGCGTGCTACTGCTCGATACGCATCATCGCCTGCTCGCCGCTCGGGAGATGTTCCGCGGCACGATCGATAGCGCTGCGGTATTTCCGCGCGAGGTGGTGAAGGAGGTGCTGAGGCAAAATGCGGCCGCGGTCATTTTTGCGCACAATCATCCCTCGGGCGAAGCCGAGCCGTCGGCGGCGGATGAGTGCATCACACGTCGATTGAAGGAAGCGCTGGCCCTGATCGATGTGCGGGTGCTCGATCATCTCGTCGTTGCCGGGATGACGTTCGTGTCGATGTCCGAGCGAGGGTGGCTTTGAGGGACATGTTGGCCCGGCTCCGGTGGTTACCGGGGTCGGGCTTTCTATTGGGAGACTGATTGGGTGTTGGTTCGTCGGTAGCATCCTCGGACAGTGGCGATCACGGGATCACTCCGGCGGCAAGCGTGAGCCGCCGAGCGGCCTCCACGGCATCGTTGAACCGAATGATCTCCTCGGCCGCAGCGAAGGAGACGTTCTGCACGAACCGGTCGTATTCGCCGGCCCAGAGTGGATCGGTGTCCAGGCGCTCGAGCATCCTCCTGAATCTTGCACTCACCTCGACGGGTGCGCGCCCGGCGCCGCGGCCGGTGTCTGCATCGGCTGCCTCGCGCAGAAGCTGCGCGAAGTGCGGCGCGGAGCCGACGTGCGACTCCAGGGCGGCAAGGTCATGGAGATGCCGGATCACGGTCGGGTCATCGTTGGGAGCGCCGCGCTCGCGCGAGCAGACACGCCAGGCGAGAGCGCTCAGCTTGTCGGCCGCAGTTTCGATCGGGTCGACGCACGGGAAGGCGGGGACCTCCGGAGCCGCTCCCTGGGCTCTTGCGATCAGCGAGCGGATCGGGCGCGGCACGGGCGGGAGCTTTGGCGCCTCGAACGTCATCTCGATCTGCAGATGCGGTCGCAGCGTGCTCGCCGGTTCGAACGTGTTCGGGTAGCTGAAATCGGCGGAGAAGAACCGGCTCGCCTGGCGCAGCGCCCCCAGGGGGCGGAAGTCGGCCGCGGCAAGCGCTGCGAGCACGCGCTCGCGACATCGATGACGTTGGGCACGGGCCTGCGAGGGATTCGCGGCATCGGGCATCGCGATCTTGAAGTCCGCGTCCTCTGAAAATCTTTGGATCAGGCCCCAGCCGACCGAGAGCGAGGTGCCGCCGGAGAAGACCGGGCGGGCACCCTCGTGATCGAGCGCGGCGATGACGCCGATCGCCCGCACGACATGCCATTCCTTCTCGATGAGGCCGGGAGCGGTACCGAGCTCGGCGGCGAGCTGCTCAACGCGCTGCGGGTCGAGCACGTTCGAAGCTGAGCGAGATGCCGTTGTAGCCGATCTTGCGCCGCACGCGCCGGCGCACCGCGACCACGCGGCCCGTGGGCACCTGGGTCGTGCGCCCGGCGTTGTAGTCCTCGAGCGCGCGAGAAGGGTAGGTGCGGATGCCGAGGCGCTCGAGCGCCTCCCGGAGCGTGGTGAGTCCCTTCGGGGGGATGGGGCGCGCGCCGATCGGAGCGGGGACGGCCCGGGTGTAGAGCCCAAAGCCCACCTTGAGGAGCTTGCCCGCTCGCACGAGCCGGCGCAGCACGCGCCCCACCTGGTCATAGCCGCCGAGATCGGCGAAGTCCGCGCGCAGGAACACATCGCCGCGCTTGCGGTCGATGCGCTTGGCGATGCGGGCTTCGAGGGTCTCCTTCATGAAGTCACAATACGACATTGTAATCAGGAAAGCAATTTTGAATCAATGGATTGCAGATTCCTCCGGCATTCGCCTGCCGCGCGTTTCGGGCCGCTGTGAGGCGCGCCGGGCGCGTCGTTCCGCTCCGGATTTGCGCTGGCGCTCACTGCTCCTGTCGGGTGCATCGGGCGAAGCGTCTGATGTGCTCGCGACCGTGCGCTCGAGATCAGGGCTCCGACCCGAATCCCCCTCGCGTTACCCGATCCTCGGGGTTGAGTAATCCCATGCGCTGCAGCCGCGCCTCGATCGCCCGCAGCGTGCGACTGTGACGTTCGGCGATCGCCTGCGCCGACTCGCCCGCCTTGAATGCCGCGACCAGGCGGCTGTTCTCCTCCGCCGTCCAGGTGCGCCCGGTGTTATCGGGCAGGGCGGCGCGCCGCTTGGTGCGCAGCTCGACCTGCTCGAGGGCGGCGACCCCGGCGAGGAGCGCGCGCAGCACGTCCGCGCGGTGCACGACGGATCCGGCCGGGAGGGGCTCGAGCGAGTGAGGCTCGCGTCCTTCGATCAAGGCATTGAGTATCGCAGTGGCATTGGAGTGGTGCATGGTGAGACCTCCGCATGTCTGGGGAGTTGGGGGCCGGATCGGAGCCGGTGCCGCGCACGGCCGGATCGCGGTAATTGCGCGGGTCTGACGCCCGGCCAGCCGCGACTGAACCCATTCAGGCGCCGGCGGAGTGATCGGGCCCGGTGCGTCGAGGCGAGGGGCGCTCTGCGTCGGGTCGGAGGAGGACTGGACGCAGACGATAGATCGCGGTCTGGGTCGGCGTGTCGGTTCCGCCCGTACCGGGGTGCCGTCGAGACCGTCCTTCAGGGATCGCAGCGTCCGGGCGACATAGATCTTGGCCATCCGGGCGCTGATGTGCATCGCATGGCCGACCTCCTCGAATGGCAGGCCCTGCACGATGCGAA
>JAJZLX010000590.1:0-5357 GCA_021850555.1 Pseudomonadota bacterium | reverse complement strand
AAGGTGGAATGCTTCGGCGCACCTCGGCGGCAATGCGTTCACCGCGGCACCCGTCAGCGCCAGGCGCTCCTGAGCATCGGCCACGATCTCCGCCGACGGTGCCGCCTGTTCAGTGCGCACGGTAAGCGCGTCGGTCAAGAGCACGCGCCGCTGACGCGCCCGCGCGTGATCGGTCATGACGTTCATTGCGGCGCGCCACAGGTACCGATCGAGCGTGTCGATCTCCCCGGGATGAACGACGGCGAGGATCCGCGCGTACGCATCCTGGAGGATGTCCTCGGCTTCCTCCCGCGAGCCGGTCCGGTGGGTGAGGAAGCGCAGCAGGGCGCGCCGCTGCCGGTGGTCAGCGTCCGAGAGCGCACTCGCCGACACCGCCGGGACTCGAGGGTCTGGGGAGGCTGGGGTGACCGGTACGGGTGCGCGCGGGCGTCCTGCTGACGCGAGGGTTAGGGGCATGAGGGCATCTCCTGGCAATCCAGGTGCGGTGCGCCGTGGGAGCGGATCCGGGTCATCGCAGTGCTCGGGGCTTTCGTCTCGATTGCCCGGAGGCAAGATCGAGGTCGTCGTAGGCGGCCCGAAGGAGCGAGAGACCGTAACGAAGGGCAGCTACTTCGTCCCCCGTTCCGGGGAGTTCCTTTGAAGCCAAGGAGCATTCCGCTACAGCGATCAGTGCTAGCGCATCAGAAAATCGGCCGAGAGAATCATCCCTCGTCGAACTTAAGCGAGACACACCGCTGTCTCGCCGGAAGCGATCGCCTCGCCGGGCTTGAGCACGCCGATGCGCCATTTCCTCCGCCTCGAATCGTTCGTGTCGCCGTTGGCACGTCTCAATAAACATTATAATGTCTAGACACAATAATGGTCAAGGTCGAGGCTTCCGGTTATGGTCCGGAAGCCGTTTCTGCGTTGCCTGGGTGAGGAAGTACGCGACCGGCGTAAGGCACTCGGGTTCAGTCAAATCGCCTTGGCCCATGAAGCCGACGTGCATCCGAACGTCGTCGGGCGGTTGGAGCGCGGCGAGTACAATCCATCAGTATTGCTGCTGCAGCTTCTCATCGAGCCGCTCAAGGTTGAGCTCTCAGAACTGATCGCGGGGGCGGAACGCCGCCGCGGCGCGTAGTGCGTTGCGCTCGCGCGGGAGTTGACGTCCCGTTTGGGAGTTCCTGACATAGGCGGAGGTGCGATGGCGCCCGATTACGGGTTTCGCGACCGCACCAGTGTTCGCTTCGCGTAACCCGTCCGTCCTCAGATTTGAGTCGGCGCTACAGCTCGCACGGTCACGTGCTGTCCTTGCACACGATCAATTCGGCGGTCCTCCATCCGGACAATTGTGGTGGCGGGAGCCCGGAGACAGGAGGGCAGGAGGGCAGGAGGGCAGGAGGGCAGGAGGGCGGGATGCCTGAATCGCTTCAGTGTATCGCGGCGTGCGCGCCGTCAAGTGTGCCGCGGCGGGCTTTCGCGGCATAAACGGCCGCCGCCCCGCGCGGACGCGGGTCCCCTCCATTTATTCCACGACCCTGGCGGCCCGCTGGACGGCTGTGCGCGCCGCGATCCCGGGACTGCGGGCAATCCCGCCCAAGATCGTTCCGAGGATTCCATCATGAGCACCTCCACTGATCTCTCGTTCGTGGGTCACGACCAGCTATTTGGCCGCGCACTGTCCCTCGAGTCCCTTCAGGCGCGAGCCCCGGCGGTATTCGCCCCGTCGGCCGACGGCGAGCGCAGTGCCCGTTACACGTTCATCCCGAGCGCGCGTGTGCTCGAGGGACTCATCGCGGCCGGGTTCGTGCCGGTCGATGCGCGCCAGGCGCGGACCCGTTCGGCGAGTGTGCTGCACGCGCGGCACGTGATCCGGCTTCGGCGGCGGACCGAGACCGTGCAGCTACGCGACTCGGTGGCGGAGATCCTGTTCCTGAACAGTCATAACGGCACGAGCGCGTATCAGCTCAAGGTGGGGCTCTTCCGGGTGGTGTGCACCAATGGGTTGATCGTCTCCCATGGGGCGTTCCCGACGTTCAGCGTGGCTCACCGGGGGAACATCGTCGACGACGTGGTGGCGCACGCGCTCGCAATCTCCGCGAGGTTCGAGATCCTGGCCGCCCAGGTCGAGCGCATGGAGCGACGCGAACTCGCCCCGGAGGAACGGATCCGCTTCGCCGAGCGAGCACTCGCCCTGCGGTATCCAGAGCCCGCCGAGGCCGGCATGGCGGCACCCGCTCTCCTTGGTTGCCGACGCAGCGAGGACGCCGGGGAGGACCTTTGGCGCACGCTGAACCGGGTTCAGGAGAACCTCCTGCGGGGTGGTTTGCTGCGGCGCTCCCCCAGTGGACGGCTGGTGCGGACCCGAGGGATCACCTCGATCCGGGAGGACGTGCGGATCAACAGCGCGCTCTGGGAGATAGCGGCCGAGGTGCTCGCCAGCTGAGGCGCATCCAGGGGGAGGGCGCTGGCCGCCGGCGCTCTCTCCCGACTTTTTGGGGCGGTGTGGCGAGCGGCAAACGGACCGATGGGTGGGGCGCTGGTGGTCTCAGTGCGGGCTTCCAGCGAGCGCAATCGGGATGGCGGGCGGACGGCACGTGGTGAGTTTCGCCGAATTTCCGGTGAAATGCAGGATAGCTATGCAGCGACTTTTGGGCCACATTGTGGCCTGTGGGTGCAACAGAAATTCTGCGGACACGAGTAACACCTGAGACCAAGGCGCGCGTCGCGGAGGTGACTCGGGAGCGGCTCTTGACGGAGTCGATCTGGCTGCGGCAACTGATCCTAAAAGCGCTGCAGACCGACGAATCGGAAGCCCGACCTGGACGCCACGATGGTGCGCTGATTGCGGCTGTCCGTGGGCGATGCTCGATGCGCCGTACGCCAGGTTCCGGTCTGTACATGAGGCTATCGGCGGAGGACCGGCTGCTCCTGCACGAGCGAGCGGCGGCGCGGGGTATGGCCTCAGCGACGTACGTTTCTGTGCTGGTGCGCTCGCACCTGCGCTTGCTCGCTCCGTTGCCAAAGGAAGAGCTGATCGCGTTGAAGGGGGCGGTCAGCGAACTGGGCGCCATCGGACGCAACCTGAACCAAATTGCCCGAGCTGCGAATCAGGGTGCTCACATGCGGGGAGTGGGCCACGACGAGTTCCGGGCCATCCTCAAGATCTGCGAGGCCCTGCGCGATCACACGAAGAACCTGATCAAGGTGAATGCCGCGAGCTGGGTGTCCGGACATGCGGAATCTGCGGATTAGTCCGTTCGAGGGTCGTCTCCTCTTGGACATCGGTAGCTTCGCGCGGCGCGGTCCTGGGCAGCGAGACCGATTGTCGCCCGAGGAAGTGGCGCTGATCGGCCGCACAGTGCGGCGGACACCCGAGGTGATGGTCAAGGTGCTGGCAAAGGACAGCAATAACCTGCGATCCGTCGCGCGGCACCTGAACTACATTGGCCGGCAAGGCAACCTGGAATTGGAGACCGACGACGGCGACCGCCTGCAAGGACGGGACGCTGGACAGCAGCTCGTTGAGAACTGGGACCTCGATCTTGATCAGGATCGGCGGGACAGCCGGCTATCTGCTGGAAGAGGGCGCGCGCCGAAATTGGTCCACAAAATCATGCTCTCAATGCCGCCTGGGACTCCGGCGAATGAGGTGCTGGAGGCGACGCGCAATTTCGCACGGGAGGAATTCGCCCTAAGGCATCGCTATGCCCTGGCGCTTCATACCGATGAGCCACATCCCCACGTCCACCTGGTCGTCAAAGCGATGAGCGAACGGGGTGAGCGCCTGAATATCCGAAAAGCTACCTTGCGCGAGTGGCGACGCGGATTCGCGCGATATCTGCGCGATCAAGGCATCTCTGCGAATGCCACGGAGCGGGCGGTGCGCGGACAGGCTCGTGACCGCAAGCCCGACGGAATATACCGAGCACATGAGCGTGGTACCTCGACACACATGCGTGAGCAGGTTGCGGCTGTCAGTGCGGAACTCCTGAAGGGCAATTTGCTCATCGAGCCTGGAAAGCGGAAGATCAGACTGACGCGACGCATCGTCGAAAGTGGATGGTTGGCGGCCGCCGAGATTTTAGAACGGCAGGGCCAGCCCGAGCTCGCTGGGCGCGTGAGGAGATTCCTACTTGCAATGTCACCACCACGCACGGAAAAAGAGCAGAACGCAGCGGTACTGATCAATCGGATCTACAAGCCCCGAGGAAAGGAATGGCCGCTCGTGCGATAGGGTCGGCCAGGTCCTTACTTGCTGGTTGCTCCAGCGGAGACCATGCTGATCTGGGTGTGAGCGCGAACACTTCGGCGTCGCAGAGTCAGTCGAGTTACAACCGGAATGGTTGCTCCCAATTAGCCTCCGGCAAGTGCATCCCCGCCAATCGATCGGTCTATGGACACGCGAAATCCGCTCACCGATGGCTCTGCCACCAGTAGGCCATCATCACTGCTGTCCAAATTAGCTGGAATTCGCCGAACTGACTGCGGTTTTTCCCGGGTAATTTGACAGGTTTTGGATCCGATTCAAGTTCAGGCCCCCTGATGCTGTCCAAGTCAAAATGCCATGATCACTTGCTCGGGTCCTGGCGGATCGGGCGGCACGGCGAATGGATTGTCGAGCCAGGCCCACAGCTCCCGGTGCGTGAACAGGTTCATGCGCAGCAGTGCCACCAGATTAGACATCGACCAGCCCCAGCGCGACTTCAGCTGCATCAATCGCAGCATCAGCATCGTGATCAACGCGGTCCACACCTGGGTCTTCACCGCCGTCGGGGATGTGCCCACGAAGGTCTTGATCTTCAGATTTTGCTTCAGCGCTTTGAAAAAAAGTTCGACGGCCCAGCGGTCCTTATAGATCGCGGCGATGGTCTTGGCGGCGAGCCGGAAGTTGTTCGTCAGGAACTGAAACTCCCGCTTCTGCTCCTCATCATAGAAGCTCACCAGTCGAAGCTCATGGGGACACTTCTTCCTCGCCTGCGGGCCGCGGAAGCGAATCACCTGGTCCTTGCACACGTTGCTATTGGACGCACGGGGAACAGGCAGATTCTTCACGACCCGATACACGGCGTTGTCCTTCAGACGCGTGACGAAATACACCCCCTCATCCGTCCAGCGGCCAAAGAGCTCATAGTCGTTGTACCCCCGGTCATCCACGATGATTGTTCCGGGCTGCAATTTCAGCGTCTTCGCCACCGTCACGTCGTGAACTTTGCCCGTCGTGATCACCGCAAAACCGGGCAAGTAGCCATCGTGATCGAGCAGCAGGTGCAGCTTGATCGCCCCCTTGGTGGTGCGAAACTTCGCCCAGTCGTACATCGAAAGGCACAGATCGATCACCGAGGAGTCCAGGCTCACCAGCTTGTTCTTGAAGCGGA
>JAJZLX010000358.1 GCA_021850555.1 Pseudomonadota bacterium | reverse complement strand
GCCGCTGCCGAGCCGCCCGAGGGCCCCTCGCTCCCGCCTCTTGAGAAGGATGATCTCGATGCGTCTCCGGTGCCAAGAGCACACGAGCTCTGGCCCGCGCCCGATCGTGCCGCAGTCGAGCGGCACTGGCAGGGGATCAAACGACAGTTTGCCGCGGGTGTGCGGTACTGGCGGGGCCGCCCCCTCGACCTCGAGACGCTGATCGGCGCTGTCGAGACAGGACCGATGCTGCGCCGAGGCGAGCTTGCGCTGGAGCTCTCGGTGCGCACGGGCGGCAAATATGACGTGGAGCCCCGCGCTTTTGCGCAGGCCCAGCGAATCATGATGCGGGCGGCGCGCGCACGGCTCGCCGAACCGGCCGCGCGCTGACCGATGCTGCAGATAGACAATCAGACTCCGTTCTATGCCGTGCTTTCCGTCCTGCCCGACCGGGACGCCATCGACACGCTGTACGTGATCCTCAAGGCGACCCTCGCTCTGCGCCCCAGGCTCGCCCTGGCGAGCGCGCAATTGCCGGTGACCCTCGCCGACGAGTACTACGGCGATCCGAGCGACTCGAGCCTGAAGGCGGTCTCGGAGATCCACATCGGCAAGCCGGGGACGGACGTGCTCCTGATCGGCCGCGCCTGGGGCCCGCAGGGGCGGGCGGTTCGCGAGACCCTGGTTCGCGTCTCAGCCGCGGAGCGCCGGAAATTCGTGCGGGTGCTCGGTGATCGGGTATGGCAGCCGGACGGCACGCCCTCGGCGCCCGAGCCCTTCGAGGCGATGCCGCTCGTCTGGGAGCGCGCCTTCGGAGGCACCCATCCACTCGAGGACCGCACGCTCGCCGAGGAGCGCAATCCCATCGGCATCGGCTACGCGGGCAGGCGCTGTGCACAGGAGCTCGCCGGTCAGCCGGTGCCCAATCTCGAGCATCCCGGCGAGGCGCTCGAGCGGCAGGGACAGAATCCCACGCCTGCCTGCTTCGCACCGACGGCGCCGCACTGGCTGCCGAGACGGCGCTTCGCCGGTACGTACGATGAGAACTGGCAGCGCAGGCGCGCGCCGTATCTGCCGGCAGACTTCGACCCGCGCTTCCTCAGTTGCGCGGCGCCGGAGCTCGCGTTCGATCGCCATCTCGTGGGGGGCGAGCCGATCGAGGTCCACGGGGCAACGCCGGACGGGCCGATCGCGTTCGTGATTCCCGCGGCGAACCTGCAGCTCGATGTGAAGGTCGCCGGCAGTGTCGAGCACCCCCCGGCGAACCTCGAGACCATCCTCATCGAGCCCGATGAGAATCGCGTCTGCCTCACCTGGCGGGCGGCGCTGCCCTGCGATCGCAAGGTGCTCAAGGTCGAAAAGGTCACGGTGCGGCGCCAGCGCGCGGGAGTCCCGGCCTGATGCCGGCGCGTATCATGGCAACGTCCGCAATCTGCCCGGTCGGGCGGGGCGTCGAGCAGCTGTGGGCGTCCATTCGCGCCGGGTTGTCTCGGATTGGCAGCTCGCGCGTGTTGGATCGGCATGCCGAGCCCATCCAGATGGGACTCGTGCCGGAGGAGGCTTTGGAGCCCGAGCTGCCCCCCGAGATCGAGGCGTTGCCGCTGCCATCGCGCGCGCGCCGGATGCTGCGCCTGGGGGTGCCGGCGCTGCGCTCGGTGCTGCAGGGCGTCGCAGAGCCGCCGCTGCGCCTTTACCTCGGTCTGCCGCAGCTGAGCCTCGATGAGGCGCCCTGGCTGAGGGGCTTCTCGTTGTATCTCGCGAAGATGGCGGGCACGTCGCTCGATGTTCCGAATTGCCGCGTGGTGCCCTCGGGCAGGGCCGCCGCGCTCGTCGCGCTCGAGCTGGCACTGGATGCCCTGGATCGGGACCCGGAGAAGCCCGTCATCGTCGGCGGAATCGATACCTATCTCGATCTGAAGGTGCTCGCGGCGCTCGATGCCGAAGGCCGTCTCCTCGGAACCACGGTAAGCGACGGTTTCATCCCCGGGGAAGGGGCATCGTTCCTCGTGCTGGCGCATCCGGGGGCCGCGGGCGGTGCCGGCGCCGGAGTCAGTATCGAGGCGGCTGCCTCGGCGCAGGACCCGGGACATCGATACGGCTCGGCCCCCGCGCGCGGGGAAGGGCTCGCCTCTGCGCTCGAGCGGCTGCGCAGCCGCCTGCCGAACCCGGGCTCGGTCGTCGGATCCACATTTGCCGCTCTCAACGGGGAGAGCTTCGATGCGAAGCAGTGGGGCGTGGCGCGGATGCGGCATGCGGACTTCTTCACTCCCGACTCGTCCTTGAGCCATCCGGCGGACTGTTTCGGGGATGCGGGCGCGGCCATGGGCGCGCTGCTGCTGTGCCTGGGCGCTCGAGCCATTGAGCGCGGCGAGCGGCCGGGTCCGGCGCTCCTCTGGGCGGCCTCGGATGGCGAGACGCGCGCCTGTGCTTTATTGTCGCGTGCGCAGAACTGAGCGAAGGGGAGTCGGCATGCCTGCAACAGTGTTCGCCAATATGCTCGGCATCGCCCACAAGGGCAGCGGCGGAATGAGCACGATATTTCCCGATGTATGTAAGACGCCGACGCCCGCCGGGCCGGTTCCCATTCCGTACCCCAACATCGGCCAGTCCTCCAATACGACCTCCGGCCCCACGACCGTCACGACCGACGGCCAGATGCCGATGACCAAGGGCGCGAAGTA
>JAJZLX010000252.1 GCA_021850555.1 Pseudomonadota bacterium | reverse complement strand
GTCCCCGCCCTTGCGTGAGGGCGGGTCCCGGGCCGGCGGTGTCGTGGAGGGCCGGGTGAGCGCGCACCGGACCGGCTATGGGTTCCTGCGTGTCGAGGGGATGAAGGACAGCGTCTTTCTGCCGCCGCCGCAGATGCGGGGCGTGATGCACGGCGATCGGGTGCGTGTGCGGCTCTCACGCGATGCCGATGGTCGCTGGGCGGGGACCCTGGAGGAAATCCTCGAGCACGCCGTCCAGGCGTTCCTCGGCACGGTGGAGACTCAGGGACGCACTGCCTGGGTGACGGCGGCGGATCGGCGCTTGCAGCTCCGGTGCGCCGTCTCACATGCCGCCCTCGGGGGCGCGCGCGAGGGCGATTGGGTGATTGCCCGCATCACCCGCCGCGGGACCGAGGATCATGTGGCCCATGCGCAGATCGAGAAGCGGCTCGATCCGGACCGCCCGGTCGAGCTGGCGATGGAGACCGCCATCGCGCGATTCGGGCTGCCTCACGAGTTTCCGACGGACGTGCTTCGCGAGGCGCAGGCGTGGGGGGATCGGGTCGACCCGCGCGAGGCCGAAGGGCGCGAGGATCTGCGGCACCTGCCTCTGGTCACCATCGATGGCGAGGATGCGCGGGATTTCGATGATGCGGTCTACGCCGAGACGCATGAGGCGGGCTTTCGTCTGATCGTTGCCATCGCGGATGTCAGCCATTACGTCCGTCCGGATACGGCTCTGGATACCGAGGCACAAATCCGCGGCACGTCCGTGTACTTTCCGACACGCGTGCTGCCGATGCTTCCCACGGCGTTGTCGGATCATCTGTGCTCGCTTGCGCCCAAAGTGGATCGGCTGTGCTTCGCGGCGGACATGCTGGTGAGCAAGACGGGTGTGCTGAAGAGCGCGAGGTTTTATCCGGCGGTCATGCGCTCCGCGGCACGTCTCACGTACAATCAGGCCCATGCCGCGCTGTTCGAGGGGCGGCCGGCCGCGCGCGATGCGCTCGGGGCGCTCCTCGAGCCCCTGCTCGTGCTGGTGCAGGCCTATCGCGCGCTGCACAAGGCGCGCAGCCGCCGGGGCGCGCTCGACTTCGATGCGCCCGAGGCGCAGCTGCTGATCGATCCGGCCGAGCGGGTGCGGGCCATCGAGCTGCGCGCCCGCAACGATGCGCACCGGCTCATCGAGGAGTGCATGATCCTCGCGAACGAGGCGGTGGCCCGCGCGCTCGAAAAATCCCGCACGGGCACGCTGTACCGGGTCCACGGCCAGCCCGAAAGCGAGAAGCTCGAGCGGCTGACGGGCACGCTCGCGGCGTTGGGCATCGAGGCCCACCTGCCCGAGACTGTCACGACGCGCGATCTTCAGGCCATCGCCCGGCGCCTGGGGCAGGCGGCCGAGCGCCCGTTCATCGAATCGCTGATCGTGCGCGCCATGCCGCAGGCGGTGTATCAGCCGGTGAACATCGGGCACTTCGGGCTGGCGCTGACGCACTACGCACACTTCACCTCCCCGATCCGCCGCTATCCGGATCTGCTCGTGCACCGGACGCTGAAGGGGCTGATCGGGGCCGGCGGCGGCGCGGTGCGCTATTCCGCGGGCGAGCTCGCCTCGCTCGGCGAGAGCACCTCGAGGCTCGAGAAGCGCGCCGATGAGGCCGACCGGTATGTTGCCACCTTCCTCAAGTGCAGCTACCTGCGCGAGCGCATCGGACAGACCTTCCTCGGACTGATCACCACGGTGGTGGAGTTCGGCTGTTTCGTGCAGATCCTGGATGTCGCGGTCGACGGGCTGCTGCACATCGATCGCTTGCGCGACGATGAGTACATCATGGAGGATCACGGCCACGCGTGGCGGGGCAGGCGTACCGGGCGCCGACTGCGCACCGGGGCGCATATCCGGGTGATCGTCACCGCCGTCAACCCCATCGAGGGCCTGGTGGACCTCGAGCTGGCCGAAGAGCCCTAGAATCGAAGCGTCATGAAAGAGGACTCCGGCCGGGCGGGCGCCAAAGCCAGAGGCGCCGAGAGCGTCTACGGCCTGCATGCCGTGCGCATCATGTTGGAGCGGCACCCCGAGCGCATCAGCGCGATCCGCCTCGCCGAGCGGCGCGATGACCCGAGGGTCCGCCGGATCGAGGAGCTGGCGCGGCAGGCGCGCGTGCCGTTCGAGCGTGTCGATGCGCAGGTGCTTCGGCAAAGACTCGGGGACGTGGCCCACCAGGGAATCCTCGCCGAGATCACCCCGCTGGCCCCGTGGAGCGAGGATCAGCTGCTCACGGCGCTGCAGAGCGCGCGCCGGCCGCTGCTGCTCGCGCTCGATGGAGTCCAGGATCCCCACAATCTCGGCGCCTGTCTTCGCACGGCCGATGCCTGCGGGGTACTGGCCGTCATCGTCCCTCGCGACCGGGCCGCGCACATGACCCCCGTGGTGCGCAAGGTGGCCGCCGGCGCCGCCGAGTCGACGCCCCTGGTGGTGGTCACGAATCTGGTGCGCACCTTGAAGCTGCTGAAGGAGGCCGGCCTGTGGGTGGTCGGCGCCGATGCCGAGGGGTCCGGGCGTGCCCGGGAGGCGGATTTGACGGGTGGGGTGGTGCTGGTCATGGGCGCAGAGGGGGCGGGTCTTCGGCAGCTGACGCGCCAGAATTGCGATTTCCTGGTGCGCCTGCCCCAGCTGGGGGCGGTAGA
>JAJZLX010000272.1 GCA_021850555.1 Pseudomonadota bacterium | reverse complement strand
AGCGCACTCTTCCTGCATTGGGCGTCGGCACGTGTCGAGCTCCTACCGCGCGCGCCGGTTCATCAAGTTCAATCAACCACCTTATTAGACTCGGTCCGAGAACAGGGATTCCCTGGTGCCGCCGTCATGCTGTCATTTGTCATCGGGAACTTCGGATACCCTCGTATAGTCACCTTTCCAGCCTCAGATCCAGTCACTGCAACATCCTGTCCCTGAGAAGCGCTGTGAGATGAGCACCCATAAAAAGACACGCAAGCCCTCCGGGCGGGTCGCATTCGATGAGCGGGGAAATGCCGCCTGGGAATGGCAGAGCGAGACCGGCCGATTCGACCGTGACATCGATACCGGACGTCTCAGGAAGATCGGGTCGGACTTGAGCTGCGACGGCGCGCACGGGCCGGACCCTGCATCGGCGCACGATCCATACAACAAATCCACACTGCCGGCGGACGCTCAGTCCCGCCCCAGGAAGCGCACGCTGGATGACCTGCGGCGGTTGAGCGAGGAGATCAAAGCGGCGCGCGGGAAGAAGGACCGCGAGTCGCGATAAGTCGTGCTGCGTCTGCCTCGTCGCGCCCGCCCGTACCCCGGCTCTCGCGGCCCAGGGGACTGGCCACTCGGACCTCGAGCATCCGGGGATGCTACCAGGCGACCGCCAGCCGACGGTGGATCGGATTCATCTGAGGGAGGGGCCGGATTCTCGCACCTGGAATCCCACGACAATGAGGGTCACCAACCCACGCTGAACCGGATTCAAGCGAATGTCCACCGGGAGCTCAGTACCGTCCTTGCAGAGAGCGACCAGCGGGAGACCGTTTCCCATCGGTCGCATACGGCGTTCGTCCGTGAAGCGCAGGCGGTGGCTGATGTGCGCGATGCGATACCGTTCGGGCATGAGGGACTCGACAGTCTGACCGTCGAGCTCACAGGGCGCATATTTGAGCAGACGGCAGGCTGGATCGGTGGCGAACAGAATGGAACCCGATTCGCCAACGATGAGGGCGCAGTCGCCCGCTTGCGCCAGGAGATTTTCCCGATCCGCGGGGAGATGCATCAACAGGTTGTCGTTGGATTGTAAAAGTGTGAAATTCTCGTTGCGGTGACTTCTCCGGGTCAATACGGAGATATACACATCTCCGCGGCAAATTGACTCACGCCTGCGGGGAGGCCGAATTCCGTACCATGACGCCCATGACCATGCCCAATGAACTGTCCGCCGGAGCTCCGCCGGCCGAGCCACTCGCCGTGCTCGAGCGGTGGCTCGCCGAAGCGCGCAACCACCGGGTGCAACCCAATCCGAACGCCATGGTCCTGGCCACGTGCGATGCCGAAGGACGTCCGTCGGCGCGCGTCATGCTCTGCAAAGGCGTGTCGGTCGAGCCCGGCTACCTCACCTTCTACGCCAACTACCAGTCCCGCAAGGGGCGCGAGCTCGCGGCCAACGGTCGCGCGGCCGCGGTCTTTCACTGGGATGGGCTGCATCGGCAGGTACGCATCGAGGGACCGGTGGTCACCGCACCGTCGGCCGAGAGCGATGCCTATTTCGCCTCTCGCCCCTGGCAGAGCCGGGTCGGGGCGTGGGCGAGCGCACAGAGCGAGCCCACCGAATCCCGGCAGGCGCTTGAGTGGGCGCTCGCGGCGACGGCTGAACGCTTCGGAGCGCCGGTGCCGGACTACGCAATGCGCGCGCCGTTCGCGGGGGTGATCCCCAGACCACCCCATTGGGGCGGCTACCGTCTTTGGGCCGAATCGGTCGAGCTGTGGGTGGAGGGCGCGGCGCGCATTCACGACCGACTGCTCTGGACCCGGCGACCGACCGCGACCGGCGAGACGTTCGAACCGGAACCGTGGCGCGTGACCCGGCTGCAGCCTTGAGCGGGGCTTCAGTGGTCGCCGTCGCGCTGCTGCAACAGTGCGAGCGTCACCATGGCCGCTGTTTCGGTGCGCCGCATCCGCAGACCGCTCAGCGTCCCTCGTCGCGCCCGAAGCGAGCATCGCGCCGATCTCCGCGCTCCCGCGCTGCGACGACTTCTACCGGCGCCGGCAAGGTTGCTCTCGGGGCCGGCCACCGTCGCTACCATCCCTGTCTCTCGTTCGGCCGGCCATCGTCGATTCCACCCTTTGACCGCCCGATGACGCGGCGGAGCGTTGTACGATCGGCGCGTCGGGCTGCTGCGGAGTCGCTGACCCAGCCTTCCCCGAGAGCCATTCGGTGGTCTGAGGCTCCTGGGTCGCGACCTCCTGCCGTCCTTCGACCGCCCGCCGTTCGCGGGCGGCAGCCCCCTGTCCTTCGCGCTCCCACCCCTCGCGCACGCGCTGGCTGGCCACGGCCCACGCGCGATGATCGAAGGGCTGCTGCTGCCGTGCATCCCGAACAATCGCAGCCAGATCCGGATTCATGACGCGGATATTCAGCCTGGCGCACATGCGCGCGGCGCGCTCTTGGAACTCGGCGCCGCCGGTGTGCAGCACTTGCCCGCCATACTTCTGCGCCGCGATGCGAGTGCCGATGGGCAGCCAGTGTCCCCCGCTTCTGGGGGCGTGCGGCTGGAATCGAGGGCCGCACGCTGATTCCATCCGCGCATTCCGCGCCGAGATCCCGGCCGGCGCCTGAGCGCTCCTGACTACTCTCCCCCGTCCGAGCGCTGCGCGTGAGGATTGACTGCCCGCCCA
>JAJZLX010000079.1 GCA_021850555.1 Pseudomonadota bacterium | reverse complement strand
CGATCTTCTTGGGGAAGGCGCGGTGGGCGGCCTCCCTGCGGTGCGACGGGGAAAGCACCGGCAGCCAGAAATTGCGATCCCACCGGGTGCGGCGCCCGAGGTGGGTGATCTGGATCATCACGGCGGCACCGTGCTCGTGACAGGCATCCGCCAAATCCCTCATCCAGGGCACGACCTCGTCCTTGTAGAGCAGGATGTTGTTGAACGCCGGCGGGCTGTCACGGGAGACCGCCGCGGAGCCCGCGGTCATGGTCAATGCGATGCCCCCTTTGGCGCGCTCGGCGTGGTAGGCGCGGTAGCGCGCCTTCGGCATGCCCTCCTCCGGATAGGCCGGCTCGTGCGCCGTCGTCATGATCCGATTGCGCAGCGTGAGGTGCTTCAATCGGTAAGGCTGCAACAGCGGATCGCTCGAAGTCACGAGTCTTGTCCTGAATGCGCCGACTCCGGGCCGACCATACCCCCGGGCAGTCCGGCTGCGCCTTGGCTGTCGTGCGCGGTTGCTAGGAAATCAGCTATTTTCAACCCCTGCCGATCGCTCGCTTCGGGGCGGGCTCGACCATGGGAGCGCAGCGCGGTATAAGGCGCAAGACTTCCGACAGGCTCTCCATGACCCCCACGACACCCGACGTCGAGGCATTTCGCTTGATGCGCGCCGGGCGCCTTTCCGAGGCGTTGGTCCTCGCCGAGCGGGCCGTCGCCGGCAAGAGCGTGTGCACCTGCGCTCACGGCCTGTTGGCGACGATCCTGGTGGGGCTCGGTCGCACCTCGGAAGCGGACGCGCTCATCGAGAGCGCGGCCGGACTCGAGCCGGCCGGCGCCGATGCCTGCGATGCCCTCGCTTACGTCTCGATGAATCTCGGGCGCCATGCGCGCGCCAACGCTCTGTATCAGCGCGCGGTGCAGCTTGCGCCGGACACGCCCCGGCACTGGTACAACCTCGCCTCCAGCGAGCGCAGCTTCGGCAGGCTTGCGCAAGCGGAGGCGGCCTGCGATCGGGCGATCGCCCTCGATGAGCACGAGTATCGCAGCTATCTGCTGCGCTCGGAGCTCAGGGTTCAGACGCCCGGGGCCAATCATGTCGCGCAGCTGCGCGAGAGGCTGTGCCGGCCGGGACTCGCGGACGGGGCGCGGGTGTCTCTCGGCTACGCCCTCGGCAAGGAGCTCGATGACCTTCAACAGTTCGATGAGGCCTTTCACTGGTTCTCGCAGGCTGCCAGCACCCGCCGCCGCCATCTGGCGTATGACGTCGGGGTCGATGAGCGCAAACTGAGACGCATCGCCGAGGCTTTCCCGCGGACCGCGCCGGCCTCGCGCGCGGACGGGGAGGACTCCGGACGGTTCATTTTCATCGTCGGCCTGCCGCGATCGGGCACCACGCTGCTCGAGCGCATTCTGACCAATCTGCCCGGCGTGCACTCCAACGGCGAGACCGACAACTTCGCGCGCGCGCTTCTCGGCGCATCCACCGCCCGGGATACCCCCGGGAGCGGCCCGGCTGCGGACGTGTTCGAGCGGGCGGCGGCGGCGGATCCGGCCGCCGTCGCCGCCCATTATGCGAGGCTTGCGGCAAGCGGCCGCGGCGAGGGTTTCGTCCTCGAGAAACTGCCGATGAATTATCTTTATCTCGGCGCCATCCATCGTGCCTTGCCGCGGGCGAAGCTGCTGCTCGTGAGCCGGGCCGTGCTCGACAGCTGCTTCGCCATGTACCGCACCCTGTTCGGCGCGGCATACCCGTTCAGCTACGACTTCGAGGACATCTCGCGCTACTACGCGGGGTATGCCCGGCTGGCGGCACACTGGCGCGCCACACTCGGGGAATCCGTCCACGAGGTGAATTACGAGGCGCTGGTGAGCGATCCGCTCGCCACGGCCGCCGCCGCGGCGCGCTTCTGCGGCCTTGACTGGAGCGATGGCGCCGTCGCGGTCGAGAACAACTCCGCGGTGTCCCTCACCGCGAGCGCCTCGCAGGCGCGCCGCCCGATCTACGGTACTTCCTCGGGACGCTGGCGTCATTACCGCACTCACCTCGCTCCACTCATCGAGGGACTGCGCAACCGGCAAGTCCCGCTGCCCGATGGCGCCTGAGCACCGGCGGGACATGCCGCCCCCCTGTGCTTGCGCCGCTCTTCGATGGCAAGCGGGACCCGAGACCGGCGGCGCGAGCCTGAGACGCCCCCGCTCTCACCAGTTCCCCGGCGCACCGGCCGGCGGATGCAGCGCAAACTCCAGAGGCGGCCGCGCTCCGAGCAAGTGACGCACGAAATAGTCCCAACTGCGCCGCACGGCATAAAGCCGCGCCACGCCCCGATACGTGTGGTCCTGATTGGGCAGCATGATCAGGCTGAAGTTCTTGTTGGCATCGATCAGGGACTTCACGAGCAGCATCGTGAGGTACGGGGGCACGTTCCGGTCCATGGTGCCGTCGATGAGCAAAAGGTGTCCGCGTAGATTTCCCGCATACCGCTGATCGTCCTGACGATCGTAATTGGAGCGGCCGTCGGGCCCGCGCTTGAGAAGGCCCATGTACTGCTCGCCCCAGTCGGCCTCGTAGCCCCTCTGGTCGTAGTTGCCGGACTCCGCAACACCCACCTTGAAAAACCCCGGATAGCGCAACATCGCCGCCACGGCCGCGTAGCCGCCGCCCGAATGCCCGAGGATGCCCACCCGCCTCAGATCGATCCACG
>JAJZLX010000751.1 GCA_021850555.1 Pseudomonadota bacterium | reverse complement strand
ACCTCGACGGGCTCGGCCGCGCTTGCAAATGCGGCCATGAAGCCGGCAATGTCCTTCTCATCCATTCCGGTCGCCAGTCGTTGCTCCGGGAGCTTCAGGACCTCTTCGTACTCGAGGAAAAGCGCCGTCGTCGCGAGCGGCACCAGACGTTCCGCGGCGACGAACTCCAGGAGACGATTGCTGGCGCCGAGCCTACTCCGCAGCCCCGCCACGATCACGGAGGTATCGAGAACGACGCGTGGTGGCTCCATAAGATGTGACATCCTAGTCAATGTCATACTTCATGGGAAGTCGCTTTCGTGTGCGGCACGTCCTGGGAAACGGGATCCGGCCGGTCCGGGTCGATCAGGGTCCGGTATTCCCCTGCCATCAACGCTCGGGCCCTGCGGATGAGATACCGCACCTGAGCACGTAAGGCCCCATCCGGCTGCCACCCGCGACCCACCGCGGCGACTCCGAAGAGTGCGACCGCGAGCTCACGCTGGGCGGCGCCGGCAGCCAAGCCATCAAGAATCTGCAGGGCCCGAGCATGAAAGAGATCGGCCCTCCCCGGTCGCCGGAGCGCATCTTTCCCGCTCCCGCATACAACAGTCAGCTCACGAAATGAGTTCACAGCACGCCACGCCGTGCGCTCATCGGCAGCCGCCGGAACCTGATATGCGAACCGGTCGCCATCACAGAGATAGTCCCCGAGCCGCAGGCCCACGTCCCGCCCGATAATGTGGGTGGCGAGTCGGAGCCCGTCTTCCCCTTCGAACAAGACCTTGCGACCGGCGAGACGCCACAGCGAAAACCGCTCCACCGCTATTTCGCACTTCCGAGGGGACTCAGTCTCATCCCGCACCAGCATGACAGGCGATAGCGCGTCGATGGCCCAGACAGGAGAGACTTGGCGCGCGTCGAGTTGGGGATCAATGAGCACTTCGAGTCCCCACCGCGCCGCGATACCGTGCGACGCCCTGCGCCGGTACCGCACCCAGTCGCGCACGTAGTGCGGATTACGACGCAAGTACTCCCAGGCCCGACCAGACGGGCCGAGATGCAGCGCATACACATACGCTGCCGAGCATGTCCATGGAGCGTCCATAGCGGAGTTCGGTGTTCACCGTTTTGCTCCGCCACCCGACCTCGAAGCCGGCCGAGGCGGCCGCTATAGCGCAAATCGCCGGTTTTGGAAATCGTCTGATCAGACGATGCTAAAGGACTTGTCATCGACAAACGAAAGGGGATCATGGCTATTGCTCTGACGCGGCATTTCCACACACACAGGCTATTGATTTTACAGCAGTTTTATTCAGATCCCTGCGTAATGCTCACTCCCACGCGCTCCGGCGGCGCACGGCACGCGCATTACGGACATCACCCGCATGCTGGACCCGAAACAAAATACTCGCCCGACCGGCAGATCGCCCCCGATCCGACCGCTCGAGCTGCGGCAGTTTCGGTATTTCGTCGTCCTTGCCGAGGAGCTGCATTTCGCGCGCGCCGCCGGACGGCTGAATGTCGGCCAATCGAACCTGTCGCGAGAGATTCGCTCGCTCGAATATCAGGTGGGCTTGCGGCTCTTTTACCGGACCAGCCGCCACACCGAGCTTTCCGCCGCCGGCGAGCGGTTTCTCGGTGACGCCCGGCACGTTCTTGCCGCCGAAGAGCATGCGCGGCTTGCGATCTGCGAGTTCAAGCGCAGCGCCAAGGAGCGGCTCCGGATCGGCATCTGCGAACGCATTGCCTGTTCCCACATAGCTCAAGCTCTCGCCGAGTGGCGCCACGCCCATCCCGAAGTGGAACTGCGCATCGTGAGTCGCAGCGGCCGGGCACTGCTGACAGAACTCGAGACGGGCCTCCTCGATGCCGCCATCACCGCCATGCACGTCTGTGAGCCCGGCCTCGCGGCCGATCGCCTCTGGAGCGATACCTGGATCGCCGCACTCCCGAAGAACCACAGACTCGCCTCGGTGCGTGCCATCGAGCCGGCGGAACTCGCCGGCGAACCGCTCGCGATTCTGCTGCCGGATCCCATGGGCACCACCGAGCGCGGCATCACCGAGCACCTGCCTGAAGCCTCCCTCTTCATCGCCGAGCGGCCCGCAAACGCCTCGGCACTCATGACCTGGGTCGAAGCCGGTTGCGGCATCGGTCTTCTGACGGCTTCCCAGGGTGCAGACGTCGTACGCCCGCGAGCAATCCTCCGGCCGCTTCGCCGCGGGCTGCCGCCGGCCGAAGTCTCACTCCTGCGCGCGGACGGACCGCCCTCCCCGCCACTCTCAGGGCTGATCGAGTGTCTGCGGACGCGTGGGGCGTGACCGCTCCCGTCGCATCACCGCCTTGAACGCTTTGTCGCGCAGGATGAACTGCGTGAGCATGTGCGGGATGAGATCGGCCGCGAGCACCGTCTCCCCCCAAGTTTCGCTGTGCAGTGCCGCGTAGCGATCGAGCTGGGTCTTCAGACCCACCGGCACGGTGATGGTGAGCTTGAGAGTATCGGTGCTCGGCAGCGGACCGAGTCGCAGTCGGGTATTCACGGTGCGGGGGCTCCTGTCAGGGATTCGAGAAATTGCGCTCCGGATAGGGACGCAGGATCAGATCCTTGTTCACGATCACCCGGACCGGGAACCCCGGACGGATGGTGATCGTCGGTTGAATGTCGAGGTTGCGCCGCGTGATCTCCTGGCCGACCTGGTCCG
>JAJZLX010000507.1 GCA_021850555.1 Pseudomonadota bacterium | reverse complement strand
CCGGATCTGGATAGTAGCCGGCCGACTGGGTGATCTCACTCAGCATCGACATCGTGAAGCGCTCGTCGTTTTCCAGCTGGGCGACGCCGCTGCGGTCGGTGTAGGAGTTGCGCACACTCTGCTCGATGGTGATGACCCCGGCAATCAAGAACAGGGCGATCAGGATCGCCACCATCAGCTCGATGAGCGAGTAGCCACGCTCGCGCCGCGAACCCGTATCGCTGTTGCGCGGGCTGCTCATGGATCCACCACCAGCTGGTAGACCTGATTCTGGAAGGCGGCGTTGTTGTCTTCCTGCCGGTTCGCGTTCACCGTGTTTTCCGTCCAGGAAATCGTGATGGTGCACACGGCGATTTCGGTGATCCCGTTGTTGACCGGCGCGCACACGATGTCGGTGGTGGCCGTGTTGAGCACGTTCGCCATCGCTTGTTCCCATTGCACCAGCTGATAGCCGGCCATGTCCGCGGCGGTGCAGGGGACCGAGCCGCTGCCAAGTTCGCACAGATTGGGATTGCCGAGCGCCGCCGAGATCGCACTGGCCAGGTTGTTGTCGCCCGCCGAGGTCACGGTCGTAGCGGCGCTCGGGTCGATGGTCACGGTGAGATTGCCGGGCAGCGTAGTCGGCGCGACGGCCCAGTAATCGGCGTTGGCGTGCATGGAAGCCGCGAGGCTCGAGGCCTCGAGCGCCACCAGGGTGCGCAGGCGCGACACACCGGTGTCGGCAAGCAGCAGCGCCTGCATTTTGGCGATGCCGAGCAGCCCGACCGCGATGATGATCAGGGCGACCAGCACCTCGACCAGGCTGAAACCGCGCGCAAGGCGCTTGTGGGTGCAACGGCGCATCAGGTCCCCGGGCAGTCCGTCGGATCGGTCTGGTGCAGCGCGGTGGTCATCATGCCGGACTGGCTGAGGAGCAGGCAGCGCGTGAACACGGCGTCGTTCGAGGAGTTCTTCAGGGTGATCGTCACGTTTGCCTCGCCGGTATAGGCGAAGCCGTCACGATTGAAGGACACGGAACTGATGCCGTAGTTCGCTTCGAAGGTGTCGCCGCTGGTGAACGGCTCGTGTACTCGCAATACGTCCTGGTCGGACGCGATGGTCTGATTGTCGTTGACGTCGACGAAGACGATCCAACCGTCCTGCCAGGTATTGACGCCGCTGGCCGCGCACGAATACGGACTGGTGACGCTGCCGGCGACGCATACCGTGATCGTGCGCCCCTCGCGCACCGCCTCGGAGCGCGCGTATTCCAGGTCGCCGAGCAGCGCATTGACCTCGGTCGCCATCCGGTTGTCAGTGGTGACGTGGCGATACAGGGGAACACCGATGGCGGTGATGATCGCCACGATCAACATGACGATGACCAACTCGGCCATCGTTACGCCGCGCTGGAGCGCGCGGCCGACCGGACGTCGGCGTTGCGGGGCGTATGTTGCCATCACGTTGTACACGGATTTCATGCGCGGTGTGTTCCGGGTGCGCATTACTCTACCGGTCACACAGGGCTCGCTTGGAGCGATCCGACCGGCGGCCGGCGGAGACCGACGAGCGGTCGATGCGGCACGATGCGACGCGCGTCACAAAACACCGAGTCCTCGCCGCGCGATCGGCGCGGACCCCTGGCCTCACTGTTGGCCGCGGGCGGGAGATGCCGGCGACGCGGCGGGTCGTAAGTCATTGAAAAATAGATCGAAAATGCATGGCGCGCGTGGGCCGGCCTTTCCAAAGGCCTCCGGTACGCCTATCCTCGCGGCACCAAAGCGCGGGCGGCGCGAGCGGGTCGCGAACGCGCGGTTTTGTACGGGAGCGAGTTATGAAAAATCGGGGCGCTGTGTGGGTGTTCGGGCTGCTGCTGACGATGCTGTTGGCTCTGCCGGCGGCGCACGCGGCGGAGGGAATGTGGCCGCTGTCGAACCTACCGGTGACCGCTCTGCAGCGGCGCTTCGGCTTCACGCCGACGGCGAAGTGGATCCGTCACGTGCAGCTCGCATCCGTACGATTGGCGGGCGGCTGTTCGGGTTCGTTCGTCTCGCCGCACGGGCTGGTGTTGAGCAACCATCACTGCGCGGTCGGATGCCTGGAGGGCCTGTCGCGGCCCGGGCAGAATCTCATGGCCCGCTATTTCTATGCCGCCACGCGCAAGGAGGAACCCAAATGCCCCGCGATGGAAATCGAGCAGCTGGTATCGCTGCAAAACGTGACGGCGGCGGTGAACCGGGCGACGCACGGCAAGAGCGGAGCGGCCTACGCGGCCGCGATGCGCGCGGTGTCGAATCATCTCGAGTCCGCCTGCGTGGCCGGCGATGCGCGGCAATGGCGCTGCGAGCTGGTGCGACTCTACCATGGCGGGCAGGACTGGATGTACAAGTACCGGCGCTATCAGGACGTCAGATTGGTATTCGTGCCGAGCCAGTCGACCTCGTTCTTCGGGGGCTATCCGGATAATTTCAATTATCCCCGCTACGACTACGACATCAGCCTGCTGCGGGTATACGTGCATGGCAAGCCGGCGCACACGCCGGAGTATTTCCGGCTCTCGGCGCGCGGACCGCACGCGGGCGAGCTGGTATTCACCTCCGGCAATCCGGGCGCAACCGAGCGCGACGATACGGTCGCGCAGCTGAAGTCGCTGCGCTATCCGGTGTTCCCGCTCTTTCTGCAGTTCCTCTCGCACCAGCAGGGTCT
>JAJZLX010000051.1:1714-2688 GCA_021850555.1 Pseudomonadota bacterium | reverse complement strand
TCAGCGTGCGCGCCTGATCCGGCGTCAACATGCCGAGGGTCGCGCAGGTCTCGAGCCCGAGCGAGCGAACCTCGCGCACCATCGCGGCGATGGCCTGAAGCTCGCGGGCCTTCGGCGAGCGGTACGCCGCGCCCATGCAGAAGCGCGTCGCGCCGGCCGCCTTGGCACGCTCGGCGCACTCGCGCACGGCGCCGATCTCCATCAGCGCCTCACGCCGCACGCCCGTCTCGTACCGCACGCTCTGCGGACAGTACGCGCAGTCCTCGGGGCAGGCGCCGGTCTTGATCGACAGCAGCGTGCTCATCTGCACCGTGTTCGGCTCGTGATGCGAGCGGTGCACGCGCTGGGCCTGCAGCAGCAGATCGATCAGCGGCAATGCGAACAGCGCCTCGACTTCAGGCAGCGTCCAGTCGTGGCGAATCGCGCCGAGAACGGCGTGGGATGAACTCATGGGCGCTCCGGACAGTGGAACGATTTGCGGTACGGCCATGTTCGCGGCGGGTGCGGCGAATGTCAACTTGGCGGCGCGATTTCAGTCGACAATTGCGCAAAACATGACCACGGCCGAGCCGCTCAGCGCCACAGCAGGTGCACGGCAAGAGCGAGGCCCACGGCCAGGGCACCGAGCGTTGCGACCAGCACGGCGGCGGCCGCGCAATCCTTGACGATGCGAATGTGCGGATGATGCTCGGGATGCAGGTGATCGGCCAGCGCCTCGAGCGCGGTGTTGAACAGCTCCGCCGCCAGCACCCCCGCGCTGGCCAGCATCACCGCAGCCCACCACAAGGGGCCAGGCCGCAACACGATCAGCGCGGCCACGACCAGCGCGAACACCACGGCTTGGGTGCGCAGACTGCGCTCGACCCGCACGGCATGCGCGAGCCCGGCCAGCGCGAAGCCCAGGCGGCGGACAAACGATTGATTCTTCTGTTCGCTCAAGTACGTATCGGCCGCGGGCCGGCGGCTCAAAATCG
>JAJZLX010000051.1:0-1704 GCA_021850555.1 Pseudomonadota bacterium | reverse complement strand
CCGCGCGCAGACCGTGCGCGCACCCGGCTTGAGACTGCAGGCGATGCGGCGGCAGAATCGCATGCTGGCGAGTCTTCTGCGCCCGCGCCGCAGCGGTTTCAGACTCGTTCCCGCCGGCATCGGATCCCAGGGTCCCTGCCGGGGATCTGGACACGAGGACAGCCGATGACAGACAGCCCCGACCAAGAGGATGCGCCGCAGGAGGCGCCACCGGGAAACCTGCTCGTGCTGGCGGTCCTCGCGGCGCTCGGCGGCATCGGCGCCGGGCTGATCGGAGCGCTGTTCCGGCTCGCGCTCGAGGCCGCGGACCGGCTGCGCAACGAGGTGATCGCTTGGCTGCACGGCTGGAGCATCGGCGGATTTGCCCTGCTGTTGGTTCTGATCGCGCTGTGTGCGGCGCTTGCCGCTTGGATGGTGCGGCGCTTTGCGCCGTACGCTTCGGGGAGCGGCATTCCGCAGGTCGAAGCGGAGTTGAATCGGGAATTAACGCCACCGTCGGCGAGTCTGATCCCGGTGAAGTTCGCCGGCGGGGTCCTCGCCATCGGCTCCGGCCTCGCGCTCGGGCGCGAGGGACCGAGCATTCAGATGGGCGCCAGCATCGCGTACCACACCGGAAGGTGGTTCCGGCGCAATTGGCCGGATTGCCGGGTTCTGCTCTCGGCCGGCGCGGGAGCGGGACTCGCCACTGCATTCAACGCGCCCATCGCCGGCGCCGTCTTCGTGCTCGAGGAGCTGGTCAAGCGCTTCGAGCCCCGCCTCGCGATTGCGGCGCTCGCGGCGTCCGCGGGGGCGATTTGGATCGAGCGCCTGATCCTCGGCAACCGGCCGGACTTCACGGTACGGACTCTGGCGGCGCCGGGCTTCGCACACGAGCCGCTCTATCTGCTGCTCGGGATCCTCGCGGGCTTCGCCGGCGTCTTCTACAACCGAACGCTGCTGTGGGGATTGAGCACCTCGGACCGCTTCGCCGCATGGCCCATCGAGCTGCGCGCCGCGCTCGTGGGAGCGGCTATTGCCGTGGTCGCTTGGTTTGCCCCAGCAATGATCGGGGGAGGCGATCCGCTCACCCAGAGGACGCTCGAGGGGGTCGGCGCACTGGCGCTTCTGCCCGGCATCTATCTGCTGCGGCTCGGCATGATCTCGTGCTCCTACGGTGCGCGAACCCCCGGCGGGCTGTTCGCACCTTTGCTCGTGCTCGGCGCCGTGCTCGGCCTGTGGATCGGCAAGTTGTGCGCGCTTGCGCTGCCGGGCATCGGCATCGAGCCCGTGGGATTCGCGCTGGTCGCGATGGCGGCGCTGTTCACCGGGATCGTGCGCGCTCCAGTTACCGGCATCGTGTTGGTGAGCGAAATGACCGGCAACGTCTCCATGCTGCTGCCGATGATGGTGGCTTGCTGCGCCGCGATGCTCGTGCCGACGCTGCTCGGCGACGAGCCGATCTACGATTCCCTGCGCGCGCAACTCTTGCGTCAACAGCCAACGGCGGCGAAACACGTTCGCTGAGCCGCGGCCCCGCTCAGCTCAGCGTGCGCCTGTCGGAGCCGGCAGGAACGGCCGTCAGGTCCAGCGCCGGAGCGTCTTGCCGTCGATATCCCGGAAGGATCCGGCGAGGATCATGATCAGATCGATCAACACCCAGATCCCCAACCCGCCTGCGGTGACGAGCATCAGCAGACCCGTGCCGATCTTACCGACGTAATAGCG
>JAJZLX010000202.1 GCA_021850555.1 Pseudomonadota bacterium | reverse complement strand
ACGTATGACCACCGTCGACGATGCCTTCGCCTGGCGCAAGGTGGACCGCGAACCGATCGCCCGCTTTTGATTCAACGCGGCTAGCGACGATAGTGATGCCCTTGTTCTTGAGGTGGAATGTGCCTGGTTCCCCTTCCTGGTTGAGCAGACTCCGCTCTACCAGCTGATACACGCGCCGATTGGTGTTCGGCCGGCGGGCGTTCGGGTCATCTGGGATGTCAATCGGCATCGTCTTTACGGGGACGACGAAGAGGTGCCGCTCGGTGCCGTGGACGTTCTTGAAAAGAGGGTCAGGGATTCGCCGAGAAAAGGGCGAGTGGAAGGTATACACCTTCGTGGTGGCTTTCATAACAGCTCCAATGCTTCCATCCGGAAGCTTGATATTGAGATCTGCTGGTGAGGCATCCGCCTCCCAGCATTGCTGCAATTCTCTCATCCGGAGGAATCGCAATGCAAGCTGCTCGATGACATCCGGGTAGCACCTCCCGCCAGAGGGCATGCCCGGACTGGCATGGCTACGCAGCCGGGTTGGTCGTGCCGCCCCTTCCGGATTGCGCGGCGGCACGGAGGTAGTCCACCGCTTAAGAACTGCCGGATGTGTGGAGAAGGTGATCGAAATGAGGAAGGCGGGATTGCAACCCGATCAGGGGGGGGAACGGGGCAGCCGAGCTTCTTGGCGGGATCGTCGGCGCGGGGAGGAGCGCGGAGCGCCGACTCCTGATGCCCGTCAAAAATAGCTAGGTTCGGACTTCCGCGCTGATGCGGTGCGACGGCGCACCGACGAGGCGGAACGAGACCGCAGGGGCCCACGTCGCGGAGAAGGATCATGACGTCTCTGCTACGAAATTCGGACCTCACGGCCGCCGAGCGCGAGCATCACGCTGCACTTCGCGAACACATGGACGAGGACGACGCGCTGGAGTCGATCGCCACCGAGCGGGACTCAGATCGCCGTGACCGAGCAGGAGGTGTGCAAGATCGAAGGGGCGCGGTTACGAACGCGCGTGACGCTGCCGGGCGCGATGGGGTGGGGCGGCCCGAGCCACTTGCGCCGGCCCTGCGGGCATTGATCCGCATCGTGGCGCGCTCCGCGATGCGCCCCAGGTTGCCCCAAGCGTCAGTGGTGCCGCAAAATCCTCAATCGAGGTAGACCATGCGAGCAATTATCTACGCGCGCTATTCGACGGATCGGCAGACCGAAGCCTCGATCGCCGATCAGGTGCGGGTGTGCCGCGAGCATGCCGAGCGACACGGCTGGCCAGTGACTTCCGTCCATCAGGATCAGGGCATCAGCGGCGCGGCATTGGGCAATCGGCCGGGCGTCCAAACGGTTCTCGGGACGCTCGAGGCAGGTGATGTGCTTCTGGTGATGGAACTGTCGCGGCTCTCGCGTTCGCAAGACCTCGCGCCGCTGCTGCTGCGATTGCGCCATCGTGGCGCGCGAGTGATCGGCGTGCAGGATGGCTATGATTCGGAGTCCCGCACTGCGCGCATGCAGGCGGGTCTCTCTGGCATCATGTCCGAGGAGTTCCGCACGATGGTTGCGGACCGCACGCGCTCGGCGCTTGAAATGCGCGCGCGCGCGGGCAAACCGACGGGCGGCAAAGCGTACGAGAACGCCGAGATCGTCCGTGAGATATTCACACGCTTCGCCGACGGTGAGTCACTGAAGGCCATTGCCTCCGATCTCAACCGTCGGGCGGTTCCGTCGCCGGGGGCAGACTGGAAGCCTCGGGCGCGACCCCGAGGTCGCTGGCTTGTTTCAACCATCCACGAATTGTTGCGAAACGAGCGGTATATCGGGCGGCTGGTGTGGAACCGTTCGCAATGGCTGAAGGATCCTGACACCGGCAAGCGCATCCGTCGAGAGCGCCCGGAATCCGAGTGGGTAGTGCGCGAATGTGAGCGCATTATCGACGATGCGACGTGGCGGCGCGTACAGGCTCGCTTTCATACGCACTTGCATCGCGGCGCGCAGCCAAAGTGGCTGCTGTCCGGCATCCTCGAGTGTGCCGAGTGCGGCGGCAAGATGATCATCATGGGCGGCGGCCAGCGCCGCTACGTCTGCGGGACTTATCATGCCGGTGGCCGTCACGCATGCGCGAACGGCTCCACGTTCCCGCGCGCTATCGCAGAGCGGCTCATCCTCGCGCCGATCATCGACGATTTACTCTCGCCCGCGGCGGTGGCAGAGGGCGTGCGTGTGATGCGCGAGCAACGAGCTGCACTGAGGCCGGTTCAGGTTGAGGTGCCAGACCGTGAAGTCGTGGAGCTTGAACGGCTCGTGCGGCTCGGAGTGCTGAGCACGGACGTGGCTGCCCCGGCTATTGAGGCCGCGCGGCGAAAGGCGCAGCAACGCCAGATGGCGGACGAGCCGACTCAGGTCGTGCCCTGGCCGTCCGAGCGAGCTTGGCGTGAGGCCGCGACCCATATGCGCGACGTTCTGCAGGGAGACGACATCGTGGCCGCCCGGGAAGTGCTGCGCGATCTGATCGGGCCCGTGCGCTGCCATCCAGCCCAGGATGGCTATGTAGCAGCGGAACTCGGCGCGGGCAGCATCCAATTGGCCACGGTATTGGCCAAGACCGGCACAGATCCAGGGAGCGTCGGGATCGGTATACGAAATGGTAGCGGGGGCAGGATTTGAACCTGCGACCTTCGGGTTATGAGCCCGACGAGCTGCCAGACTGCT
>JAJZLX010000274.1:1654-2698 GCA_021850555.1 Pseudomonadota bacterium | reverse complement strand
TTGAAATGGGCGGCGTGCCTGCACGAGATCGGGCTCGACGTCGCGCACAGCGGGTATCACCGCCACGGCGAATATCTGCTCGAGAACGCCGACATGCCGGGATTCTCCCGCAGTGAGCAGCGTTTGCTCGCGCGCCTGGTCGGTGCGCATCGCCGCAAGCTCGCTCGCGAAGGCCTGCGCGAGCTGCTGCCGCCCTGGGATCGGCACGCGCTGCGTCTGATCGTGCTGCTGCGTCTGGCGGTGCTGCTGCACCGCGGGCGTGGTCGGGCCGCGCTGCCGCGGATCCGGCTCTCCGCCGCGCTCAACTCGCTGCAGCTCGCGCTCCCGGTGCGCTGGCTCGCGGACCATCCGCTGACACAAGCTGATCTGCGTCAGGAAGTGCAGTATCTGCGCGCGGCGGGGCTGAGCCTGCGGGTCCCGGGTCTCGGCCGTTGAGCCGCGCCGGACTCAACCGCCGCTGCTGAACAAACTGCCGGCGGCATTGCGCGCGAGCAGCTCGCCCTGGAGGCTGATCCGCTCTTGCGCCGGTCCCGAGAGCCGCTCGTACCGCCCATCGGGCAGCAGCCGCCACGCCTGGGTGTTGTCGCGCAGGGCGAGCTCGAGGTCCTCGAGGATGCGCGTCCGATGCGAGGAGCGCTCGATCGGGAAAGCCACCTCGATGCGGTGGAAGAAGTTCCGCTCCATCCAGTCGGCGCTCGCGCAGTAGATTTCGCCCTGTCCGCCGTTGTGGAAGTAGAAAGTGCGCGAATGCTCGAGGAATCGACCGACGATGGAGCGGACCTCGATGTTCTCCGACACCCCGGGTACGCCCGGGCGCAGCGCGCACACTCCACGTACGATCAGATCGATCTTCACGCCCGCCCGCGAAGCCCGGTAGAGCGCCTCGATCGACTGTTGCTCGACCAGGGCGTTCATCTTGGCAATGATGCGCGCCGGCCGACCGGCCTGTGCGTGCTCGCGCTCGCGCTCGATTTTCTCCAGTACCGCCGCGTGCAGGCCGAATGGCGATTGCACCAGCCGATGCAGGCTCGGGGTGCGCGTCAG
>JAJZLX010000274.1:0-1644 GCA_021850555.1 Pseudomonadota bacterium | reverse complement strand
TGGTAATTGCCGGTACCGAGGTGGCAGTAGCGGCGGATGCCGCCCGGCTCGCGGCGCACCACCAGGGCGAGCTTGGCGTGCGTCTTGTAGCCGACCACACCGTACATGACGTGCGCGCCGGCCTCCTGCAGCCGATTGGACAGCTCGATGTTCGCCTCTTCGTCGAAGCGCGCCCGCAGCTCGATGATCACCGTCACGTCCTTGCCGGCCGCCGCTGCCGCGACCAGTGCATCGACGATCGGGGAGTCGCTGCCGGCGCGATAGAGCGTCTGTTTGATGGCCAGCACCTGGGGGTCGGCCGCGGCCTGGCGCAGGAAGTCCATGACCGGTGCGAAGCTCTGATAGGGGTGGTGCAGCAGCAGGTCGTTCTGGCGGATCGCGGCGAACAAGTCCGCTCCGTCGGCGAGCCGTTGCGGCAGCCCCGGCGTGAAGGCCGGATATTTCAGATCCGGCCGCGGCACCAGGTCGTAGATGGCCGAGAGGCGGTTGAGATTCACCGGGCCGTGCACGCGATAGGTGTCGATCTCTCCCAGCGCGAACTCGCGCTGCAGGAACTGCGCAATGTCCGCCGGGCAGTCGCTTGCGGTCTCCAGGCGCACCGCCGCGCCGTATCCCCGGTGCGCCAGCTCGCCCTCCAGTGCGCGGCGCAGATCGTCGATCTCTTCCTCGTCGACGAACAGGTCGCTGTTGCGCGTGAGGCGGAATTGATAGCACCCGAGCACCCGGATGCCGGCGAACAGCTTCTGCACGAACGCGTGCACGATGCCCGTCAGCAGGACCACCGTGCGCTGCGGACCATCGCTCGGCACCGGCACGACGCGCGGCAGCGAACGCGGCGCCTGCACTATCGCGAGCTTGCTGTCGCGCCCGAATGCGTCGCGGCCCTCGAGCCGAACGATGAAATTCAGGCTCTTGTTCTGGATTCGCGGGAACGGGCGGGCGGGATCGAGTCCGAGGGGGCTCAGGACCGGCTCGACCTCGTGCTCGAAGTACCGTTCCAGCCACTGATGGGCCGCGGCTGTCCAGTCGGAATGGCCGAGCAGCAGGATGCCGCGCTCGGCCAACTCCGGCAGCAAGTGCTCGTTGAGGCAGCGGTACTGCTCCTCGACCAGGCGCGCGGCGCGCTCGTGAATCGCCGCGAGCTGCTCCTCGATCGACAGGGCGTCGGCGGCGGCCTGCCTCGAGCCGAGTTCCTGCAATTGCTTCAGGCCCGCGACCCGGATCTCGAAGAACTCATCGAGATTGCCCGAGGCGATGCACAGGAAACGCAGCCGCTCGAGCAGCGGCACCGATGGGTCCCACGCCTGTGCCAGGACGCGCTGGTTGAACTCGAGCAGGGAAAGCTCGCGGTTGATGTACAGCTGCGGCGATTTGAGGTCCTGGGCGTCCATCCCGGCAAGTAAAGCAGACTTGGCCCACGCGCGCATGCGTGCCCGGACCGCTCGCGCGGGGGCGGTGCCATTCCAGGCCGACGGCGCGTTCGCATACACTTGAGCCTGCGGCGCCGCCGCCGCGCGACCCCGATGCCGCCGAGAACCATGACTCCCGACGAACAGCTGCCTGAGCTCGAGCGCGGCGCCCACGAGGTGCTGCTCGCCGAGGACCTGATCCGCAAGCTCCGCCGCGGCACGCCGCTGCGGGTGA
>JAJZLX010000224.1 GCA_021850555.1 Pseudomonadota bacterium | reverse complement strand
GATCATGGCATTTTAACTTGGACAGCATCAGGGGGCCTGAACTTGAACCCGAGCCAAAACCTGTCAAATTACCCGGGAAAATCCGCAGTCAGTCCGGCGAATTCCGGCTAATTTGGACAGCAGTGACCAGGGGTATTGGCCGCCAGAGCGCACAAGGATGTCGTTCACGTCGGCGGAGCCGAGGGCAGACCCAGGCGCGACGTTCAGGTTTCCGGGCCCGTCCTGGGTCACCATCGACCAGCCTGAAGAATACTGCGGCTGGAAGCCCCATCCTTGCCCCCCCATTTCTTCCGCAGAATTCCCCGCGCCATTCAGCAAGAATCCGCCCTCCTCGCTGTCCCACTCGCCGTTCTGATGGGCCTTGAAGATCGAAGCGTTGTGCGCCCCACCCCATATCGTCATATAGTCGCCCTGGTCCGAGAACTGGTAGACGGTTCCACCAGGGTTCTGAAAGTAGATGCCGGTATCCCCTGGACCGCAATTCGGATCGGTCCAGATTTGCACGCCCCCGACCGTCAGGCCAGCTTGGCCGGCGCAGCCGGTGTTCGTCGAAACCTGACCGTTCTCCGCGTAGAGATGCCCTGGCACATGAAGGTTGCCGTTCTGGTTGACAGCCAGCGCTACCCACGACCCGCCATTCCACGCGAAGGCCCGGTCGGTGTCGAGCGTGAGCCGCACATCGCCGTTCTGGTTTCCGCTCGCCGGCAGCGCCGCATACGTCGCCACAGGAGCTCGCCAGTGCCCGCCGCCGACGGCGGTCCATGTGCCGGCCTGGCAGCTCACGAGCGCCCCCGTGCCGTCCTGGGCAATTGCGCCTGTATTGGCGCAGCCAGCGCCAGGCGTCTCCACCGCGCTCATAATCAGCGGCGTCGACATGGTATTGCCGGCCACCGTCGGAGCCGGTACGCGCCACAGGAAGCGCGAGTCATCAGCCTGCTGAGCGGCGTTCGGTTCCACTTCGACCTCGATGCTCCCGGGCGCAACGCCGGACGGTGCGCCCGCCTGCCATGTTCCGCCGGAGCCGTAGAGAGTGTTCGGCGTCTGTCCCGGCAGCAATTCGGCCGGATCGTACCCACCACGGTCCCCGAGTGCGAGCAGAATCTGACCGGCCTGTTTATCGGTGTAAACCTTCGGGCCCTGATCGACCACGTACCCGGTGACGTTGCCGGTCGCATTGGCGTTAAAGATGACGCTGATCTGATTCCCGAACGAATCCGTCGCTTTCGTCCCGCTCGGCAGATAGCCTTGCGCGATCAGTTGCGCAACCGTAACCGAATGAGAAGACCCAGGCGTATCGAGCGTGGCAGTGTTCGCGTACTCGTATTGCAGAGCTCCATCGGTGACCGCCGCGAGTTGTCCGGCCTCGATCTGGGCAACCTGGGCGCTGAAAGCCATATGATCCCAGTTCATCGCCGAAGGCAGGATCATGGCGGCGGCCGCCAGCACCCCAATGAAAATCACAAGATCCACATACCCGAACATGCATCGCTCCTACATCACGATTTGCGCCCGAAGCACGTACTGCCCGTTCTGGTTCAGGATCGCCCACTCGCCGCCGATCAGATTCCCAGAATCCGCCAGCGCCCCGACGGTCACCACCCCATAGGGCGCGATCACGGTACACTGGGAGGGCACACGCTGAATCGTCACGCCATTGGGTAGCGACACCTGACCGCTCCCCTCCTGGAACACGGCGAGACAGTCCCGGGCGATTGCGCCCGAGACTGCCGCCGGCGGGATTGCGCCCGCCTGCGGTTGCGCGACGGTGATGAGGCCGGCGAAACCGACCATCATCACCGCCAGGATGGCCCAAGCAAACACGCCTGTACGCCCCCGCCCTACATCCCCGAGTACACTTCGGTGATGGTGGAGGGATCTGTGGTTCCACACGCCTGCCCGATCGCAGCGGGGTCCGTCACCGGCAGTGTCACTGCGGTTCCGTTGACGGTAAGCGAGGTCACGTTCTGCAGAACAGAGTTCGCGATCGCCGCACATGCGTCGTTCGGCACAGTGTCGGTGAGATCGAACGCGTTCGTATTGGTCGTGTCCGCCGCAAGCGTGATCGGATCGCCGAACACATTGCTCAGGCTATTGCCACCGCTTATCGTGATGGCGCTTGGAACCGCCTTGGCGTTGATGACATCCGTGTCGCTGATCGTGCTGTAGTTGGGATACCCCTGCCACGCTTCCCGGATGTCAGAAACCAGTGCAGAGGTGTTCTGCACATCGGCATGCACGTTCGAGGCGGTGCTGATGTCACTCGAGTAGTGGATCGCGATCACGATGCCAGCCGCGATCACACCCAGAATGACGATCCAGATGATGATGTCTATTGCGCTCATTCAACGTATCTCCAGTAGTTACGGTTAGTACAACAGATTGGTGCCCGCAAGTGATTGGTGCATCACCCCGAATACCAAGCTGACGATCGAGGCAGCGATCCCGAAAAGCAGCGCGATCACGCCGAAGCGTACGACTCCGGAAAGAACGCGCAAGCCGGTTTCCGCCGACTCGACAAATTCCGCCTCCCATACCGCAAGGGCCTTCTCGAGCGCGCCAGACGTATCGGCCGCATCGCCCGCCTGGGCGATCTCCTCGATCAGCTGCGGCGAGGGAAAGTTCATCTGCGCATGCGTCGCGATCAGCGCCTCAGGCAACCGCTTGCCGTCTCGCTCGATGTACTGTTTGATCTTTATCAACCTCCTGGCAAGCCAGGGGGTGGCTGTTTTGATTGATTGCGCGAGCGCATCGCGTTCCATCACGCCGGCCTTGAGCATGATGAGATGCATCCTGATCCAAAATAGCGATATCCAGTCGCGATAGAGTGCGAAGGGAGAGTTCGGAATGTTCTCGAGCCAGCGCCTCCAGCGGGCATCGACAGTCTTTACCGAACGTATCAGTGCCATCACCGCGGCGAAGAAAGCGGCGACCGCCACTGAAATCACGGTCAGACCGGTCGGTGTGCTCGACCCGAGCACGAGTGCAGTGAACCCGTGCACCCCACTCGGCTTGAGGATCCCACGGTACTGCGGGACGATATAGAGCGCCGTGCCAAATATCGCGCCCACGGCGAACAAGAACAACAAGAGAGAGGGCATGAGCGATTTGATAAAATCCCGTCGCATCTTCCGCTCACGGGCGATCGAATCCGATAGCTGCGCGAGCGTGTCGGGCAGTGATCCGGACTGGTCTCCGGTAAGGACCAGCATGTAGTCGGTCGGGGGGATGAACTCCTGCAGCGCCCCCGCGAGCTTGGCGCCGCGAGAAAATCGATCGAGCGCGACTGCGATCGCGGCTTTCATGCGCGCGCTCTTGCGGATGTACTTCGTCGACAGGAGCTTCTGCAACGCGGCAGACACCGAGTGTCCGGCGCGTACCCGGCTGCCGAGGTATTTGTAGAGCGTTGCGCGCTCTGTGTCGCGCAGTTTCCCAATCCGCCGCGTGCGGCGCGTGCGCGCATCGCCGGCGGAATTGATCTTCTCGATCAGGAACGATACCGGATTACCCATGACTGCCTACCGCGCCTCGCGGCGCCGTCTCACCTCGTCGCGCCGGGACGGGCTTGTAGCCTCGCCGCAGCGCGATCACCCGGCCGAGCAATGGCCGAACCGATACCAACCCTATAGCAATCTGCGAACCCAAAAACCAAGCGATCGCCACGTGATCTTTGTGGTAGAAGCGCAACACCGAGAGCACAACGAACGAGAGAAGAATCGCGGCATTGATGTACACACGGCGTTTCGCCGACAGTAGCGGTCGGCCGCTGATACGCACGGCCTGACCGACCCGCCAGGACGCGATAATGTCGATCGCCGCCAGCGCAAGAGCGAGCCCCCAGAACCAAGCCGGCTTCCAGTAGACGTGGATAAAAAGATCCTGGATGCGCATAAGAATCCCTAGATCGGCTGCTCCCCGCTGTCGATGTATTTCAGCGAGCGCGTGACCCATTCTCGCTCGGCATCCGAGCGGCACTCTCCGATCCATCCGACCTTGGTCTGCATGGCGAGCGGGTCCGTCACACCGCGCAAAGCGAGTGCAATCGCCCGATGAGGCATGAACCCGCCGGCGGCGGCTCCCATCAAGGATTTGAGCTCGGCATCGTCATCGACGCCTCCGCGCAGCTTGTCCGATATCTCCTCCGTAACTGGTACCACCTCGGCCACGGCGATCTTCCCCGCGGTTCCAGTATCGGCGCACAAATCACACCCTGGGCCCTCGAACCGCACCCGGCTCACATCCGTTGAATAGCTGCGCAGCGCCTGCATCGCTTCGGCCGCCCCGTGCCTGCTCTTGGCTTTCTCATACGAGACCGAGCACCCGGGGCAGACCTTGGGGGCGAGCCGCTGCGCAACCAGCATACGCAGCACATCCGGGGTGCAGTAGGCGGCACGTTCGAGCTCGAAGCCGCGGGTGGTCTCGAGTCTCGGTACGATCATCGCGGCGTTATTGGCGTGGATCGTGGTCATGACGAGGTGCCCGGAATTGGAGATCTCGATCGCAAGACGTCCGATCGGGCCCTCTCGAATCTCACCGACCAGGATTACATTCGGGGCCATGCGCAGCATCATGCGCAACGCCTCCCCGAATGCCTTCGACTGCGCGGTGACCTCCACCTCATCGCCGCCGATCTCGAGCTGCACGGCTCCCGGGATCTCTCGCTCTGGTGGGTTTTCTGCGGTAACGACTCTGCGGTACGGCCAACGCCTGCGAAGCTCGACGAGCATCTCCCACAGCGCGGTGCTCTTGCCCGAGCCGGTGGGTCCTGCCATCACGATGATCCCGGTATCGAGCTGCAACGCCCGCTCGATCTGTGTCCGCTGATCGGGGAAGTAGCCGAGCGCCGCAAAACCGAGACCGCTGGCGGGCTTCGGCGGCAGCCGCAGTCGCATGCCGAGATGATCAGCCCCACCACCGCGCATCGGTCCTTCCCGGTACTGGAGCCGCAGCGTCATGAACTTACCGCCGCCTGATCTCGGATAGCACGGTCCGCGCGCGACACGTACAGATTCGATGCCTTCGGCAAACTGCAGCCGGTCCGCCCCGATTACCGAGTGCTGCATGTCCCCGTCCACTAGGCGCGTCCCGCCGGCGCTCGCCATACCCTGCACGTACGCGCCCATGAGCGCATCCATCTCGGTATGCGTAACGGAGTCATCGACCACGTAGACCCGATCGTCTACCGAAAACTCGATAGTCGCGTAACGATCATCGGTAGTACGGTGCAGGTGAATATCCGAGGCGTGATAGCTCGCCGCAGCCTGCAGGATGCGCTGCGCGAAGCCTCGCGCGTCGGCCTCCCTGCCCCTTTGTGCATCCAGCCTCGCACCCGCCACCCGGCCACTTCCGCGCAATGCGAGCAGTTCTTCCGGCTCGCAGTAGCGCACGGAAAGACCGCAGACCCGTGCAGCCGACTCGACGAACGACCCTTTCGACAGATGCAGACGCTTCGGCACATAGAGCAGCCGATCCTCGAGCGCCACGTGGCACAGGTTCGCGTATTCCGGATCGAGATAGGTCGAGAGCTTCGATCGGATCCACTCCTCAGAGTGACCGTCCGCCAGAACCCCGACTTCCAATGCCGCCGCCATGCCTACCACCCCAGATTGAGACGCCAGATGCCCGTGTGCACCCAGCGGACTGCGATCGTTCGCGCACACGCATCGATCGGCATCTCCCAGGAGGGGATGATTCCCTCTACTGAGATGAGAGGGTTTGCCCCACCGGCGGCATGCCAGCTCTCCCGCTGCCGGATGGCCCAGTCGGAGATCTTTGCTTCCTGCGCGACGGCGTGGCCATTGGGTCCGATGGCGCACCGCTCGATGCGCAACGGAACGTTCATCATGGCTGTGCGCAGACCGGCCATGACGAGCGTGCCAGGCGGGGCTTCTGTCGCAAGCCCGTGCTCGTCCCGCCGCCAGATGAACGATGCGTTGTGCACATCGCACGAAGCGGCCTCGAGTTTCCATCCAGGCACACTCCCCCGCGTGTGTTCGAATGCATCCAGACACGCATCAAGTGCGCTACGCGCGCGCACACCGCTTGGCGGCGGCGGAATCGGCCTGACGGCTGCGAGTGCTGCAAGAGCTGCAAGGTGCGCCTGCTCCGCGCGGTAGTGCTGGATGAACGTAAAGGTCCCCGCGACCCCAAGAGCGAGTGTGGCGACCATCGTGGCGCGCATCTTCGTCTTCGATGCGCGCCGTAGCGCGACCGGTTCAGCAAAGGCGTGCGCCAGGACCTTCTCTTCAAAGTTGTCGACCGCGAGCGGCGCTACCCAATGTATGTCGGCAAATTGCGCTCCAATCCTCTCCCTGGCAGCATCGGTTTCTTCCGGATCGACGAGCTTATCGGTGAGCGGCAGACCATCCCGACTTGCGGCACACAGATAAGTGCCCTCCGACGTATCGGCGATGATCCCCCAGCGAAACGCCTCAGAGGGCAGTTGAGGCGCAAACGTATCGGCGTGAGCGGCCACCACCTGCGCAAGCGCGCGCAGCCGCGGCTGGTATACCGAGCTCAGTCCGACATCGACGCGATTCTCAGCGCCGGGGACAATGAAGAGCGCCTCGAAGCGCGGCAGCACATCGATCTGGCCGGCAAGCCACACCCGCGTCTCAGCGGCACTCGCGGTCTGCGTCGCCCACGAAAGCCACATCGTTCCGACCGCAAAATTGAGCTTGCCAATCTTGACGGTGCGCGTCTCGAGAGACACGGCGCCCTCGGAGAGGGCCGGGTCATCGCGCCTGCCCATGGTTCCGCTCACTGCTGATGGCCCCCGGAAGGAAAGTTCGGCGGAGGCGGAACTCGCATCGGCGGGCCGCTCATCGGAACCATTCCCTGCTGGCCTCGAGCACGGGAATGCTCGTGTGCAGAGACGTCCGCGAGCTGCACCGCGGTGTGCGCGCCGCGGGCGACGAACCACACGCCCGCCGCCCGGATCGCTGTCACCTCACCGTAAGGAGTTCTCACCCCCGGCGACACCCGCAGCCGCCCGCCATCGGGGGTATCGAGCACTGCACGGCGCTCGATACCGATCGCGATGCGCTCGACACGCGGGAGAGTGCGTCGAGCCAGCATGTCTCCCCCAGGGATGGAGGCCGGGTACGCTCGGCTCATCCGTTGCCGAGCGGGAATGTTCGTGCCACCTCGCGTTGCTTTCTGACGAGCTTTGTCCACCACATTATCGAGATACGCCGTCACGGCCTGCTCGTATGCGGTACTGTTCCCGGGTGGAGCAACAACCGGCGCAATGGACGCAGGGGTGGCGGTTTTAGCAAGTCCAGCGGTCTTTGTGGGAACACCCGCGAACGCCGTAGCGCCCGACATGAGCAGTGCAGCCGCGGCGCCAATGATGAAAGTTCTGCGCATGATGATTCCTCGTATCCTCAACTTGCCTTAGCGCTGATGGTGACCACGGTGATCGTGTTCGAGTCCTGTCTCAGATGCCCGCCGCCCAGCAGCCAGAAATCCGGGCTTCCTGTGCCCTCTGTCTGTGTGGAATCCTGATCATTGCGGAACCCGAGCAGCATCACGGTCGAGCCGGATTGCATATCGACCATCTGGTTGAAGGAAGTGACAGATTCCTGCGGGACCTGCAGCACTTCGTTGCCGGATGTGATTGTCTTGAATGTCGGGTTGCCAGTATCGCGAAACACCATCGAGAGCACGATCCGGTTACCATCGGCGATGCGTGGTGTGAGCGTCATGGCGACGCCTGCGGAGATGTTCCCGGGCGTGAGTGTCGAGTATCCGAAGGTGCTGGCGCCGGTCACTGCGGCATTGGTCGAGACCTCAGCGAGATAGCCGTAGTTCTCCGTATCGTTCACGGTGACCGGGTTGCCATCGAGTGCAAGGAGCGTGTTGTTGTAGACTTCATGCACCGCTCCGATTTGCGAGAGCGCGCTCACAGCGGCTTGCGTACCGTTGAACGGGCCGGTTCCGGCGCTGAACTGGATCTCGCCAGCGCTTGCCCCATTCGAGAGTGTGAGCGCCGAAGGGGCCGTCACCGATACCGAATTTAACCCCGAGAGGTACTTCCAGACGAGGCTCGGGGCAACACCATAGTCCTCGCTGTTCTTCAAAGTAACCTGGTAAACCTGTACGCTCACCTCGACCTGCCGCTGCAGGCGATGCGAGAGACTGCGCACCCAGCGAGAGAACCGTCTGACATCCGCCCTGCTGCCAGTGATCGTCACGGTCGCGGTCGACTCGTCGGCTGTGAGTTGTGCCGGCGCTGCAACCACTTCGGCCTCGAGCAGCAGGCCGTGCCATTCGTCGGTATTGTAGGTCTGCGTGGTCGTCACGGAGGAGTCCGACGTAGAAGTGCCGATGTTCGTCGCACCGCCAGCACCGCCCCCTCCGCCGCTGCCGCCCATTCCACCGGTCGAGTTCTGCGCCCCGACCTGCGCTTGGGATTTGATCGTGCCCCCGAGCACAGGGAGCTGGAATGTCCGGGTCACCGCACGGATGAAACGCACTCCGTGTCGGGTGTACTCGCTCGTATAGCCAATGGCCTGCGTGATCGCGGTAACAAGTCCAGAGCATGCGCCCCGGTATGACAGAGGCGGCAGCTTCACACTGCGCAGGAGATAGCCAGTGTGGACGGTGACTCCGCAGTTGCCTCGGATAAAGCGGACCGCATCGAGGACACTCGTGTCGTCCATCGTCTCATACACGACGCGACGAGTCATGGAGGAAGGTGCGGGCAATCTGCGCCGGTGCGCGAGACCGTCAAAGACGAAATACCCACGCGATGCTGTGATTGCCGGCTCCGGGCGCGGAAGCGGTGCCTTCTCGGTGGGGGGAGGAAAGAGCAGCGCGCTCTTCGGTACCGTAGTTGCCCGCATCCCCGCGCAAGCTGACAACGCCCCGCATGCGAGGACGATTCCGATGGACCGTGAAAAATGAAGCTTGCTCATGATTAAAACCCGTTGTCATCCCCGTTGGTCGACTCGACGACCAATGTGTTGTTGGCGCGGTATTCAATGAGCCGGATGGGTGCGCCATTGGCTATAGCCGAATGGGCCCACAACCCGACCGCGGAGAGGAAGGTTCCAGGGATCGCAGCGAACGCCGGCGCGCGCCAGTACCTGGAGAGCCGCCCCGCCCTCCAAATGACGGTCCATCCGTGTCGCGAACCCCACCGATCCAGGGCCTTGCTCATCAGTTCGCCTTTGGATATCAGCCACACCTTGGACACTGGCGGGGCGGCAGGGGCGACTACGGAACGATGCTCCGATGAAGTGCGTATACGGGGCGACGATACCCCCGGCGGGTCTATCCTCCTCGGCGATGGCGAAGCGGCGAGAACTGGGGCGGAAGGTATGTCTTGTGGCTGCGCGAGATCAGCCGGCGTTGTGTACACCGTGAGGACCTCGCCAGCGCAATGCTCACCGACGGCGATCTCTGCGTTGCGATCCACCCCGAGCACCGCGTCCCTGAGGGCCGCTTTGCGATCAGTAGCAGGCCACCGCACCTCAGTGCGCTTGAGCGCATTGGGCAGATCGACTACGACAGTCTGACCTGGTGGCGCGATTGCGACCAATGCGCGAGAGAGGCTGACGGGCCCGCCCGCGGGCACGGTTTGCTGCCAGGCAGGACCCCACCCGGTCGCTGGGGCCACGGGCGCCGCACTCGCCCCCGCAGCGATCGATGCGACCCCACAGAGCAGCGGCATCGCTAGATAAAATATGTCACGTGGACGCATGTACCTCACCGTATCTGGATTGAGCCGATTCGCTCGGTCAAAAATTCGGGCATCAGAGACCTATAGCAATCGCGCCGGAAATAAAAAAAATAAGCCGGCCTCAAAAAAGAGGCCGGCATGAAAAGAGCTCATGCGGCACGGCGGATCTCCCGGAAACCGGACGGAAACGCCGAAGCACCCTTCTCCACATAGGCGTCGAGCCAGTCGATACCCTTTGCGCCGGCGGGGATCCGGCCCTCTGGCAGATGTATCCGCGCCTCCAGCCCAGCCCCGCGCAACCGCCGGGCCAGCGCCTTGGCGGCCTCGAGCCCGCGCCCGCTCTCATCCTTGTCGGCGAAGATACGCACCTCGCGCACGGCGTCCGGAACTTCCAGCGATTCCATGAGAGTGGCCGAAATGGCCGCCCAGACAGCAAGCCCAGTCCCGGCCCGCACCGCGAGCGCAGTCTCTATCCCCTCTGCCACCGCCAGCACTTCCTGGGGGGCGAAGAGCCGGATGGCTGCGCCCCGTAGCGACGCCGAGCGCATGGTCATCTTCTTCGGCGCCCCGACATCCGCTTTCACGCCCTGTTCCGACAGGTACGTGCGATGCAGACACACCGCGCGCCCGTCGGGCAGTTGGATGGGAGCGACCATGGCCGGATACGTGCCAGTCGGCCGCCACCTGCCCTCGACTCTCTCGCAGTACTTCAGGTCGGAGTGAAACCCGAGCCGGTTCGAGATCGCCGGCCGCGGGATCCCCCGCTTGAGCAGGTACTGCTCGGCGAGCGTTCCTCGAATGGGTCTGCAGCCGGACCAGATCTGCATGATGGACGCCCGTACCCGCGACGGGTCGGGTTTACTGAACGCCACTGGCGTGCGCGCCACAGGCACGGCACCCATCCGCTCTCCCTCGAGCCATCTATAGATCATCCGCGCCGCCGCGCGCGGCGTGACCTGCTTGATCCAGGCCAGCAGCTGTACACCGCTGTGGAACTTCCCGCAGGTATTGCACACCCCGCCGCCGCTCTCCTGGAAGTCGTTGAACACCCTGAAACCGTCCTTTCCCCCGTGCACGGGGCACGGCACGTGATCCGCGTCCGCCTCGATCGCCGGCATGAGCTCAGGAGCGAGCTCACCCAAGATCTCTGCCCAGAGCCCCCTGGCTTTTTCTGAAAGCATGAGGACTTCCTCTGTAGTGAACCTAACCCTGCTATAGGTACCTGCCTCACCCGGTATCGGAATAAAAAGAGCCGACGGAATTCCGTCGGCTCTAGTAGTCCCTTCCGTCCCCACGTACGTGGGGAAAACTCTTCAGAACGGCACGCTTCCCAGGTCAAAGTCGTCATCGACGACTTGGTGAGCGCTCTCGGCCGGGGCACGCGCCCCGCTCGATCGTTGCCCATCGTCGCGACGCCCTCCACCGCGGGAAGCCTCGGTCCGGGGTGCCTCCTTGCGCGCGCTCTCGTGTCCGCCCTCCTCGGCACCCTCACCGTCCGAGCGCCGATCGAGCATGCGCAGTTCGCGACCCTTGATGCTGGTCGAGTACCGCGTCTGCCCATCCTTCTCGTACTTCCTGTGTTCGAGAGACCCCTCGATGTATACCAGCGAACCTTTGTGCAGGTAGCGCGTGGCAACTTCACCGAGTTTCCCGAACAGCGTCACCTGGTGCCACTCGGTCTTCTCGCGCCGCTCCCCGCTGTCGCGGTCCTTCCAGGTATCGGTCGTCGCGACATTCAGCCGCACGACCCCTTCACTCACCGCTTCCGGTTCCTGGCCGAGCCGGCCAATGATCTGCACCTTATTCAACACGTGATTTGTCCTCTAGAGCCCGCCCCAATTGGCGGGAGCGACTGTCTCTAGGGAACGGGACGGCGAAAAACTACCCGACCGAGGGCGAAATATTTTCCACCTGCGGGGGAGCCGACCCGGCATCGCCCGCAGCTGCGACATCAGCCGCCGGCGCCGCCGCCTGCTCGAGGAGCGCCTCGGAGTACCGTTCGAGAAACGCCTGCATGCCAGAGAGCGTCGTGGCCGCGTCGCGGTGCACGAAGAGCCGACCGCCGACAGAGCGCGCGATGGCCCCTACTGGATCCCCTGGATACCCGAGCGCGAATGCCTCCCCGGATCGTTCTGCATTCGCCGCGAATAAAAGGCCGAGGGCAAGCGGTACGCGGGCTTCTACATCCTGGCCGTCCGCGCTTCGATGGCGGAACACTACATCGTCGTTCAACAGCATCTCCGAGCTCGGCAGCGAGGCAGGAAATAAGGCCGGTTGCGTCTTCACGGTGTCCTCTTATGCTTCAGCGCAATACCTGTAATTCGCGGCAGCGCTGAAGGCGCCGGCAACCCCTGCTGCAGGCGCAGCTTGCCGTCCGAGCCGAGATAAAAAATACCAGGTGTGCCTTGGATGCCAGCCTGCATCGCCAAAGATAAATTCACTGCGAGCTTCTGCCGCAATTCGGGGGTGACCTTGATCCCAGGCACACCGCCACGCTCCCGTGCGACATTGAATCGGCTCTCCATCGCGTAAAGCGTTTTCCTCCCGCCGGCGAGCACAGCCGCGGCGCGCGCAGTCGAGGAATGGAAGAGGATTCCGACCGGAATCCAGTGGACATCGAGTCCAGCCTTCTCATACGGCCGCAGCTCGATCCACAGCTGATGGCAATACGCACAGTTCGGGTCCATCACCACCCAGATCTGATGGTGAGGATCCGGCGTATCCGGTCCTTCCGTCACCGAGGACGCGGACTGGATGGCCGGCCACAACCTGTCGAGATTTGGCGCGCGTTCGTAGAGGTCGGCGTATTGACGCGTGAGGTTCTGTCCCTGCTCGTTCGAGAGGATCCCTGCGATCACGGTCTTGCCGTCCGGCGTCGTGAACAGTACCGATTCCTCACCGCCCGGCGCTCGGGCGACCCAGCCGGTCAGTCCCGAAACTGCCGGGAAGTGGCGCACGAGGTGGTAGCCAGCGGAAACCACCGGCATCAGCGCGATCGGCGTGGACATGGCCGAGGCCACCCCCCACGATCCGGCGACAATGAGAAGTCCGGCCAGGGCCTGGACCGATCTTTTGATGACCGTCATGCGACCTCCGCGTGATGCGCCGGCTGCTCCGCCCGCTCTTTGATCTTCGCGCGTACCCCGGCGAGAAGCCCATCGCGCAGCCAGGCCGGATAATCCTTGCCCTCCCCGTGGGTGAGGAACGTCTCGATATCCGCAAGCGGCGCGTTGTGTCGCACCCGCTCCGAAATCGACTTCACGATCAGTTTTTGGCGCGGCGTAATGCTTTTCCATTGCTCGTCGGTACCAAAGGACGGCCGTGCACTCGTCTTGGCAGGAGGAGCATCGTTCCGTGCGCCGTGATCGGGCTGCTGCGGGGCCTGGGCTTCGTGTGACACCCCGCTCGCCCGCGCGCTCGCGTCCTCCGTTCCATGCTCTGCCTTTCCGGGCCGTCCACGCTCTCGACTCCCGGGGGTACCCTCGAATGCATGACGCAGGAGCTGGCGCAGCTTCGGCAGCTCATCGCGCGCGATGAACTTCTCCTGCTCCAGATTCACCCAGGGGGCATCGAACGAGTACAGATACCGGCCAATCCCCCACTGCACCGCGGCGCGTTTCAGCGCGTCGCTCGGGGCGCCCTTGACCGCGATCTCACGGTCTTTATCCGGATCGTGCGCGTCGTCCCTCACCTCGTCCTGCTGCGCGATATCCGCCTTGCTGATCCACTCACCCCCCACGCGCAGGCTGAGGATACACATCACGCCACCGCCCGCCGGCGCCGCGGCGAACTCGTTGCGCCAGTTCGCAGGGCCCATCACCTCATCGAGGCGGTCCTGCACGAGACGCGCGGTGACGTAGGGCAGTGCCTGGCCCCGGTTCCGGTTCGATCTCATCCGAGCGCCAACGCGCCAGCGGATAAGTTCGACGTCGAACGGGGCGCGTAGCCTCGCGAACATTTCCGACAATTCTTCGGATTTTTGCATGTCTGACCTCTTGCCCCAGGCGCTCTGGATACTCTATGGTAGTTGCGTGATGGATAAAAACCTTGATCCTGTTACTTTATATTTTATCTCTTCCGCCGGAAGAAGCGAGCGGAAGTTCCCGACGATTATTCGGAAATTACCCCCATGAACGCCAAACCGAACGCAGCTGAGCACCGGCTCACCCTCTCGCAGACAGAAACCCTCATGAGACTCGCGTCACAGATGTCGATCAGGATAAAACCTGAGGTGCGGGACAAAGAGTTCGTCCTCGAGCTCTCCGGAGAGGGATTTTCGGTACCTGAGCCCGTGACGCTGCCGCTCACGAGCGCCTATGCGCGTCTGCTTGCCGAGGTCTGTGGCGGGCTGGCGCCATGGATCCCGTTTTCACCCGCGGAAGCCTGTGAAACGACGCTATTTGGGCTCAGCGAAGAAGCCATCAACACCGCAATCCGCAAGTATCGATACAGACTCGCGATGCGACTCACTACCAGATTCCCCGCCGCCCGCCGCTCCGGCGGCGCTGGTCGCACCGGATGCAGGCTCTTTTCCTCGATTCCGGCACAGATGGCAAGTCAGACCGGCGCCGAGACGGCCGTAACCGCAGCGGGTTGAGCTGGACAAGAAAATCCCCGGCCGTAGCCGGGGATGAATCAGGATAAAAATCTCAACGGCGCTTGAGGGTCAGCATTGCCCCTGCCAGCGTCTCGATGTCCGCTCGGATCAGTGCGCGATCGAAGTACTTCAGTAATTCCGAGAGATACCGCTCGTCACCGACGTACAGCCCGGTCGTGTGAACCCCGCGCTGCCGCAGCCAGTCCTTCTGTATCGGCCGGTCCGTGATGCACCCGTCGGTGTACACGCACACGAAATCCGCTCCTCTCAATACGTCGATATTCTCCCGCAACGCGTACTCCAGCCCCTCCGCACCCCCGAACGGCTCGATCTTCCCGATATTCTCGAGACTCATCGGCAATCGAAAGCGCTGCCAGTGGTACTTGTCGTGACCGACCGCGAAAATCACGTGGCCGTCGATCTTGCCCTCGCGCGCCAGCGTCGAGAGCGCCCCGATCAACACGCGACCTTCCTCGATGGGCGGGCCCCGCATGGACCCGGACAGATCGACCACCAGCTCGAACCGCCGGCGGGCCGAACCGGTGACCGTACGATGCCGGTACGGCGGCCGATCGGTCGAGCAGTGCCGCGCCGAGAGGCGCTTCGCCGGATCATCCGAGTACGTCACCCGGACCCGATCCTGGAAGAGCTTGCGCAAGTGCTGCGCGATGATCGCGACGCGCCGCTCATCGAGAGGCGACGCCGTGCCGAGAAGCAGATCCATGGTGCCGCCTTCCGGCAGATCGATCAGTGCATCAGGGGTCTTCTTTCCGCCGGCTATCTCCTTGCCGTTCAGGTCCTTCGTGCCCTGGTCGAATGCCTCGAGCGTAGCCGCGTCGGCTTGCAGCAGCATCGACAACTCGAGATCCCCTTCGCCACCGCCGCCGCGGCCCGCGCCACCGTCTTCCTCCGGCGGCGGCAGGCCGAACTCATCGACCCACTGGCGCAGAAGCGGCAGGAGACCGCGCGTGTCAGGCTGTGCACAGATCTTCGCGTAGTACTCGAGCACGGCCGCGGCCACATCCCCAGCCATGCGGTCCACACCCCTTTTCTCATCGCGGCACACCGTGCACGGCACGGCAGCTGCGTGTTCCTCGAGTTTATCCGCCGTGAACTCGCCCTCGCTCTGGATCAGCGCAAAGAGCATCGCCTGGGCCAGCGCGCAGAGCGAATTGACCTGCTTCGGCTCGAAGTCAGACCGTTCGAACTCGAGCCACTCGAAGCGGATCTCGTGCTTGCGCCGGTAGAGCGCTTCCATACGCGCATCCTCGAAGAGATTCCAGAGCCCAAACGGCAGGCTCTCTGCCGCGAGCAGCTTCTGGATCGCCTTCAGATCGCGCTCGGTGAACTGAGCGTGACCCTGTTCGTGCCGAACATAGGCCCCTGTATAGCGACCGAGCTGATCGTCGGTGAGCCCTTCGCGCACTTGCGGGTTGTCGAATATGCCGTTGCCGATGTAGATCCGATGCGGCGGCACCCAGGTCCAGCAGCCGGTATTGAAGCCGGGCTTTATCCTGATGCTGAGCTCCTCCTCGACGTCCCGGCCAGCGAGTATCCCCGCCAGCACCTCGTCGCGGACGGCCGCCTCGATGTCAAAACTCATCCGATCTCCGGCGCCGAAACCTCGGCGTTCAGGCCGGGGAGGAAGCGCCGCTCCTGCTGTTCTGTTTTGGATACCATCAAAGTTCTCCGTGCGATAGTGACCTAGCGGTCTATAGCGAGCGCGCAGGCAAGAAAATCCCCGGCCGAAGCCGGGGAATAGTGTCAAACCCAAATCCTGCCTTTCATCCCGGGGAAGCTCCGCGCTGCGAGCTCCCGCAGGGACTTCAGCTGCGCCTCCTCCGGTTGCCCGTTCAGGTCCCGGGCCACCCACTGCAGAGCCTGGTTCAGCACCTCGGCGCCGACCTGCACAGGACTCCTTGAGAGCTCGATCGCGCGCACCAGCGTGCGCGTGGTCGGGGCGCCCGCGATCATCCCGGACTTCTTCAGCTTGACGGCTGCATCGTAGAAGCCCATGAGACTGCGCACGATGCCAGGGACATCCTCGAATCCCTTTGCCGAAAGCGCTTTGCTGAGGATTGCCTGCAGCTTATCCGGCGAGGTGTCCTTGCGGATGATGAGAAACCGCTCGGCGAGTGCCGGGTCGGCGGCATCAACCGCGTACTCACACCCGACGTTGGTCGTCGCGATCACCGCGAGATTCTCGACCGGGCAGGTGAGCACTTCCTCCTCGCCAACGCCATCGACGACCTTGACGATCCGCCCCGTCCGCAACCGGTACTGTCCCTCATCGGGCGAGAGCACCGTGAGCAGCACCGAGAGGTGTCGCTGCGGAATGCGCAGAATCTCATCGATGAGCAGGCACACCTTCTGTCCCTTGGAAGCGGTCCGCACGGCCTGCGAGAGCGCGCCGTCCTTCCAGACGAACGATCCGTCCGAGACCCGCACCGGATAGCCGAGCAGGTCCGCCGCCTCCATGCTCTCATTGCCACCGACCTCGACGAGAACGTGACCCTTGGTGCGCGCAAAGCGCCGCGCCCCGAAGGTTTTGCCTGCTCCACGGTCGCCCTCGAAGAGCATCGGCACCTGGAACAGGTACTGCTCGAGGAGCGCGTCCTCGTCATCGCCGGTCGGCACGGTGCCCGCGACGGCGCTGGTGCCGCCGAGGTACCCGTCGAGTTGTGCGGCCATCTCCCGCAGATCGGCCTCGGTCAGCTTGCCGAGGATGTGCTGCGTATGCGCACAAGTTTTTTTATTCCAAAACTCGCACCGATCGGACGGGGGCTGCGAGCCGTAATGGCTCATCATCTCCGCCGTCAACGTCAGTTTGTTCGTACCGCTCAGCGCCTCAAGAGCGCTCTCTACACGCCCTGCGGCCTGCTTGGCCGTAAGCGCCCTGCGGCCCTCGAGAAACGCATCCCCGCACCAAAGCTCGTACGACAGTTCACCTTTCGAGTTGCGCCGTACCGACGCGCAGACCAGGTGCGTCTCCGCA
>JAJZLX010000602.1 GCA_021850555.1 Pseudomonadota bacterium | reverse complement strand
GCGGGGATTGATAGAAGCGATCAGACGACATCGCTGAGTGGTGCCGGCCGGGTGAAGAATCCACCGTTGCCGAGCGCAACCCAGTTCTGCTGCAGCCGGCGCGTGTCGCGCTCGATCTGCTCGTTCACCTCGACGGTGTCCTCTTCGATGTAGCAGCGGGCCAGGTCCGCGTGGACCATGCCCTCTTTGCCGGTGACGGGTCTCATGCCGTACATGCTCGATACCTCAGGCGGCAACAGCGATCCGGTCGCAGGTGCGATCGGGCTCGCCGCCTTCACTGATTGACGATGATTTGGCGGTATCCACTGGCGTGGCCGTCCGGCCCGCGTGCGTGATACGCCCACTCTTGTGCGCTCGAGTGCTGCCGACGGCAGCCGCGAGACGGGCTTCGGCATCCTTGCGCAGCTTTTCGAACTCCTCGTCCTCGTCCATGTTCAGTCTGCCGAGCAGCGCCAGCATCGATTCGAGATGCTTGATGCTCGCCAGGCGTAGTTCCCGCGGCTTGCCCAGCTTCTCCTCCATGTCCACAACGACGTCGTAGAGACGTTTGCGCAGATCCTTGCGCGCTTCCTGCTGGACCGATTCCAGGCTCTCGCGGGCCGCGCGCTCGATGCGCCGCCGCTCCTCCTCGCCGAGCTCTTCGGGCAGGTTGACCCCGCTGTCGGGCATCGGTGAGAGAATGATGTCGAACCGACACCGTTCGACGATCGATTGCACCGGGGGGTAGTCCGTCGCCTTGAAGGCGTCCCCGAGCTTCACCCGTGCCCCGTCCTGCAGCGACTCGTACTCCTTCTCGAGATCAGGGAGCATCTCGGCAAAGCGCTCCTTGAACTGCTGCATTTGCGTGGTGTAGGGGTTGAAGTTCTTCACCGGCAGTATCCCGACGCCGCGGTGCTGCCAGGGGAAGGTGTTGTCGTAGTGGAACCGCCGTGCTTTGGAGCGCAGCGATGCGAGCCGTCCCAGGGTCTCGCAGCCTGGAAGCAGCGACTTCCAGACTCTCACGCAGGCATCTTCTGCGTTCTTTTGACGCGCGAGCTCGTGACCGAGCGCGGTGTCTTTCGTGCGGGCGTCCCAGACGCTGATGTTCAGCGAAACGAGGACCGCCCTTTGCTTTCCGGCCATAGGTGCCTCTCTTTGCTAGTGACCTACTTGGCTATAGGGAGCACCGCCTGAGAATTCCCGGATAAAAAGAAACCGCCCCCGAATAGGAGGGCGGTTTGAATAAAAAATACCTCGTGATGTAGGAGGATCGCGGCTACCGAGGGGTCACAAGACCCCGGGCGATAGCCGCCAATCGATTCCTAGCCCCGGATCAGGCCGCGCAGCTGAGGCATTCCTCGAGCTGCAGGGCCTCGTCGAGCATCCCCATACGCTCCCGGATTACGTCGGAAGCATACGTGTGCACACCCCGGAAACCTTCGACGAAGGTTTCCATGTGGTCGCGCTCCTGCGCCAGCTCCTCGACAGAGGCGGTGCGGATGAAATCCGCAAAAGCCTTGTCCGTTCCAAGATCCTGAACCTCGTAGCCAGGCAGGGAAGCAGTTGTCATGAACGCCATGGTAGTACCCTCGTAAATAGTGACCTAGGTATCCCGAAGTAGCGGGATGCCTGTCTCTAGGGAGCCGCCGGGCGGAAAAAAAAGATAAAAAAGAGCTCGAGCCTCGCATCGTTGGTCTTGGGAAATGCACGTGCCGGTGCCTATAGGCCATTGAGGTCATTAATAGAGGAGCGGAACCATGCGATTTTCGGTCGCGGTTCATGCGATTGGCGAGACCGGCGAGGAGGCATTCGTCGGTGTGATCAGCATCGATGCCGGCACGGCGCGCGAGGCGCGAAATCGGGCCATCGAGGCACTGTGGGACGAGCGGCTGAGCTGTGCGAGCTGCCGGGCCCGGGCAACTGTGATTTCCCGCTCACGCGGGGGAGGGGATCCGGCCGCGGTGCGTGCCGCGCGCAGCACGCGTTCGTATCTCGAGGAGAGCCGCAGGTACAGCGACGGACACGGTCGCTGCAGTGAAGAGGAGTGGCGCTGGTACCGGTTCTGGTGGACCTGGACGGCGTTGCGATTCTCCTCGCCCCGGCAGGAGCGAGCCTGGCGCAAACTCGGCCCGGAGCGTTTTTATCGCCGGATCGAGCGCGTCAAAGAGTGGCGCGCGCGGCTGATCTCAGGAGGGACCGCCCATGCTGCTTGAGGTGCGGTCGGCTTCCGGGTATCGGCCGGCGGACAAGGAGGAGGTGCTGCTGGCGGCGGCGCGCTATGCGGTGATGGATGCGCCGCGGGAAAATGCGTCATCCCCAAAGAGCGCGATCGAGGCGCTGCGGCGGTATCTCGGGGCGCTCGACCGGGAGATGTTCGTGGCGATGTGGCTCGATTCGAGGAACCGGGTGATTGACTTCGACGTCATCAGCACCGGAACGGTCGATTCGGCCATTGTGCCGGTCAGGGAAGTGGCCCGAAAAGCAATTGAGCGTAACGCCCTCGGGTGCATTCTCGCTCATAACCATCCCAGTGGCGCGGTGGACCCGTCGCCGGCGGACGAGGCGATCACGCGCCGGATCAAAAGTGCGCTCGCGCTCTTTGAAATCAGGGTGGTAGATCATTTCGTACTTGGCCAGGAGAAGGCATTCAGCTTTGCCGAGCACGGGCTGCTCTGAGACTGATATTTTTTATCCGGGGCGCCTATCCAGGTGCCCCGTTTTATT
>JAJZLX010000174.1 GCA_021850555.1 Pseudomonadota bacterium | reverse complement strand
GTATCCGTGATCCGAATGCTTTCTAAAGTATTGCTTTGAAGCTGCGCATCTTTCGCCGGTAAGTATCTGCAGATCAATCGAATCCGAGCGTTCCATCCTATCGAGCAACGAGAGGGAGCTGGGGGCGTCAATGCGCGCCTTCGTCAACGTAAGGGTTTCGTCCACAACGTAATCAGTCGTGACGACGCGGGCGCCGGCACGCAGTAGCTTCTCGAAGGCTGCTACAGCTGGACGGTGCGCTGGGTCGCGCTTGGCGACCAGCGCGAAAAAGAAGGACGTGTCGCCAAAGACTCGCCTAGATGCCATAGACGGTGCGGTCGATGTCCTCGTTGGCCGTCGGGCCAATTGGACCGTCGTAGCTGTACTCCTCGACGCGCAAGAGCGGATCATCGAGGGGCCTGGAGCGCTTCTTGGCTTTACGTGCGGGTCGGAGCTCCGCTACGGGCTTGCCGGCCCGGGCGATCACGATCCGCTCTCCGCGCTCTACGCGGGCGATAAGGCGTGACAGCTGGGTTTTCGCGTCGTGGATATTGACGGTCTTTTCACTCATTTTGATATCTTAGCTAATCTTGATGGACTAATCCAGCTTACCTAGCATCTTAGGGGCATAGCCGCTCTGGTTGGCACGGATTTATGCTCTGGCAACCGCGACGCGGCTCCAAGCGGAGCGCGGGACCTTTTGCTTAAATGGCAGTTCTTTCGGGCTTATACTGGCCCCAGTGCCGCATGCTGAGCGAATTTCACGGCCAGTCTTTCTGTCTCCGTGAGAGCCGGCGGAAGGTGCTTCGCGAAGTACCGAACGTCTCCGGCGAGAATCACCTCGCTCTGTCTATCCAGGGTGTCCGCGATTTTCATCCAGTTCGCGACGACGGCCTTCCGTGTCTCGATGAGCTTGGCTCGGGCCGGTTCGTTGAAGCGGCCGTTCTTCGCCAGCTCGATTGCTATCTTTGTTACCTTTGCGCGGATATTGCGCTCGACATTCCCCGGCGCTGCGCGCGGAAGCCCCCGTCACGTGCCTTGCCTTTGTTCCTGCCACGGATGACGCGTGATGTCGCGTTCGCAGCGATCCCCTGCTCTCTCAATGGACCGCGCGAAGTCCTCGCGCCATTCCCTCAGCATGGGTTTGTCGATGTGCAGGCGCCTTCCGTACTCGTCCTCGGCTTTAGGACTAGGTGGACGTGGGGGTGAGGCTGATCCGTGTGCAGCACCATTGCGTAGCGGTGTCGGACCCCGAATTTCTCTCTGGCGAACGCGCGGGCTGCGGCGAGTACCTTTTCCGGTGGGGTCGGCGCCGGCATCGACAGCACAAGTTTGTGGACCAGCTTGGCTTCCCGCGCCTGAGTGCGCCGGTCACGGGGCCTACGATACTGCCCCGCGGACAGCTCGAGGTGCCAGGCCGCCAGAAACGTCCGCTGCGCATCCGTTCCAGCGATCCGTTCACCCTCGTCCGTCTCGATCTCGAGCTTCCCCCTCCGGCTGATGTAGGCGAAATGTGCGGCAACGGTGCCGGGATTGGTGCCACCGCCGGTGACCTTCACCATTACCTCCGGCGTTCTTCTCACGGTCCGTCTGATCTGTTCGACTTGCGCCGGACTGAGCTGCGTAGTCCCAGGCGGTCCCGAGCGGCCGAGACTAGCTATTTCAAGAAATGGAGGCTCATCAGGTGGCAAACGAAACGATCGCCTACTCATACCGGGACTCCCAGCTCCAAAGTGCCGCCCGCGCCAAATCGCTCGTGCGCTGCTCTACGGCTGCAACGACGGAGCGGGTCTGCGCGCCAAGGCCTGGCGCACTTCGGGCGACAGGGCGCCTCCCTGGCTGCCACAGCGGGTGATCTGGGAGAGAACCCGCCCTACCCCTGCAAGCACGACGACGGCTTGCTTGACGGTCTCGAGCTCGTGGGCCGTGAGAACCGTATCGGCGGCGATATGAGATCGCACCAGCGCCGCAAGGTAAGTGGAGGTCTTCATCCGCCGCCGGGCCGCGCGCTCCTCAAGGGCTGCGCCATCCCCCGGCCGCAAACGTATGGTGATCCGGTCCGTCGCGGCCTCGCGCGCCGACGCGCTCGGGATATTGTCCGTGGAGGTTGTGTCTGGGATCAGTAAGGCACGGAGCGTATCTACGGCCAGTGCGCACTCCGAGAGCCCGCGGCTTGCCGCCAACTCGGCGAACCGCCGCTTCTCCTCCGGCGAGAGGCGCACGGTAATGGTCGGCAATCGCGACCTGGCTCTGTCGCTGGTCACGAGAGTCGATCCTCTCGTGCAGCACATCGCGGACCCTTCGCCTGCCCTCAACAAAACACCAACTCGAAAACGCCGTTCCGCCTGCGAGCTGTGGCGCACAGGAACCGACCATACGGCAAACCGGACCAGGGCGCGCCCACTCCGGCGAGCCCGTCGGTCCGATTGCATGATGCTCTCTTGCATAGCTCATAAGGACGTTTGCAAGGTCGCTAGCCGTGGCCGACCCGTCGTCGCCCTCCTCCGGGATCTCCGCAGCATCGCCCGCAAGAGCCGATACCTCTTCCCGTCCCTGCAAAGCCGCGACCGGCCGATGTCGGTAAACACAGTGAATGCCGCCCTCCGCCGCCTCGGCCATGCCCGCAAGGAGATGACCGCCCATGGCTTCCGCGCCATGGCCTGCACCTGCCTCAACGAGCCGGACTGGCACCCGGATCTCATCGAGCTGCAACTGGCTCATGCGGAGCGGAACAAGGTCCGGGCCGCATACAACCGGGCTGAGAGGCTGGCGGACCAGAGGAAGATGATGCAGGCGTGGGGGGGATTATCTGGATGGGCTGCGCGCGGGCGAGCGCGAGACCACCCCGATCCAGACCCAGGCACCTCCGCCGAGCGCGCCGTCGCAAGGTCAAATCAATCGCCAGAATATCGCGCGAAAAGACAGAGAAATGCAGGATGGAACCGTTCCACAGATGGAGCTATTCTGATAGTGGGACTAATGTGGACATGCTACGTTCGAGGCCCAACGGGATAGGAGTGAATCGATGAATGCTCAGCTCGACCCGGCGTTGCTCGAGAAGCTGCAAGCGCTTCCGCCAGCACGGCGCGCCGAGGTGTCGGATTTCGTGGATTTCCTCAGCGCGAAAGATCGCGCCGAGGCTCTCAAGGATTTCCTCGCGGTCGCCGACGAGGTCGCAAAGGCTGGGGTACCCGCTTTGAGCCCTGAGGAAATCGAAACCGAAATCACGGCACTGCGCGCAGCACGACGCAACCAGCGTCCCACAAGCCGCTTCACATCAGCACTCTCGAGCTGACCATAGCGTTTTCGCCAGGCGTAGATCGTCGCCTCCGAGACCCCGTGCTTCTTGGCCACCTCCGCCGCCGGAGCCTTGGAGCAGGTCCGTTTCGCGATCTTGCCCCGGCCGGGGTGCGGCGGGGCGCAACGGCTCGGATGCCGGTCGGGAACGGGCCGGAGCCGGTGCCCGCCTGCAAGCGGCTACAATAGGACCGTTACCACGGGTGTTTCTCGTATGACCCGAGGTCTCATCACGCAGCGGGGAGCACCATGAATACCGATCTTCTGTGGATCCAAGAGCTCGCCGGCACTCTCTCTGGCACGGTGGTCGGCGCCCTGCTCGCCTGGCTCATTGCCCATGTCTACGCGCGCAAGGCCGCCCGGGATCTGGCCCGGCAACGGGACCAGGCGCAGCGGTACAACCGGGTCCTCACGGCGCTCTTTCGAGCGTGGGAGGAACAGGGGCTCGTCGAGCTCGCCCGAGACCCCAAGGGCGAGATCACCGGCGGTCGGGTGATCCGGCCCCAGAGCGGCGCGCAGGCGCTGACCGGGGGGTCTGCCGGCGCGCGCCCGGGCCCTGGCGACTGAGCCAATCCGCCGGGTGCCTGCCTCGGACTCATGCGAGCCTTCGAGGGCCGCATGACTGGATAGTTGCACAGCTCCCGGCGCCGGGCGGGGGTGAGTTCCTGCCCGTCCCGGCGCCCCCCGGCCTGCAGCACGCGGTATGGGGACCCGCTCAGGGCGCGTGGTGCTCATTGAGCAGACCGCGGTGGTGGAAATGTCGTGCACGTATGCCCGTAGGTACATCTCGCGGATCACGACAGTTGCTGCCCGATGGACCTTGTCCGATACTGGCGACCTCACCAGCCGGAGGTATTGCTGTGTCCGAGTCCAAGAAGCATCCCGATTCCTCTCGCCGTGCCTTTCTCGCGACCGCCGCCGTGGCGGCATCCGCTGCGGTGATCGGCCTGCGCCCGCGGACCGCCCATGCCGCTCTGCCGCACCTCTCCGAGTCCGATCCGCTCGCGAAGTCCCTGGGCTACCGGGCCAACCACAACCAGGTCGATAGCGCCAAGTTCCCGACCTACAAGCCAGGCGAGCACTGCGGCCAGTGCCGTTTCTTCCTCGGCAAGCCCGGGCAGGCCTCCGGCTTCGCCGGCTGCCAGATCTTCGCCGGCTACGCCGTGGACGCCAACGGCTGGTGCGCCTCGTTCAACGCGAGAAGCTGATTCGGTACCCGCGGGTGCCCGGCCGTCCCCCGGCCGGCGCCCGTGACGGCCGAGATTTCCCCGCGGGCGCCCTCGGCGCCCCCATTTCCCTGAAATTGACTCGAGAATTCTGAGCGCTCGTGCGCGCACGGACCGCTCATTCGACACCGTCAGCGCGCGCCAAGCCTCGCCCACGCCTCACGCCTCCGCGCACGCCGCGCATGACCGCACGGATCGCCCGCCGACCCTCGACGCTTGCGTGCGCACAGGTGCACAACACCTCTCGCCGGTGCAGTTCCGCCGCCTTGACATCCTGAAGACCATTCTATCGGCGCTCGAGGGGACCCAGCTTGATCCGCGCTTCCTCGAGATCGAGCTCACCGATGGGATGCTGATGACCGATCCGGAGCGCTCGGCACAGGTGTTGATGTTGTTGCGCGCCAGGGGGCGTCAGCGTCGCGATCGACGATTTCGGCACCGGCCGCTCGAGCCTGAGCTAACTGCGCCGCCTGCCGATCGACAAGCTCAAGATCGATCGCAGCTTCGTCACAGACCTGCCCGTCAACCTCACCGATGAGTCGATCGTGCGCGCCATCGTCTCCCTCGCCCACAGCGTGGGGCTGGAAGTGCTCGCCGAGCGCGGCGCGGCTGCCTCCCCCACCGGTCTCATCGAGCCCCGCGGGCCTCGAGGCGGGCGGCCGAGCCGGCCCGAGGAGGCGGCGATGGCGCATCAAGCCGCCTCGTAGCGCTTGATCTTGTAGATGATGAAGGATACGACCCAGCCGAGCACGAATAGCGAGATGATGCCGTAGCCGAGCAAACCGAAGTTGTCATTGACGGCGCCGATGAGCCTCCAGAATGCGCCCACGGGCTTGAAGTAGCCGGCGATGAGTCCCAGGGTCTCGATGGTGCCGACGAGAAAGGCGACCAGCACCGAGAGCGAGGTGATGGTCAGGTTGTAATAGAGCTTGCGGATCGGCTTGACGAACGCCCAGCCGTAGGCGCCGAGCATCAGCATGCCGTCGGCGGTGTCAACGAGCGCCATGCCGGCGCTGAACAGCGCCGGGAACACCATGATGGCCCAGGGTGAGAGGCCCTTCGAGGCGCCCACCGCCGACATCCCGAGCAATCCCACCTGACTGGCGGTGTCGAAGCCCAAGCCGAAGAGCAGGCCGAGTCCGTACATCTGCCAGCTGTGCTCGATGAGGCGAAACAGCCCCCGGAAGAGGCGCGCCATCAGGCCACCGCCGGGGAAGATCTCCTGGCCCGTCTGCTGCAGCGTGCCCTCGCGGGCCTGCCGGAAGCTGCGCCAGGTGCCGACGAGGATGGCAAGGTTCGCCGCGGCGATGGCAAACAGGAAGAAGGCGGAAACCCCCGTGCCGATCAGGCCGCCGATGACCTTCAGGTCCCCGAGGCGTCCCTGCAGGAGCGAGGCGGCCACCGCCACCCCCAACGTGAGCGCGGCGACGACCGTCGAGTGCCCGAGCGAGAAGAACAGTCCCACGCTGACCGGGCGTTTGCCCTCCTGCATGAGCTTGCGGGTGACATTGTCGATGGCCGCGATGTGATCCGCATCCACCGCGTGGCGAAGGCCGAAGCCGTAGGCGAGGAGTCCGGTGCCGAGCAGCAGCGGATGATGGCGAAACGCCACGAGCGCCCAGAGCCACACGAGGATGTTGCAGGCGATCAGCGCAAGGACCACGAGCGTGATCCGTCCGCGCAGGCCGCCGGATGTGCTTGGCTTCAGCCGCGACATCGAGTCTCCTTCCGCACCCACGTGCGGGGCATACGCCGCGGGGAGGAAGGGTCGAGGACATCGAGCCCGAGCCGCCCACCGCAGCCGATTGCACAACGACACGATGGGCAGGTCTCCTGGCTCGCGGGTCGGTGTCTCGCCTCCGGCCTTCCCGGTTTCCCAGTGGCCATCTCCAAGGACGCGAAACTCGCCGCTCACAGTTGCGGGGGCAGCCACGGATCAGGCGCTTTCGCCCTACCGTGTTCCCATTTCACCGGCGGACTGACATCCGCCGGAACCCATCGGGCCTTAGGATGGCAAATCCGCAGTTGCCTGTCGAGCCAGCCCGCGCGACACTGCACCGGGACGTCCGAGCCGCCGACACCCTGCCGAGGCCGCAGCGCCGCCCGAGCCCTTCGGGTGTGGCAAGTGCGAACTTGCCCTGCGAGGGATCGAAGCGCAGCCTGTCAGCCGTGGCTTCGCGTGTGGATGGCCGGGGAGTCCCCGTCCGTCAAACACCCCAGGGGTGAGCCCATGCGTATGACAGTCCTTTCCCAAGTGGCCATCGCCGCGGTGGCGGCGATCCTGCTCCGCCCGCTGCCGGCCCTCGCGGCGGCACAGAAGAGCCTCGAGGCCGTCTGGGTGCCCCGTCATGTCACCTTCGTCTATCAGGGCTTCACGACCCACTATTCCTGCGGCGGCCTGCGCGACAAGATCCGGGAGATGCTCTCCAAGCTCGGCGCCCGCGACCTCAAGGTTCGCGAGCAGGGCTGTATCCGGGCGGGCGGCGTCGAGCCCTTCCCCGGCGTGCGGGTCACCATGCAGGTGCTCGTTCCGGCCTCCTCGCAGCACGGCAAGGCGGCCGGTGCGGGGATTGAGGCGCACTGGCAGAACGTCGTACTCATGCCGGACAACGCGAGCCTCGAGGAGGAAGGTAACTGCGAGCTCATCGAGCAGTTCAAGGAGACGTTCCTGCCGCTGTTCACCACCCGCAACATCCGCTATCAATCGAACTGCATCCCGCATCAGCTCACCCTCGGCACCCACCTGAGCGCCGAGGTCCTGATGCCCGCGGCGAGCCCCGCCCGGCGCCGCTGAGTCCTGCCGCCTTCGGCCCACGGACTGGCGTATCCGAAAGCCGTCCGCGGCTCTTCGCACAGGCGACTCTCAGGAGGCCCCGGGCCTCAGTGAGGCGCCCTGCCCGCCCGGCAGCCCTCGCACACGCCCGTGAGTTCCACGATGCGCTGATCGAGTGCGAACCCCAACCGCTGCCCGAGTCGCTCGGTGGCGGCCGCGATACGCTCGTCCTCGGCCTCCACCACCTGCCCGCAGCGGCGGCAAATGAGAAACTGCACCCAGTGCGGGCCACCGGGGTGCTCGCACAGCACGAACGATCGCGTGCTCTGCAGTCGGTGCACGATGCCGAGCGCCATCAGGAAATCGAGCGTCCGATAGACGCTCGCCGCGGTCGACTTGCCGTCCTCGGGGCGCAGCAGGTCGAGGAGCTCGTACGCCGAGAGCGGACGGCCGGCGGACAACAGCTTTGCGAGCACCGCCCGCCGTGGCCGGGTCAGACGCTGCCCGTGCTCGCGGCACAGATCCTCCAGCCGCTGCAGCGCCCGCTCGTGGGCGGGTGTCGGGCTCGCTTTGCGCCCCGGTCCCATGAGGGCTGCCTCTAGCTCCCCTGGCGGGCGGCACCCAGTCGGCCGCCCGCATAGGAGAGCCCGGCCAGGGCCCCGACGAAAAATCCCACCGGCCAATCCGAGAGATAGGAAAGCACGATCGAGCCCCACACCGTGGCAAGCGACAGTCCGATCGTGAGCGCGAGCGCCGAGCGCGGCCGGTCGGTGAGCAGGCGCGCCGCCGAGGCCGGGCCCACCATCAGGCTGAACACCATCAGCGCCCCGACCACCGGCAGCGCCATGGCGGTGGCGAGCGCCAGCACGGCGAGAAAGGCAAGCTCCAGGGACCGGCTGCCCGCACCGGCAGCCTGTGCGAGCTCGGGCGAGAGGGAATCGAGCAGCAGCGGACGAAACAGCAGCGCCGTCATCGCAATCACGATCGCACTCAGCACGGCAATCGGCGCGAGCGCATGTGCGCTCACCCCGAGCACCTCTCCGAACAGCAGCGCATACACGCCCTGGGCGTACTCGCTCGTCATGCTGAGAAAGAGCGTGCCGAGCGCGAGCGCCACGGCGAGCCACAGCGCCGTGGCCACCTCCCGTCGGTCCCAGCGCTGCAGCTGACTGATGCCGAGCACCCCGAGCCCGGAGAACACCACGATGCCCGCGAGCTCGCTCACCCCGAGCAGGCTCGCCGCGGCGGCTCCCGGAAAGGCTCCGAGCGGCAGCACATGCGCGGCGAAGGCGGCGCGGCGCAGGACGACGAAAAAACCGACCATGCCGGCGACGACGGCCACCAGAGTGGCGACGATCCAGGTGTTGGTCATGAAGCCCGTGAACATGCTCATCCCCGCGTGGCCCGGCGCGCTACGCCGCCCGCTCAAGACCCCACTGCCCCGGCCGCCGCCCCGCAAGACCGGCGAGCAGGTAAGCAATGAAGATCAGCACGACGATGAAAAAACTCACCGGCCAGCCATGGCCCGGCGTCCAGTAGAAGCTGTCGTAGGCGAGGAGAATGCCGCCCCAGGTGGCTGCCAACCCGATCGCCACCGCCCAGGCAAGCGCCCGGCCGGGCCGGTCGGCGAAGCGCAGCGCCGCCGCCGCCGGCCCGATGAGCAGCGCCGTGGAGAGGATGGCCCCGACCGTCATGGCCGCCAGCGACACCGCGAGCGCCAGCGCGAGCGCATGCACCAGCCCCGTGCGCCGCACCTGCGCGCCCTGCGCCTGCGCGAGGTCCGCCGAGAGCGAGCTGAGCAACAGCGGCCGGTAGATTACGGCGATCGCCACGAGCGCGGCCCCGGCGACGCCGATCGCCAGAGGCACGATGGAAGCCGGGATCGTGAACATCGATCCAAAGAGGACCGCGATCGCCGCACCGCTCGTGCTGCCCCGGATCGTGCCGAGGTACAGGAGCAGCGCCGTGAGCCCGAGCCCCACCCCCAACATGACGCCGGTCACGAGGTCCCGCTCGCGCGCATCACGCACGTCGGCCCACTCCATCGCGCTGGCGGCCAGAGCCGCGACGCCGAGAAAACCGATCAAAGGGCTGATGCCGAGCAGGAAGGCGGCCGAGCCCCCGGCGCTGCTCACATCCGCGAGGGCGTGCCCGGCGAAGGACTGCCCCCGCATGACGGTGAAGACGCCGACGACCGCCGAGACGATGGCGGCCCCCGCCCCGACGATGAGCGCCGTGCGCACCGGTCCGTTGGTGAGAAAGCCGGGCGGGACAATGAGCTCGAGCAGATGCATCGGCGCTCAGGGGACCTGGGCGGTGTGCACGGGATCGCGCGCGAGGGCGGCGCGGATCTCCTCCGGCTCGTGAGCGGCGATCACGACGACCCGGCCGTGGACCCGGACCACATCGACATGGTAGCCGTAGAGGCGGCTCAACACCTCGGTCCGGATCACCTCGTCGGCCTTCCCGGAAACGGCGCAGCAGCTGGCGAGATACACGATGCGGTCGATCACCGGCAGCAACGGGTTCATGTCGTGGGCCGAGAGCAGAACCGCGGTCTGGTACTGCACCGACAGGCGACGCAGAAGGGCAACGATCTCCGCGGTGCTGCGCACGTCGAGGTTGGCGAGCGGCTCATCGAGCAGCAGCAGCCGGGGACGGCGCACCAGCGCGTGCGCGATGAGGACTCTCTGTTGCTGCCCGCCGGAGAGCTGACCGACCCGTCGGTCGGCGAAATCGGTCGCCCCGACCGCCTCGAGCATCTCCTGCACCCGGGCATCGCGCGCTCGGCTGCGCCGGGACCATCCCCAGCGGGCGCCATCGAGCCCGAGCGCCACCACGTCCCTGGGGCGCAGCGGCAGATACGGATCGATCGAGATCTTCTGCGGGACATAGCCGATGCGCGCCCCGCCTGCGCCCGCCTCGATCCTCACCTCGCCCGACTGCGGGTGCAGCAGGCCGAGAATGGCTTTCAACAGCGTCGTCTTGCCCGAGCCGTTCGCGCCGATCAGCGCGCAGAATTCCCCCGCCGCCACCTCGAACTGCACGTCCTTCAGGACCGGACGGCCGGCGAAAGACACTCGAAGGCCCTGCACCGAGAGCGCAGCGGGGTCCGTCATGGGTGCGCCGTGCCCTGCCCCAGGGTCTCGGTCGAGACCCCGCGCGAGACCGCGCGCTCGAGCGCGGCGAGCTCGGCCTGCATCCAGGACTGGTAGTGGTACCCGGCCGGCAGGGTCTCGTAGACGCCGACCACGGGAATACCGCTGCGACGGGCGAGATTGAGGAACGAGGTGGTGAGCGGATTGGTGACCTGGCGGTTGTACACCAGCACCTTCACGCGGTGCTCCCTCAGCAGCGCCTCCTCCGCCGCCACGTCCTGGGGCGCCGGATCGAGGCCGTTCATGATGGCGATCTGCAGCGAGTGCGGTGTCAGGATGGTGCAGCCGGCCGCCTCGAGCAGCTCGTCCGCGACCGGCTCGGTCACCGCGACGGGCGTGCCCGCGTAGCGGCGCCTGAACGCGGCGAGCGCCTGCCTCCAAGGCTCGAGCGAGGCGTCGAACTTGCGCACATTGGCCTGGAAGTAGTCGGCCTGCGCGGGCCGCAGGCTCGAGAGTGCCGCCGCCACCGCCGAGGCCACCGCGGGCATGGTCCGGGGGTTGTACCACACATGAGGATTGGCGGTGGCCGGCAGGCCGAGCAGGCGCTGCACGTTGATGACTTCTCGCCGGGCATTCGGCGCGGCGGCGAGGATCCTCCCGGCCCAGGGATCATAACCCAGGCCGTTCTCGACCACGAGCGAGGCGGAGGCGATGGCGCGCGCGACCGAAGGACTGGCCTCGAACTCGTGCGGATCGGTGTTGGGGTTGGTCTCGATCGCCCGCACCCCGGCGTAGGGGCCGGCGATCTGCGAGATGACATCGGCGTACTGACTCTCGATGCCGATCGCCGTAAGGCCCCCGCCCGCGGGGCCGGCGCAGCCTGACACCAGCGCGGCGAGCGAGAGCGCAAGAGCGGGGATGAGCGAGCGGCGCAACATGGCGCAGATGATACTTTGTATCAAATGCGGCGTCCACAGCTGAAATGATGTTTCAATTCAATCTGTGCAGCGCCCGCGGGGTGACGCCCGGCCGCCCACACAGGCCAGGTCGGCGTATGTTTCCCGGTGTCAGTGAAACTACGCCCCCCTTACTCGGCTCTCGTTCGACACGCGCCCGATGCGGGGAAACTACCTACCGGCTGCGGCTGCGGAGCAAGCCGCGCGCGATCATGGCGGATCTGCTCTCCTGCCCGTCCTTCCATGCCTGCCGAGGCGATGGCGCGCGCCCGCAGGCGGCGCTACCATGACTGGCGCCCGCCGCGCCCGTCGCGGGCCAGAGGCAGGAGAGCGCCATGAGCACCGTCCTCATCACAGGGGCCAACCGCGGCCTCGGCCTGGAATTCGCCCGCCAGTACCTCGCCGAGGGCTGGCGGGTGCTCGGCGCCTGCCGCAACCCTTCCCTGGCGCAAGAGCTCGGACAGCTCGCGAAGACGGCCGCTGGCGGCCTGCTCACGGTCGCGCTCGATGTGGCGAGCGCCGCCAGCGTCGCGCACGCGGCGCAGCAGCTGCGGGATGAGCCCATCGATGTGCTCATCAACTGCGCCGGGGTCATGGGGGTCGAGCATCAGACGTTCGGCCACATCGATTACGAGGACTGGGCGCGGGTCCTCGAAGTCAACACCCTGGGGCCGCTGCGGGTGATCGAGGCGTTCGCCGCCCACCTCGAGCGCGGCGCGCGCAAGCTGATCGTCTCCCTCACGAGCGGCATGGGCTCGATCTCGGACAACAACTCCGGCGGCTGGATCGCCTACCGCAGCTCCAAGGCCGCGCTCAACATGGTGGTGAAATGCGCGGCGATCAGCCTCGCGCCGCGTCACATCGCCTGCATCGTGATCAACCCCGGCTGGGTGCGCACCGACATGGGCGGCCCGCACGCAACCCTGACGCCCGAGCAGAGCGTGGCGGCCATGCGCCGGGTGTTCGGCTCGATCCGCCCGGCCGACACCGGCAGATTCTTCAACTACGACGGGCGCACCTACCCCTGGTAGCCGGATGATTCGCGCGCGAATTGCCGTTCTATGTTATATCGCGGCGGTTTATGTCAGGGCCATTTGACATTGCGCGCGAGATCTGCGTGAAGTCGTGATCGACGTCACGGCATCGTCTGCGCAAGTGTCCAGAATGGGCGGGATAACTTTCCCGTCAACGCTTGCAACGAGACACTCCCGATGAAACCTTCGAAGCAGCTTCTCGCCGTTTTGTCAATCGGCTGCCTGGTGAGCGCGCCGGCCGCGTTCGCCAACTGTGGCATGCCGAGCGCCCCGAGCAAGATCCCCGACGGTGCCACCGCGAGCATGCAGGTCATGGTGACCGCGATGCAGACCGTCAAGGAATACAACCACGACGTCGACACTTACCTCAAGTGTCTCGATTTCGAGGCTCGCCAGAACCAGCTGAGCTCCGGAAACGTGGTGAGCCTGCACAATGCCGCCGTCGAGCGGCTGAAGCGGGTCACCGCGAAATTCAACAAACAGGTGCGCATCTTCAAATCGCGCCACAGCTGACCGAGCGGCGCCGCCCGGGGGAGCTCCCTCGGGCGCGCGCAGCCGGCCGGCCGCCTCTTGCCCCCTCTTCCCCCTGTCCCCTCCCTCGCCCCCAGGCGCCCCGCCTCTCACCCGGGGGAGCGCGCGAGCAACACCCCACCGTCCCAACCGCGCTGCGCCCGCTTCAGCGGTCGCTCGGCCATCCGATGGGGGCCTGCCGCGAGCGCCTCCCCGAGCGTATCGCGCGGCCGGTCATAGTGGGGCAGCTCCTGGGTGATCGTGCCGATGAGCGCGAGGCGGCTCGCACGCTCCTCGGACACGGTACCGATGAACACCGGCTTCTGCGCCGAGGCGAGCCCGCTCACCCGCAGGTCCGAGGGCCACAGGCGCAAGACCAGCCGCTCTCGAGAGGCCGCACGGCCAAGGGAGTGCACCATCACGAGCACCGTCGGGTCGCCATTCTGAAGATGCGGCAGGACCGGGAGAGCTGCAATCGGTGCGTGCGGGTCGAGCCACGTGAGTGAGGAGCGCAGTGTCCAGGGAACGGGTGTGCTCCAGCCTCTGGAGACGAGTGCGGCCTCGAGCCTCTTCAGGCCTCCCGCCCACTGAAAGGTCAAAGGCTCCTTGACGCCGCCGGCGAGGTCGATCCGGCGGGCGGGAAGCTCGGACCACTCGTGCTGCCACCACGCATCCCACGGCAAGACGTGCTGTTGCACATGGACCGTATAGCGGGCCATGTCGGCCGCGTGCCGGCGATCGACGTGCACAGCGCCCACGACGAGGAACGTCAGGCCCGCCACGGCCCACAGCCCCGCCGTGCCGACCGGTGGTGGATTGTGCCGCAGATACCCGATGGCCAACAGGGTTGCCCAGGCGAGGCCGAAGGCCACGCCCGCCAGCACGTCGGACAGCCAATGTACCCCCAGGTACACCCTGGAGAATGCGATCGTCCCGATCAGTACCGCGGCCGCGGTCGTCACGAGCAGCTTCCATCGCGCCCCGATTTCCCACACCGACACGATCGCCAGGAATCCGTAGAGCGCGGCGCTCGCGACCGAGTGGCCGCTAGGGAAGGAAAACACGTTCCACCCCTCGCTCGGCGCGCCGGGCTGTGGAATGTGCAGTGCGAGCTTGAAGACCAGGGTGAAGAGGCTGGCCGCGACCACGGCGGCAAGCGCGTGCGCCGCGGCCCGCCAGTTGCGCCGCCAGGCGAACCACAGCATCGCCGCGAAGGCTGTGGCCGTCACCACTGTCGCATCGCCGAGCTCGGAGACCGCGACCATGATCTGATCGATCCAATCGGTTCGCAGCGACTGCATGAAATGAAAGACCGCCTCGTTGGTCCGCACCAGCGCGGCACCCGCCAGAACGTCCTGCAGCACGCCGAAGAACAGCCACAGGCTCGCCACGAGCAGCGCTCCGAGCAAGACGAGGCCCGGCAACTCCCTGCGCTGCGGATCGAGGATCGAGAGCAGCGGGCGCGTGTACCAGGCATCGTGCCGGCGCGCCCACAGCCACAATCGCTCCTGGGCCCGGGCCGCCCGCGAGGGCAGCCGCCGTACCGCGGCGCGCGTTGCCCAGATGAGCAGCCCCAGCAACACCAGCAGCAGCGCCACGATAAGCGCGAGCCGGCCGGCAACCGCTCCGAGCAGCACGAAGGAGGCGCCGATCGCAGCGCCCGCCAGGATGTGCGCCGGCGCCCACACGAGCGCCGAGAGTACGTTCATGACGAGAAAGCGCACGACCCCCATCTGCAGGATGCCCGCGAGCACCGGCACGATCGCCCGCACACCCGGGGTGAAGCGGGCCACGAACACGCTCTTGCCGCCGTGATTGCGCAGAAACGTCTCCCCGCGGGCGATCAGCGCCAGATTGCGCTTCAGCGGCCAGCGCTTGACGATGGTCTTGCGGTAGTGCGAGCCGAGCCAGAAGGAGATCCCATCGCCGAGCACGGCCCCCACGAATGAGGCAACGATCAGGGGCCAAAGCCCGAGCGCACCGGTCGGCACCAGAGCGCTGACGCCGAGGATGATGGCGTCCCCCGGCACGACCGCTCCGATCACCGGCAGCGCCTCCAATAGCGAGACCAGCAGGATCAGCCCATAGGCGGAGTTGTGGTGGGCGCTCGCGAAGGCGATGACCGATGAGAGGATCTTGGCGAGCATGCGAGTCCCTTCAGTCCCCGAGCCCCCGGATCGCGTACCGTGCGGGAAGGGACCTTGGCCGGCGGAGCCCGAAGCGCGCAAGCGGATGTTCGAGCCCCCAAACGTCCGCCACACTGGGCCTCAGGGCATTGAAGCGCTCGCAGGTCGCCGATTGTTCTTCATCCATCGTCGGGGGCGAATCTCAGGCACTGGGCTCGCGGCCCGGCGGCTATCGTACCGCACGAGGGCTCCACCGGCGCGAGGACTCGCGCCGCTCGCCTCACCTGCCGGATTGGCGCAAGTGGACCGGGATCGCCCGCCCTAGAGATGACTGTGATGCGTCCGGCCGCTCGCCGGATCGAAGCGCGTGAGCGGCAGGCCCGCCTCTTTCCACGCCTGGATGCCGCCCGCCAGATGCGAGGCTTCCCCGGCACCGGCCTCGAGCACGCGACTCGCCGCCTGTCCGGAGCGCCGACCGGTGCCGCAATGAAAGATGACACGCTTTGCGCCATCGAGCTCCAGAGAGGCCGGATCGAAACTCGAGAGCGGGAAAAGGAGCGCGCCGGGAATGCGCTCCGCCTCGAACTCACCGGGCTCGCGCACGTCGATCAGCACGGCCTGGCGCGCGCGCAGCAACGCGTGAACCTGGATGGCGTCGAGCTCGTGCAGGACGCCCGTGTTGTGTGGACGATGGTGCGTGGAATGACTCATGTTCCGCTCCCGGTCAGGCCTCTCGCGTGGCGATCCGCAGCTGCCCCCCTTCTGTGCAGGCGCCGGCTCATCCGCGGGGCTAATATAAGAAATATCTAATATACGGTCAAGGCAGCCGCGCACCGTGAGAGTCCGCTCGGGCTCACCGGGGGTGAGCGCGCGGGCACTCGCCGCCGGATGGAGACGGCCCCACCTTCCACTTGACGTTGATCAGCCCCGAGGCTCTATCGTATCCCGCTCGTTCGCAATCATCCCCCGGCGCCCACCCGACAATATTCGGGGTGGTCGACCGTCTAGGTACGTTGGATGGATACCGCATTGCCGAAGCCCTCGAGCCCCGCCGCCCAGGACCGGGAGATCACCGCGGCCGTCCGGCGTGAGCGTGGCCGGCTGCTGTCGTTCATTCTGAGAACGGTGCGGGACGCGGCTGACGCCGAGGACGTGCTGCAGGAGGCGCTCTACGAGCTGGTGGCGGCGTTCCGTCTGAGGCAACCGGTCGAGCACGCCGGCGCGTGGCTGAAGCGCGTGGCGCGCAACAGGATCATCGACCGCTTCCGCAGGGGCACGCCGCAGATCGCCGCTGCCGATCCCGAGAACGGGCAAGGCGCCGAGACCTTGCTGCCCTCGGCCGAGGACGGACCGGAGGCGGCGCTGCTGCGCGAGCTCATGATGCGCGAGCTCGAGCTCGCGCTCGAGGATCTGCCTCAGGAGCAGCGCGAAGTCTTCATCGCCCATGAGATCGAGGGCGCGAGCTTCAAGGAGCTTTCCGCACGCTGGGGCGTGGGGGTGAACACGCTGCTCTCGCGCAAGCGCTACGCGGTGCTGCGCCTGCGGGCACGGCTGCAGGACGCTTACGAGGATTGGGTTCAAAGCTGAGGTCATCTATGAAAGGTCGAGGTCGTTGGATCTTCAAGGCTGTGGCGTTCTCCGCCCTCGCGCTCGCCGCGCTTGCGGCGTTGAGCGCAGTCGTGATGCTGCTGTGGAATGCGCTCGTGCCGGCCCTCTTTGGCGCACCCCCGCTGCGCTATCTGCAGGCCGCCGGACTGCTCCTGCTGTGCCGTGTGCTGTTCGGCGGTCTCAGGGGCTGTCGACCGCACCGGCTATGGGCCTCGCGGCGGTGGGGCGAGCACTGGGAAAGCCTGACGCCTGAGGAGCGGGCCCGGCTGTTGCAGAAGTACCAGGGGCGCTGCCGTGGGCGCTGGCGCGAAGCGCGCCAGCCCTCCGGGTCGCCCCCGCCATGAGCCAGAGCCGGCTCTTGGCGCGCTTACTGGCCGCCTCCGGGCGCGGCGCGCAGGAGGATGCCGCCACCCTCGAGCGCGGGCTCGAAGCCCTCGCCTTTCTTGAGCGCAGCCGCACCCTCGCCGATGAGCAGGTCACTCCCCCGAAGCACGCCTCGCCGGCCCGCCCGCCCGACAGCGCGGCCGTGTAAGCCCCTCCCTCGCTCTCTCTCGATGTTGCCCTCCCCGCCAGGGGCGGGCGAAAGCCGATCGCGCCGCTTTCATCTCCGCCACCCCGCCTGCGCTCAGTCCATCGATCTTCGAAAGCGCATCACCGCCAGGGTAAGCAAGGCGGCGCAGATCCCCAACAGCGCGAGCAGCTGCGGCCAGAGGACCGCAAGTCCCACCCCCTTCAGGAACGTGGCGCGGATGATGATGAGATCGTAGCGGACCGGATCGAGGTAGGTGAGCCAC
>JAJZLX010000106.1 GCA_021850555.1 Pseudomonadota bacterium | reverse complement strand
GAGCATGCGCGTCAGGACGTACGAGCGTCGCACCGCCGCCAGGTGCGGATGGACAACCGGGTTGTACAGCGAGGGCGCCTGAACGATGCCCGCCAGAGTCGCCGCCTCCGCCAGGGTGAGCTGGCCGAGAGGCTTGCCGAAGTAAGTCTGCGCGGCGGCGGCGATGCCGTACGCGCGCTCGCCGAAGTAAATGACGTTGAGATAGAGCTGGAAGACCTCGTCCTTGGTGAAATTGTGGTCCAGCCGGTAGGCGACGAAACTTTCCTGAAGCTTGCGCCGCCAGGTCTTGTGCAGGGTCAGAAACAGGTTGCGGGCGGCCTCCATGGTGATGGTGCTGCCGCCCTGGGCCTTGCGGCCCTCGATGAGATTGACGATCGCCGCACGCAGCAGGCTCCCCAGATTGAATGCGCCTTCCTGATAGAAGCGGTGATCCTCGGCCGCGAGGAACGCCTCGCGCACCATCGGGGGCACCTCGCTGAAGCGCACCGGCGTGCGCTGTTCGACGCCGATCTGCGCGATGAGGTCTCCCTCCACGGTATAGATCCGGAGCGGTACCTTGAGCTCGACGTGGTGCATCTGGGCCAGGGTCGGTAAAGACGGGTTCAGGTAGACGTACGTACAGGCATACGCGTACAGGCCGCCGAGCGCGACGACAGCGGCACCCGAGAAGACAAGAGCAGGAACTCGAAAACGCTTCCAGTTCACGGAATGACAACTCTCTGTGCTTTGACGCGCCCCCTCCCTGAGGCAAGGGGACTCTCAGGATCCGAAGGCTACTGTTTCAGCCCGGCCATGTGCCATGTTCCTGTACTGCACACGCGAACCCGGCTCCGCTTCCGGGCACCTCGGCGTCCGCCTTCCACCGCACCCCTGAACGATGCGGATCGCTGATCGCGGCCGGGGGGGAACCGGTCGAACCGAGGGCCAGCTGCCGTGCCCCGCCACGACACAGCCCGTGCGCGCGCCCGGCACGATCGGTACACTGCGCCCGACCGACGGCCCTCGCGACGACGGCTGCGGGTTGGAGCGATCCCGGGCAGGGGTCACAGCTCTGCTGGATATTAGCACAGCCACCCTCCCACCCGGGACGAGCGGTAAGGAAGCGCCAGACTCAAAGACCCTGTGAACCGAGGGAAGTTCTGGCCGATCGGATCGCCTCGCGCATACGCTCGCGAAGGCGGTGGCTGCGGATTCGTGAGCCGGCTCACGTTCAATTTAACCTCCTGCTGATATATATTGAGAGTAATGTTCACGAGGGGTGGCCATTTTCAGGCGTAAGACCCTGAAAAGGAAAAAAATGTTGCTCTTCCCGCGGAAGTACCGACCGCTGATCGGACTTGACATAACCACGTCCTCGATCAAGCTGATAGAGCTGAGCGCGGCTGGCGGTGTCTATCGCGTCGAGTCGTACGCGGCCGAGCCCACCCCCGCCAATTCGATCAACGAGAAGAGCATCGTCGACGCCGAAGCGGTCGGTGAGGCGGTGCGTCGTGCCGTCAAGCGCTCCGGCACCAAGAACACGGAAGTGGCATTGGCGATCAGCGGCGATGCGGCCATCACCAAGATCATCCAGATGCCGAGATCCCTGCGTCCCAATGACCTCGAAGCGCAGGTCGAGATGCAGGCCGACCAGTACATTCCCTTTCCCATGGACGAGGTGAGCTACGACTTCGAAGTGCTCGGACCGTCGGAGAAGGAACCGGAAACCAACGACGTGCTGCTGGTCGCCACCCGCACCGAGAATGTCGAGCAGCGCCAGGCAGCCGTGAGGGCCGCCGGTCTGACTGCCCGGATCGTCGATGTCGAGGCTTTCGCACTCGAGAACGCCTGCCGGCTGATGACGCACCAGATGCCCGACGGCGGACTCGAACGGACCATCGCCGTGGTCGACTTCGGCGCCAGCAGCACGACGTTCAGCGTGTTGCGCAATCTGAAGGTGATCTACACCCGCGACTTCGCCTTCGGCGGCCAGTTGCTCACCGAGGAGATCATGCGCACCTATGGCCTGTCTCTGGAAGAGGCCGGACGCGCAAAGAAGGAAGGCGGTCTGCCGGGCAACTACCAATCCGAGGTGCTCGATCCGTTCATCGACGACATGACGCAGCAGGTCAACCGATCCCTGCAGTTTTATCTCGCTTCCGGCTCCGGCCGCGAGCAGCCGGAGAAGATCCTGGTGTGCGGCGGCTGCGCGAACATCCCCGGGGTCGCCGACGTGATCGCGAGCCGAGTCGGCATCGCCGCCGAGAAAGGCGAGCCGTTCGGTCAGATGAAGCTGTCGGCACGCGCCCGCACGCAGGCCGTGCAGCGCGATGCGACCGCGCTGCTCACGGCCTGCGGTCTGGCGCTCAGGAGCTTCGACTGATGCCGCGCATCAACCTGCTGCCGTGGCGCGAGGTCGAGCGCAAAGAGCGCAAGCAGATGTTTCTGGTGGCGCTCATGGCCGCCGCTCTCGGCGCCGGCGTTGCCACCTTCGCGGTGCACCTGACCTACAGCGCGTTGATCGACGCCCAGCGCGCGCGCAACGCACTGCTGCAGACCCAGATCGAGCGCCTCGACCGGCAGATCGGCAAGATCAACACCCTGCGCAAGACCGAGAACCGGTTCATCGCCCGCATGCAGGTCATCGAGCAGCTGCAGCGCTCGCGGCCGCAGATCGTGCACGTGTTCGACCAGATCGTGCGCACGGTGCCCGAGGGCCTCTACCTGACGGAAGTCGCCGAGAAG
>JAJZLX010000730.1 GCA_021850555.1 Pseudomonadota bacterium | reverse complement strand
TGGCGTTTCGTGCGACACGACTGCCGGCGTGGGGCGAGACGCTCATGGGCAGCGGCTTTGCGTTGGGGCCGGGTGGCAAGGGGTCGAACCAGGCGGTGGCGGCGGCGCGCGCGGGAGCGGCGGTGCAGATGATCTCGCGGCTGGGCGATGATGCGTTCGGGAGACTGGCGCGCGAGACGTGGGCAGCCGATGGGATCGACGCATCGCTGGTGGGGAGCTGTGATGTGGCGACGGGTGCGGCGGCGATTTTGATCGATGAGGCGCGCGGGGAGAACGCGATTATCGTGGTGCCGGGAGCGTGCTTTACGCTGACGGCGGCGGATGTGGACGCCGTGGGTGCGGCAATTCGGTCGGCGGGGGTGCTGTTGACACAGTTGGAGTTGCCGCTGGGAACAGTGGAGCGCGGACTGCGGCTGGCGCGGGCGGCTGGGGTGCTGACGATCTTGAATCCGGCGCCGGCGCAGGCGTTGAGCGATGAGATGTTGGGACTCGTGGATTTCCTGATTCCGAATGAGAGTGAGGCCGCGCTGCTGACAGGGCAGCCGGTGGAGAGTGTGGCTCAGGCGCAGAGCGCGGCCCAGGCGCTGCGGCGGCGCGGGGCTCGGTGCGTGATCGTGACACTGGGAGCACAGGGTGCGCTGGTGTGCGCCGAGGGCGCGGAGGCGTTGCTGGTGGGGGCGTTCAATTCCGGGGCGGTGGTGGAGACGACCGGTGCGGGCGATGCGTTTTGCGGAGGGTTCGCGGCGGCGCTGAGCGAGGGGCGCTCGGTGCCGGAGGCGACTCGGTTTGGGTGCGCGACGGCAGGAATCTCGGTGACGCGCGCCGGGACCGCGCCGTCGATGCCGCGGAGAGAGGAGATCGAAGCGCTGCTGAGCGGGGGATAGTGACAGTTCCTGCCCGTCGACGTTCGCCTGGGTGAGTCCGCCCGAGCGCGCGTCGGGGCCGAACGTGCCGCCCTTCGCGAGCGGCGGAGACCGACATTCGGGGGGCTGAGAATCATGAGACTGACGACGGCTCGTCTTGCGATCTTGGTGGTGTGCGCATCGGTGCCGCTGGCCGCTTGCGCAGCGGGCCGGGTATCGGCGGCGCCACCAGGGGCTGAGCCGGCAATCCGCCCGATCCTGGCGCGGATGTTGCGATCCGCGAAGGCACTCGATACCGCCGGATTCATGGCCCCGTTTCTGCATGCGCCCACTCTGGTGTTTGCAGTCAATGGCACGCTCATCAGGGGATGGAAGACCCTCTATGCTCAACAGCTCAAATGGTGGCAGCATCGCAAGGGCCAATTGCATCACAGCGAGCTTGGCCCGATCGGATTCATGGCGGTCGCCCCGGGGGTCGAAATTACGGCTTTGCACCTTTACGCGCGTTACGCGCTTGCGGACGGGAAAGCGGGTGGCAGCGCGCTTGTGGTGAGTTATGTCTGGAAGCACTTTCCGGGCGGCTGGCAAATCATCTACGGCCACGAATCCTGGGTGCATCCGCCCGATTGAAGCGACCTGTGCGCCGCGCACCGGCGCTGGCCGCGCCTCGGTCCTTGCGGGCCTTCGAGCCGCGGTTCTGCGTGGGGCGGCGCCGAAGCGGCACGACAGTGACCTGTCGCACCGATTGCGCCGCGCAGGCCACTTCCCGCGCGTGACTTCCCGCCCTCTCGGCGGTAGCGGGCGAGAGATCAGCGAGCATGCGCAGCCCCTCGGCCCGCAGATTCTTGGCCGCGTTCACGTCGCGGTCCTGGCCGCGATCGCGACCGGCGTCGTGCTCGAGGTCATCCCGAACGAAATTCACTGCGCGGGCATGCGGTGCGCCGGCGGCAGCGTCCAGCAAGAGGGGCGTTGGGTCATGCCGATCCTCGGGTAGTAGGACTCCGCGTTCGGCGCGGCCACCAGGATCAGTGTGGTGAGCGGACCGGCGAGCGCGTGCGTCTCGGCGATCAGCCGCCGGCCGATTCCCTGGCGCTGGTACGCGACATCCACCGCCAGATCGGACAGATAACAGCAGTACGAAAAGTCGGTGAGCGCGCGCGAGATGCCGACCAGGCGGCCCCTGTCGCGGGCAGTGACGATGAGATCCGCCTTGCGCAGCATCCGTCCCAGGCGGGCGAGATCCTCCACCGGACGGCGCTCGCCGAGGGTGGAGGCGATCAATACGTCACGGAAGGCCTCGGCGGACAGCTCCGGCTCCTGGGCATAGACGATCGGCACGGGGCTCTCCCGAGTGGGAATGTGGATTCGTGGACTGTGCCGGGGCCAGCCGGTCCGTACAAGCCGAGGTGATCAAAAAGTTGTCTCGGGCGCACACTCCCGTGCATCCGCCGCACTGAGCGGCTTTGCAGGGGCAGTGCCCCAGGCGAGAGGTCCACATGGCAGCAAGGTCTCGCGCATGCCGCGCCGTGATCACGGCAGTCACGCTCGCGCTGTCCCTGACGCTCAGTGCCTGCGTGGCGGAGCCGGGTTATTACGGCGGCGCGGTGCTCGTCGCGCCGCCGTTTCCGCGCGTCGAGTATTACGGGCCTGCGCCGTATCCCGGCAACATCTGGTTGGGTGGCTATTGGAACTGGGCGCCGAGCGGCTACTACTGGGTGCGCGGGCATTGGGCGGCACCCCGCCCCGGGTACCGCTGGGTACCGCGCCGCTGGGTGGATACCGCGCACGGCTGGCGCATGACCGGGGGTGGCTGGGCCCGGCGCCGTTGACGAGCGGCGCCAGTTGTCTCAGCGCTCGAAATCTCTG
>JAJZLX010000702.1 GCA_021850555.1 Pseudomonadota bacterium | reverse complement strand
GCGCTCCGGCGCCGCTCGGCGTGCCGGTCAGGATGAGATCTCCCGGCTCCAGCGTGCAGAAGCGCGAGAGGTAGCTGATGAGGTACGGGATCGGAAAAATCATCCGGTCACTGGTATCGTCCTGCCGCACCTCGCGATTGACCCGCGTGACGACGCGCAGCGGATCCGTGCCCACCTCGTCGGCAGTCACGATGTGTGGTCCGAGCGAGCCGGAGCGATCGAAGTTCTTGCCTTGCGTCACATTGAATTTCGCGTGCCGCAGCCAGTCGCGCACCGTTCCCTCGTTGGCGCAGGTGTAGCCGAACACGTGCTCGAGGGCATGCTCCTGCGGGATACGCCGCCCGCCCCGGCCGATCACGAGCGCGATCTCCCCCTCGTAGTCGAGCTGCTCGGATTCCCGGGGACGCACGATGGGCTCGCCAGGCGCTGAGAACGAGCTGTGCGAGCGCATGAAGAGACTCGGGTACTTGGGTCTGTCCGAGCCGTCCTTGTACTCTTCGTTGCGCTCGGGATAGTTGACGCCGATGCAGAAGTAGCGCGTGCACCGACCCGCGGGATTGAGCAGGCGTACCTCTTGCGTGGCGTAGTCGTACCGGTCGGATGCGGAGCTTTCGCGGGCCCGCTCGATGAGATCGGCGCGCAAGAGGGAGAGCACATCCTGTGCCCGGGCTCCAAGTCGTGCGCCGAGGTCGACTACACCGCCGGGACCCAGCGCCCCGCAGGAAACCCGGCCGCCGATCTGGAAGTTGATCAGCCTCAAGCCGACGCCTCCTTCAGCAGGCCCGCGCGCTCGAGCACCCCATCGAGGCGCCGCTCGAGCTCCGGCGTCGCGCTCATCATGGGCAGGCGGTGCTCATTGAGCGCGAGCAGATTGAGGCGCCGCATCATATACTTCATGGGGATGGGGTTGGTGTCGAAAAACACCGCCTGATTGATCTCGAACAGCTGGTGGTGCAGCGCCTGGGCGCCGGCAAGATCGCCTCGCCACACGGCCTCGCAGAGGTCGGCAAGGATCCGGGGGCGGAGATTCCCCACGGCATTCATGAGGCCGCAGGCGCCCACCGCCATCATCGGGAAGCTGAGTTCCTCCAGCCCCACGAAGATCTTGAATTCGGGGCCGAGCACGGCGTGGCATTCCGACACCAGCGCCAGATCATTCACTGCGTGCTTCATGCCGACGAACGAGGGCGAGCGCTCGCGCAGTGTCTTCAGCGTTTCGATGGTCACGCCGACCGCGGCGCGCCCAGGGATGTGATAGACCATCCACGGCAGCTCGGTGAGCGAGGCAAGCTTCAGATAATAGGCGATGAGACCCCGCTGCGGCGGTCGGATGTAGTAGGGCGTGACGATGAGCAACGCGTCGGCGCCGGCTTTGGCGGCGTGCTCCGTGAGCTCGCTCGTCTCGCGCAGCGACTGCGAACCGGTGGCCGCGACCACCGGGATTCGTCCCGCGGCGACCTGCACCGCGACATCGACGAGGCGGTTGCGTTCCTCGACCGAGAGGGTCGAGGGCTCGGCGGTGGTGCCGTTCACCAGCACGCCATGCGAACCGTTTTTGATGTGGAAATCGACAAGGCGTGCATAGGCGTCGTAGTCGACCTCGCCGTCGCGGAACGGCGTGACCAGCGGCGGGATGGAGCCTTTGAGTCTATCGAGTCGGGCCACCGTGAGTCTCCCGTGTCGCATCAGACCCCGAGCCGCGGCACGCGATGGGTGCCGAAGGCGAGGCAGATGTTCTTGGTTTCCATGTAGAAGTCGAAGCTGTAGTCGCCGCCGTCGCGGCCGATGCCGCTCGCCTTCATGCCGCCGAAGGGCGAGGGAAGGTGGCGGTTGTTCTCCGAGTTTACCCAGACCATCCCGGCCTCGACGCCGTGCGCCATGCGCAGCGCCCGTCCGGTGTCGGACGTCCAGACATACGCGGTCAGGCCATACGGCGTATCGTTGGCTGCCTTCAGCGCCTCCGCCTCGTCGTCGAAGGCAATGGCGGTCAACACCGGGCCGAAGATCTCCTCGCGCGCCACCCGCATGGTGTTGCTCGCGTGGGAGAAGAGCGTGGGCTGGACGTACAACCCGGGCTTCAGTGCCTCCACGCGGTCGCCGCCGACCTTGATCTCGGCGCCGTCCTCGCGCGCGATGCGGAAGTAACTCAGGACTTTATCCAGGTGGCGGGCGTGGATGAGCGGGCCGATTTCGGTTGCCGGATCAAGTGGGTGGCCTACCTTCAGCTTCGCCACACGCTCGGCCACGCGCTCGATGAAGCGGTCGTAGATGGAGCGCTGCACCAGCACGCGGGAGGAGGAGGTGCAGCGCTCTCCGTTCAGGCTGTAGATCATGAACACTACGGCGTCGAGGGCCCGCTCCAGGTCGGCATCCTCGAACACGATCACGGGGTTCTTGCCGCCGAGCTCGAGGTGCACGCGCTTCAGCGTCGGGGCGCCCTGGCTCATGATGAGGCTCCCGGTCTTCGATTCGCCGATGAAGGCGGTGGCGCGGATGGCGGGGTGCTCGGTGAGAAGCTTTCCGGCGCGCTCACCGACACCGTTGACCACGTTCACTACCCCGGGCGGTACGCCGGCTTCAGTCATGATTTCGGCCAGCATCGTGGCCGTCAGCGGACTCCACTCCGCCGGCTTGTGCACCACGGTGCAGCCGGCGGCGAGCGCCGGCGCGATCTTCCAGGTAGACAGCATGAACGGCGTATTCCACGGCGTGATCACGGCCACCGGGCCGATCGCCTGGCGGACCGTGTAGTTCATGTGCTCGGCCGCGGGCAGCGCCAGGCCGTTGCAGGCCTGCGGAGCGCGGTCGGCGAAGAAGCGGAAGTTCTCCGCACCGCGCAGCGCCGCACCGCTCATGAAGCGCAGCGCCTGGCCCGTGTCCATGCACTCGACGAGGGCGATCTCCTCGCGGCGCGCCTCGATGGCGTCGGCGACCTTGTGCAGGATGGCCTGCCGCTGCTCGCCGGTCTTGGCGCGCCAGGCGGGCAGGGCGGCCTCGGCGGCGGTGGCCGCCGCGTGCACATCCTGCTCGTCGCCCGAGACGACCTGGTTGAGCCGCTGGCCGTCCACCGGAGAGAGGTTATCCAGCAGGTCGAGGCTCGAGCCGCGCTCCGCCCGGCCGGCGATGAAGTGTCCAAGCGGCTGGGCGCGGAAGCGCGTAAGGAGCGCCGCCGCCCTGGCAAGATTCGACTCGAGCGCGCTCATGCGGCGCTCCCTTTGCTTCTACGCCTTTCAACGTACTCGTGCAGGTTGTTTTGCCGGCACCGCAGCACCGGATCGATGTCCTGCATGTCGAGCGAAATGCCGAGCGGCAGCGCCTCGTAGAGCGGCGCCAGATGCTGCCGCACCGCCGCAAAGATCGTCTCGCAGGCACGTTTGCGCGTATCCAGATCCCGTCCCGGGCCGATCCTGAGGCCGACGTGTACGAAGGTGTTGTCGGGGTGTCCGTCGGCGATCACGTAATGCTCGGCAGCATAAGCCCGAGTGCGGATACCGCCCGCCGGGAACACTCCGGTATCCAGCGCCGCGCTGTGCACGGTCGCAAGGAATGCCGGCAGATCCAGCCGACCCCGCAGGTTCGCGGAATACTCGATCACGATGTGCGGCATCTCCGCTCCTTCGCCGGGAAATTAATTAACATCATAATTATATCCGGAGCGCGGTTTGTCAAGCCGGGACCGCCGGAGCGGTGCGCTGACCCGTCCTCGCGAGCCACTCAGGGTCCATAGAACACCTGCGGGGGCTCATCCGGCGCAGTAAGGTCCGGCGCCGGCTCACCCGGGGCAAAGTCCACGCCGTGGTAGCGACCCTGGAAGAAAAGCAGCGGGCGATGCGGCGGAATCCCGATGTGTGCCTCCCTCACCCGGCCGATGACCAGCCAGTGATCGCCCGCTTCCACCACCCGCTCCCGCTCACAGTCGAGCGAGGCGAGGGTACCCTCGAGGCGGGGTGCCGCGCGCCAGGGCACGAAGCGGAATGGCGGCGCCGCCGGCGCCCGCCAGCCGCCGGCGAAGTAGGTCGAGAGCGCCTGCTGATCATGGCGCAGGAAATTGATGGTGAAGTCCGGCATCGCATCCAGCCGCTGCGCGAACCTGGACCGCTTGCCGGGACAGAAAAGCGCCAGCATGGGCTCCAGCGACAGCGAGCTGACCGCGTTCACGGTCATCGCCAGCACCTCGTTCTCCGCCCGTCCGATGATGACTGCGATGCCCGTGGCCAGCAGACCCATGGTGTCGCGGAAATGCCGCGCATCGGGTGGAGAAATATCCATGGCCGTCAACTGCCTGCGGCCGCGAAGGCCTCGTCGCGGTTCTGCTTCACGAAGCTCATGACCTTGTCGGCGTATTCCTTGATCTGCGCTCCGTGGCCTGTCACCAACGCGCCGGCCATACGCACCGGATCGCCGAAGAAGAACCGCTCGTAGAGCACCTGGCGGGAGGCGAAGGCCGAGAGCGCTGCATCCCAGGCCAGTCGAAACATCGGGATGCGGTCGAAGGCTTCGGCCCGCGCCGCCTGGTAGTACCTGTGAATGTCCTCGGCCAGCGGACCCTTGAGATCGGCCTCCGTCGGCATGGACACGAGTCCACTGGCTCCGATCTGCTGGATGATTTCCACCATGCGCGGATACAGCCGTGGGAACAAGTTGCGGGCCGCATCCAGCGGGTTCCACGCCGGGCGCATGACGCCCCACTCGTCCAGTGTCGCGTCCGCCTCGGCGGTTCGCAGGAATGCCTTCATGGTCTCCGAAGCCACCCAGAGCTCCGCGAGCTTCTCGTGGATGTGCTGGAACACCTCGGCGCCGATGGTGTTGACCATGAGCGAGGCCAGCCCCAGGAGGAACTCACTCTTGGCGATGTTCTTCACCACGACCTGGTGCGTCATGTGAACCACTGCACCGGTGCGCGCGTAAGCCTCATTGCAGCGCTTGACGTCCCGATGGAGCAGCACCCGCTCCCATGGGACGAACACATCGTCGAACACCACCAGGGCGTCCATTTCCTCGAAGCGCGAGCCAAGCGGGTGATCGAAGTGCGAGCGGCCGTAATCGATGCTCTCGCGGCAGATGAAGCGCAGGCCGGGAGTGTTGTTCGGGATGCAAAACCCGAAGGCGTACGGCGCATCCTCGTCGGCGCTTTTGAGGAGCGTCGAGGGAAACACCATGATCTCGTCGGAGAGCGGCAGGGTCGCCAGCATGCGGCAGCCTCGAATAACGAGTCCCGCGTCAGTCTCTTCCTTGATGCGAGCGGAAAGATAGGGATCTGCCTGCTTCGCCTGGATTGCCGCACGGTTGATCTGGGGCGGGATCAGCGTGTGCGTGAGGCACAGGTCGTTCTCGCGCAGGTATTCATAGCAGCGCACTGCGTTCTCGCCGAAGCGCGGATCGGCTTCCGCCAGGAAGGGCGCGCCCGCGGCATAGCCGGTCATGGCGCGGTTCAGGTAGTCCGGCACGCGCCCCATCATCCCGAAAGTGTAGTCCTCCCAGACCTTCATCGCCCGGCTGATGCTCTGAAGCTCCACGTGGGTCCTCGGCATCATGAAGGAGCGGGCCACCTTGTTGCCGCTCGTCGGCGAGTCGTACAGGGTGACGTCCTGCCGTTCCCATTGCAGATCGTAGAGCTTCGCCAGCGTGTGCACTCCCCCCTCGAGAGCCGGATGCGTCGTGACGTCCTTCACCTGCTCGCCCCGATACCAGATGGTCGGCGGCTGCTCGCGCAGCCGTTGCAGCACCTGGTGCCCTCTTCTCGCCCCCTGGCCTCGTGTCTCGATCATGTGCGCCTCTCCGCTTGGATGTGCGAGTTATGCAATAATTAACTAGTTAACTGAATCGTAATCACTTGCATTGACCTTCGTCAAGCCTTAGGTTCGCGCCATGACACGCAAGCGCAAGCCGCAGCAGGGCATTCAATCGATCGAGGTGGGCGGCACGCTCCTCTCGGCGCTGGCCAAGGCGCGGCGGCCGCAGATGCTGCGCGACCTGGCACAGGAAGCGCGCATGCCTCCCGCCAAGGCTCACCGGTATCTGGTGAGCTTCTCGAGGATGGGACTCGTCGAGCAGCACTCCGAAACCGGCCTGTATGACCTCGGACCGTTTGCGTTGCAGCTGGGCTTGAGCGCCCTGGCGCGCCTCGACCCGGTGACGATCGCTGCAGCGGAGCTGCCGGGGTTATCGCGGGAGATCGGCCAGACCGTGGCACTGGCCGTGTGGGCCAACCACGGTCCGACCATCGTGCGCTGGCTCGGCGCCGACACGCCGGTGGCCGCGAGCCTTCGGGTCGGCTCGGTCATGCCGCTGACCCGATCGGCCACCGGAGGAGCGTATCTCGCCTTCCTGCCGAGGGAGATGACCGAGGCGGCGGTCAGGAAGGAGCTTGCCGACAACCAGCGCAAGGGCCTCGCGCCGACCACTCAGGAGGCCGTCGCGGCTTTCGTGGAGCAGACACGCCGACAGGGCTTCGCGCACACCATCGACTTCATTCCCGGCATCGGCGGCATGGCCGCCCCGGTGTTCGATCACACCGGCTCCATGACGCTGGCGATCGTGGCGCTCGGCTACAGCAAGCCGTTCGAGGCCGGCTTCACCCACATCTCGGCGGCGGTCACCCGCAGCGCAACACGGCTGTCCGAGCGATTCGGAGCGAAGTCGAGGTCTGGCCGAGGCTGCGCAGACGACGAGCTCTGTTGACTCGCGCCATGGCCCGCGGCGGCGATTGCCCGGGTCGCAGACCTTGTGGCGCCATGCGATCCGTGCGATAGATCGCGCGTATCGGCGTGCAGTCCTCGAGCGACGTGGCACGGCGGGACAATTCCGCGGCAAAGGGAAGCAAGCGGATCACGGGCGCGGGGACTATTATCCACCCACGGTTGCAATCTGCCCGCCGCGCGGGGTCGCACGTCGCAGTGAGGGCGATGAGCCCCGGCAAATCCATCGGGAGCGTACCTCAATGTCATCCTTCGCGCTGACCATAGGCGGCAAGGCCGTCACCACGACGCGACAGCTCGATGTCCTCAATCCATTCGACGAGTCGCTCGCTGGCCGCTGTTCTGAAGCGACCATCGATCACGTAGACCAGGCGGTGCGTTGCGCACGCGAGGCACTGCCGGGGTGGTCCTCGACGCCCGAGGCACAACGCGCGGCGAAGCTCATGGACATCGCCGCGCTCATCGAGCGAGAGCAGGCGCAGCTGGCGAGGCTGATCACCCTCGAGCAAGGCAAGCCCCAGAGCGGGCCGGGCGCCAATTTCGAGGTGGCGGGGGCCGCCGGCTGGACGCGGGCGACCTCGTCGCTGAATCTGGCCGAAGAGACGATCCAGAACGACAGCGTCGCCCGCATCGTGGTTCGACGCAAGCCGGTCGGCGTCGTAGGCTCAGTTACGCCCTGGAACTGGCCGCTGCTGATCGCTACGTGGCATATCATGCCTGCCGTGCGCGTCGGATGCACGGTCGTGATCAAGCCGTCGCCCTTCACGCCCCTCTCGACATTGCGGCTCGTCGAGCTGATGAACGAAATTCTGCCTCCTGGCGTGATCAACGTGGTGACCGGAGGCACAGAGGTTGGTGCCCGGCTCACGAACCATCCGGGCGTGGACAAGCTCGTGTTCACCGGTTCGATCGCCACGGGGAAGAAGGTCATGGAGAGCGCGTCGCACTCGCTGAAGCGCGTCACGCTCGAGCTCGGGGGAAACGATGCGGGAGTCATCTTGCCCGGAACGGACATCGAGCCGCTGCTCGAGAAGCTGTTCTGGGGTTGTTTCATCAATGCCGGTCAGACGTGCGCGGCGCTGAAGCGCCTGTACGTGCACGAATCGCAGTACTCCGATGTCGTGGAGCGGTTCGCGGCGTACGTAGACAAGATACCGGTGGGCAACGGTCTGGAGCCGCAGACACTCATCGGCCCGGTCTCGAACCGCATGCAGCTCGATAAGGTCATGGGCCTGGTCGAGGAAGCCCGCTCGCGCGGGGCGCGCATCGTGACGGGCGGCAAGAAGCCGGAGGGCCGCGGATTCCTCTACCCCCTTACGGTGATCGCGGATGCAACAGACGAGATGCGGGTCGTGAAGGAGGAGCAGTTCGGGCCCGTCATTCCGATCATCCGCTATGGCACGATCGAGGAAGCGATTCGGCGGGCCAACTCACTGGAAGTCGGCCTCGGTGGATCGGTCTGGGCAGATGATCCTGAGGCGGCGGCTCGCTACGCCGAACAGCTCGAATGCGGCACAGCGTGGGTCAACCAGCACGGCGTGATCAATCCGATGACGCCGTTCGGCGGCGTCAAATGCTCGGGTATCGGCGTCGAGTTCGGTGTGGACGGACTGAAGGAGTACACCACGGTCCAAGCGCTCAACGTCGCGCGCTGAACGCGGCCTGCAATGCGCCGTCTCGGGGCGGCACGGCATGGCAGGCCTGCGGCGGGAGAAAGCGGGCGCCATGAGGGCTGTCGCAGCCGGCATGACGGAGCTGCAAGCTGCGCAAGAGATGGGCCGCGGGCTACCGTTGAAGCGGCTTTGCACTGAGGTCACGTCTTGAAAAAACCAAGCGACAGCCCGGAACCTGCGGCCGATGCGAGATGGATCGCGGTCGGCGAGCTCGGCGAAGCGTTCGGGTCCGGGGCCGACACGCACACTCTTGCGCCATCGCCTGGGCTGGCCGGAAAACGGATGCGGCTGAGCTTCGAGGACGGCAGCGTGGCGGACTACCACTTTCACTCCGCAACGGAGCTGATGCGTGGAGGCGGCAAGGTGGAGCCCTATCGCGCCGCGCAGATCCGCCCCGGCATCCTGTTCGTCGATTTCATCGCCTCGGATCGGCGCGCTTCGACGATCAGCCTCGTGCTCGACCTCGGTCGTGGCATCTGTACGGCGATTGAGGTTGAGCTGCCCACCGAAGCCGACGCCAAGGTGCCCCTCATCGAACGTGTCGAGCGAGGCGATGAGCTCACGGGTGTCACAGCAAAATTCCTGAGCGGCGCGATCGATGCCCCCTTCGGACAAACCATCGACCGGCACACGGATACGCGTGATCTGATCGGCAGGCGGATCGAATACACCTACAGCCGATCGGAGCGGTACGAGCACGTCTATCTGAACGAGCGCTTCTACACGTGGCACTGCCTCGCTGGCTCCGAGCAGGGCCTTGCCGACACGGATCGATGCCGCTACCTGAGAGTCGCGGAACGGCTCTATCTTTTCGTGTGGCGCGAGAAGATCGTGCCGACGCTCGGTGCCATTCTCGTGGACCTTGAGCAGATGAAGACGACCGGCAAGATATTCGGGTATCGCGGCTTCGACTTCGGGGCGGTCATGAACTTCCCTGTCGGTGCCCGCGCTCGCCTAGTGAGCGGCTAGCGTCTCATGATCACCGAAGCGGGGCATGGAGGGGACGTTTCTTGAGCCTGTCTGGTCGATCGGTCCTCATCACCGGTGGCGGCACGGGCATCGGCGCTGCTTGCGCTCGCCGCCTCGCCGCGGAGGGCATGCGGGTCGCCGTCCTCGGGCGGCGGAAGGAACCACTGGATCGAGTCGCCGGGGAGATCGGTGGGGTCGCAATCGCCGCAGACGCTTCCCGGACCGACGATATGCGTGCGGCTGTTGCGCTCATTGCCGAGCGTTTCGGGGGCCTCGATGCCCTTATCGCCAACGCCGGCGGTCACGGCATCAGCGCGGCGCTTGAAACGGACGACGCGGCCTGGCGCGACGCGCGTGTCGCCAACCTCGACTCGGCCTTCGTCGCGGCTCGGGAAGCGTTGCCGTTGCTGCTTGAGCAGCGCGGCTCGATCGTGTTCGTGTCCTCGATTGCGGCGCTGGGCGCGCCTCCGGAGGTCTGCGGCTACACGACCTTCAAACACGCAGTCATCGGCCTTACGCGCTCGCTCGCCCGAGACTACGGGCCCGGAGGCGTGCGCGTGAACGCCGTGTGCCCGGGCTGGGTTCGAACGCCGATGTCGGACGAGGAAATGCAGCCCCTCATGCGCACGCGCGGCATTACCCTCGATCAGGCCTACGAGCACGTGACGGCGGACGCGCCGCTGCGCCGACCGGCATCCGCCGAGGAGATCGCATCCGTTTGCCGCTTTCTGATCTCACCCGACGCCTCGATCGTCACGGGCGCCGTCATTGTAGCTGACGGGGGCTCGACGATTGTCGACGTTGGCACTCTGGCCTTCAGCCGGTGACCGCGCCGTGAACGAAACGACGCTTTCTGCGGCGCGCCTGCCGCTCGATCTCTCCGGTCGCAAATGCGTCGTGACGGGCGCGGCTCGCGGGATCGGCCGCGCGATTGCCGTCGCGTTTGCGGCTCACGGTGCGACTGTCGTTATCGTCGACCGCGCGATAGCCGAGAGCGAAGCGACCCGTGACGACATCGTCCGCGCCGGTGGACGCGCTGAGGCGCGCGCAGCCGATCTTGCCGATCGAGGAGAGATCGAGCGGGTGATGGCGGCGGCGATCGGCGACCTCGGCGGCTTGGATGTCCTCATTCACAACGCGGCGCACTATCCGCTGCGATCGCTCGCAGACATTGACGCGGCGCTGCTTCAGCGCACGCTCGCGGTGAATCTCGAGGCGGCATTCTGGCTGACTCAGGCCGCGCTGGCGGCGCTCCGCCGTTCGGGCCGAGGCCGTATCCTGATCACCTCGTCCGTCACCGGACCTCGGGTCGCCTATCCGGGTCTTGCTCACTACGCCGCCTCGAAGGCCGGGCTCAACGGATTCATCCGCTCGGCCGCGCTCGAGCTGGCAGGAGAGCGCATCACGGTCAACGGCGTCGAGCCCGGGATGATCGCAACGCCTGCCGCCGCAAATCTGGGCGGCGATGAGCATCAGCAATGGCTTGCGCAGCGAGTGCCGCTCGGACGGTTGGGCCGTCCGGAGGACATCGCGTTCGCCATGCTTTTCCTCGCTTCGGATGCCGCGGCGTACATTACAGGCCAGACTCTGGTGGTGGACGGCGGCGCGCTGCTGCCCGAATGCGGCTGGCTCGGCCCCCCCCGAGAAGCGTTGTCTGCGCCAGGGTGACCGAGCTCGGCGTCCGGTGCGCACACCCCCGCCCGGGCGTGGGGTCGAGTGCCATCAGTCCGCTTCGAGGCTGTGCGATTCCGGCGTGCGGGGCCTGACAATCGCATAACCCGGCGCCTCGGTATTGCGATAGGGCAGGACGGCCGGCAGATAGGTCGCGAGATAGGCCGAGGCGGCCCGATCCGCCTCACGGCACATCTCCTTCGTTAGCGAGCCCTGCTCGAGCATCGACAAGCAGAACATCAGATCGGCGATCTCGATGGCGCGGTAGAACAGGCGCGAGCGATTCGCGATCGGCGGCAGCTCGAACACGCTCGCGATATGCTCTTCATAGAGCCGCGCGATGGTGATGTCGCTGTGGCGGTCGTACAGCTTGAGCGCGGGAGGCGTCTTCGGTCCTATCTGCAGCTGCCGCGCGGCGACATTTTCCATGTAGAAGGCGGCGCCACGCTTCGTCAAGGTGGTGACCACGTTTTGCCAGGTCGCAAAACGGCCGCGCAGGGGTTGCGACAGCGCCTGAATGAGCTCCTTCTGCACCAGAACCAGCAGGGCGGCGTACAGAGCCTGCATGTCCGCATAGAAGTGATAGGCCGAGCTCTTGGGAACGCCAGCCCTTGCGGCGACATCCCCGAGGCTCACCTGATCGAGACCGCGCTCGGCGAGAAGAGCGCGCGCCGCCTCGAGCAGGAGCCTGCGCCGCTCGATGCCGCGCGCATGCCATGAGTGTTTCCGACTTCCGATCAGTGCCACCTGGAACCCTCCGCTGTCCGGCCGAACGATTTTTGCCGTTGCGCCGCATGGCAAGTAATTGATTTTATTGAAGCCATTGAGCCCTTCCCGATGCGGTGCCGGACTGACCCGCCAGGCATGTCGGCACCCGGCGATGCACTAGTGATCGACCGAATCGTGCGCGTTACGATTGACCCAAGCTCACGTAGGATTATACTCGACTAAAATCGAGTATTGAATCGATAAATTGAAGGCTGTCCGATGACAGTCTCGGGGGTGCGGAGGCGAGCTATGCGCAACATCCTGGCTGCCGATGTCAACAACGAACGCACCTTCGTCAGCTTCGAAGCGTGCAACGAAGCGCTCCGGCGCATCTGTGGCGCGTACCAGGTCGCCGCGGAGCGCTGGCCGGATTTCCGGGGAAGGATCGAGACGCGCCGGGCGGGCTCGCTCGAGTTCGCCAATGTGGCGTTCTCCGGCGGGCGGGTCATGCGTGACAGAGATGACCGGTACTATCGGGGCGATCAATTCTTCCTGATTTTGCAGGCGACCGGGACCGCACGCATGCGACAGCGCGGCTCGGAGGCTTTGCTGAAGCCCGGGGACTGCACTCTCGTCGATTCCCGCTTCCCTTCGGTCTTCGAGATCGGGCCCGGATTCCACCAGTACTCGTTCCACCTGCCGGCACCCCTGGTGACGGAGCGTTTCGGCGACCGCGCCTTGCCGCTCGCCAGGACGATCCGTTGCGATTCCGGCGCGGGCGCGCTGCTTTCCCAGCTGCTCGGTGCCGTCGTGGACAACGCCGCCACGATCGGCGATGTTGATCTGACCGGGATGACCCTCGAGCTGCTCGCGGCCGCGCTGGGCCTGAACGCCGAGCGAGGAATGCAGGACCCGGAGAGCCGGCGCGCGATGGGCCTGTGCGACATCATTCACTTCATCGATGCGCACATGGACAGCTCTGATCTGTCACCCACATCCATCGCGGCCCATTTCAATACCTCCGTGCGCCGGCTGTATCGGCTGGTGAGATCGGGCGGCTGGACCCCGGCATCGCTCATCTGGTCGCGGCGGCTCGCGCGCGCGCGCGAGTTGCTTACCCAGAATGCACGCCACGCACCGATCATCGAGGTTGCGCTCGCCTGCGGCTTCAAGGATGGCGCGCATTTCTCTCGCGCCTATCGCAAGGCGTTTGGCCATCCTCCGAAGGCAGAGCGCCAGCTGGGGATCGCCGCGCGCGACGTTGCCTAGGCAGTCTGCCGTGACCGTCGCATCGGTCGTGCGGTTCGCTGCGCTACGGGCCGATCATTTGATATGGAAGACACGTGCGGCATTTCCCCCGTAGACCTTCGCCTTCATGGCCTCGCTCAGCGGAGCCGTATCCATGAATCGGACGGCGGGGGCCATCGGCTGATAGGGGTAGTCTATGGCCCACATGACGTTATCTTCGCCAAGCACGTCGATGGAGTATTTCAGAGCCAGATGGTTTTCCTGCCCGCTCGTGGTAATGACGAAGTTGCGCTTCAGATACTCCGACGGCTTGAGCTGCAGGCGCGGAGCCGCGCCCACCACCACGGCCTCATCATGCATGAAGTCCAACCGCGTGACCCAGAAAGGCAGGCCCTCGCCCATGTGCCCGAGCACGATCTTCAGCTTGGGAAACCGGTCGAACAGGCCGCAAAAGATCAGGCGCAGCGCGTGGGTGCTGGTCTCGATCCCATAGCCCCACAAAGCCGCTTCCATCCAATACTTGTCGAGGGGCCGGTCCAGGCCCGCCATCGGGGCGCGCGGGTGCAGGTAGATAGCCGCATCGAGGGCCTCGGCGGCCTCGAAAAACGGAAAGTACTTCTCGTCGTCGTAGTACTGGTCGTTGGTATGTGAGTTGACGATCAGTCCATTCAAGCGCAGCGAGCCGATGGCGCGCTCGATTTCCTTTGCCGCCCGCTTCGGCGAGTGAGGCGCGAAGCACGCCAGCGCCGCATAGCGGCGCGGATGCCGGGCGACGATCTCGGCCAATCGGTCGTTGACGATTTGAGCGTACTCGGTGGCCGTATCGGCGTCGAACATCTGAACGCCCGGCACGGTGATGGACAAGACGTGCATGTCGATGCCGAGCTCGTCCATTTGCTTGAGGCGCATGTCATCCACGTCGAGCAGCTTCGGGACAAACTGGGCGTTGTATCCGGTGATCCCGTCGCCGTAGAGCGCCCGGATGAGGATCAGGTCCTTTGACGTGCCGCCCGCCTTGGCGATCTTGTTGAGCTCACGCGCGATCTCCGGGATGTTAAAGGCTTCCTCGCAGGCAATTCTCTTCATTTTCATAACGATCCCCAGTCTGTTACAAGTCGCTCGAATCGTTCAAATTCCCCTGTCGCCTCACGCGCTCCATCAAGACGAAGCTTGCGCAGCTTGCCGCCTGCTCGCTTCAGCGCTGCGATCCACTGCGGGCTCGCAACAGGCTGTTACGCTTCAAACCTCCGCGAGAATGGCAAGCACCCGATCGAGGGCGCCGAAGAGGTAGCGACGCGGAATGGTGAGGGAGGGCATCAGGCGCAGCACGTTGCCGTTGCGGCCGCAAGGCACCATGATGATGCCGATTTTCAGGCTGTCCATCACGACCTGGCCGACTTTCTCCGGCGCGAGCGGCGCTTTCGACGCCCGATCCTCGACGAGCTCGATGCCGATCATGAGTCCCCGGCCGCGCGCTTCGCCGATGAGCGGGCAGTCGGCGGCGCGCACTCTTTCCAGGGTCTCGAGCCCGAGCAGGTGGGCGCGCTCGATGAGGGCGAGCTTCGGGTCGGTGAGCAGCTCGATGTTGGCCAGGCACACCGCCGCCGAGAGCGCGTTCGCCGCGAAGGTTCCGGGCTGGGAGCCGGGCGGGATGTGCTTGGCGAGATCGGCGCGCATCGCGACGCCGGCCATCGGCAGATCACCTCCCATGCCCTTGCCGAAGGTGAGCAGATCCGGCTTGACCCCGGAATGCTCGATCGACCACATCTTGCCGGTGCGGCCCGCCCCCGCCTGCACCTCATCGGCGATCAGCAGCGCGCCGGCCCGATCGCATGCTTTGCGCAGCAGTCGCAGAAACTCCGCTCCCGGTGCGACGTAGCCGCCTTCACCTTGAACGGGCTCGACGATCACGGCCGCAACGTCGTCCGCGCCGGTGTAGCGGGTGTTGAGCAGATAGTCGACGTACTCTCCTGCGATCTGCTCGGCGCTCTTCGATGAGGTGTCGAACGGGGAGCGGTATGCGTAAGGGTAGGGCGCATGAATGACCCCGCCCATGAACGGACCGTAGCCGGAGCGATATTGGTTGCCGGTCGTCAGGGCGTTCGAGGCGTTCCAGATGCCGTGGTAGGCGCCGTGAAACGCAAGAATCTGCTGCCGTCCCGTCACCCGCTTGGCGAATTTCACGGCCGCTTCGACCGCATCGCTTCCGCTCTGGGTGAAATACGTGACGCAATTGTCGCGCAGCCCCTCCGGCATGATCTCGGCGATCTTCGCAGCCAGCTCGATGCGCTTGGAGTTGGTGATGTCCGAGGCGTGCATCAGATGATGCGACTGCGCGTGGATCGCCTGCACCACGGCGGGGTGACAGCGGCCGATGCTGTTCACTCCGACGCCTGCGGACAGATCGATGTACAGATTGCCGTCGGGGTCCTTGACGGTAACGCCGTAACCCTGATCAAAGACCATTGGAAACTCCCCGCCGCCGCGCGCAAGGGACTCGCGGCGTGCCGAGCGCTCGAGGGCTTGGCGCTCCAGCGGTCCGGGCACCGCTTGAGTCTTCATCTGCGGCGCGTCCGGCCACGACAGTCTTTCGAGCTCTGCTTCAGTGATCATGGCATGCAGCTTCATCAGGTTGGATGATTGCCTTCTATCCTAGCCGAGCCCCTGCGGTCCGGTCTTGCCCAGCCGCGCCAAGTGCTTGCTCGCGATTGCCAGCGCCCAGAACCGGATGGCGGCGCGCGACAGGACACCTTGTCAGCGAGAAATACGTGACTTTTTTGCAACAGTCGTTTTGACAATGCTCACCGGCGCGACTCCATGGCGTCATTCCTTTGCGGTCCTTGCCCGCGATTGCCAGCTCTTGGGGGCGGCTGGCAGCGCCGGACAAGAAACCCGGCAAAAGCTGGCGTAATGTCGACCGCGTGCCGAATCCGCTTATGAATAACTCCAGGATCGACGGGGGATGCCAACGGCCGGTGCCGCACATCGCCCATGGAACAAGGCCTGCCGGGGGACACGCATCTTCTGCGGCCTGCCCCGGTCCGCGGGGGCCGGCCAATCGTAACTCATGTCCAGCGCCGCATACGCCTATGTTTGTCTGTCGCCACGCGGCGGGCTTTCATCGCTCAATCCATTAAACCGAGGTTCTCGCCGATGGCGCTCACTCTGAAGTCCTACTATAACGCGCTCCGGCTCCCTTGCCGCGGCGGCGCGCGAGAGCAACAGGATTTTGTCATGTCATTCCCGGGGGCCACGTTCATGACGCGCAAGAATTACCTAGCCATGGCTGTGGCGGCGGCCATCGGAATCGCCGGCACCAGCGCCACATATGCTGCCCAGACGAATGTCAGCGCCGAGCAGCCGGCTGAGCTCGGCGAGATCGTCGTCACGGCAACCCGGGAGCGCACCACTGTTCAGACAACTCCCCTCAGCATCACGGCGGTCACGGCCGCGCAGATCGCCTCCCGGGGCTTGGTCAACGTCGACAGCCTGATTCGCTCTGTGCCCGGCATCGCCGTGCGCGACACCGGCGGGCCCGGGGAAGAGGAGTACGAGATCCGCGGGCTGAACTCCCAGGGCGGCAATTCCTCCATGGTGGGTATGTACTTCGGGGAGATACCGCTGTCGACGGCTACGGGTTCGCAGCTCGGCAAGAACCTCATGAACCTTGGTCTGTACGACGTCAGACGCGTCGAGGTGCTGCGCGGACCGCAGGGGACGCTGTACGGGTCGAGCTCCATGGGCGGAACCATTCGGGTTCTGCCCAATCGCCCGCAGCTGAATAGGTTCGCAGCCAGTACGGAGGAGGTGCTCTCCGACACTGTCTCCGGCGGCGGCCTGAACCACCAGGAAAACGGCATGGTGAACATTCCGTTGGGCCATACCGCTGCCGTGCGCATCGTGGGTTCCTTCACGAACGACAGCGGCTGGATCGATCGCCGGGTGATCCAGGACGGAGCGGTCGCCGTGGATTCCGGTGTCTTTCCCGCCTTGAGCCGTCCGAGCAATTTCTACACCGCGCCCCTGCAGGAGAACTTGAAGGGTGTAAACACGACGCAGATCCACTCGGCGCGCGTCGAGTTACTGTGGAAGCCGTTGAAGCATCTCACGATCGAGCCGATCGCGATGTACCAGCTGGTCCAGCAGGGCGCCCCACCGGCGGCCGATGTGAACGGTCTGCCGACCCACCCCACGACACCGAAGGTCTTGGCGCACTATGAGATCTACGACACCCCCGAGCCGCAGACCGACAGCCTGAGCTTCGGCAGCCTGGACGTGGTGTATAAGTTCCCCACGTTCTCGGTGACCTCGGCGACCGGGTTCTGGCACCGCAACTTCCTCGATTTGCAGGGTTGCACGGAAATGGTCTCCGGCGCGATCGGCATTCCGGTGTACGATGCGGCCGCGGGCGGCATCGGGCCGTGCGAGAGCAGCATGGGTATGGGCACGTTGGAGCAGGACTATTCCCGGCAACTCTCCGA
>JAJZLX010000634.1 GCA_021850555.1 Pseudomonadota bacterium | reverse complement strand
ACTCGCGCTCGTCACTCTGCGTGTGGCACGTACTGCGGCGACTACCCGGCTACGCCGGGGCGCGTTGACCCTCACCCTCCTGCCCCGCCTCGATTCCTGCTCTCTGTCCCTCGCGCGCGGCTGACGCGCGCAGGTCCCTAGGCGCGCGCGTCGCGCCATCCATCCAATGAGTCCTAGGTCCCCCGGCTGGCCCAATGGCCGCCGGATTGCTCGTATTGGACTCGCAATCATGAAGACTGAATCGATTGAATTGCTGACGGCCGAGGACATGGCCGGCCTGCTGCACAAGGACGTGACCTCGATCCGCTCCGATGTGCTGCGCAATCCGCGCAGCCTCCCACCGCTCTGTCGGCTACCCGGTAACCGGCGACTGCTGTGGCGCCGCTGTGATGTCGATGCATGGCTCGCTGCGCACGTGGCCGGCGGCGCAGGCGCAACTGCGCCCTGTTCATCTACCGCATTGCCGCGACGCCGGGGCCGGCCGACTAAGGCCGAACAATTGGCACGGCAGCGTGCACAGGAGGGTGTCGTATGAGCGCCAGAAAGAACACAAGGAAACGGGCTGCCAACAAGAGGCAGGAGACTCGCGACCTCATCCTGTCGCGGCTCTTGGCCTCGCCCGAGGGCCAGACCGTGATCGCCGTGCTGCTCAGATCACGCGAGATCAGGCTGGACACGATCGATGCCGTCTGCCCACCGGGGTCACTGCTCGATGCGACCGTGCATGCCCTGCGCGAGTGGACGGATCTACGACCCGAAATCGGCGTGGCGGTCGTGCTGGCACTGATGTCCGCACGACTGGCACAGAGCGGGTCGGTGGTGTCGTGGGGCGATAGCCAGCAAAAGATCGAGATGTCCCTATGGATGCTCATCCTGGGTCCGTCCGGCTCGGGCAAGACATGGGTGCGCAAAGTGGTGATGGATGCGCTCGATCTCGACATTCGCACGCTCACTGACCCCAAATCCGCCGCGGCGTACATGCAGGGATTGCGCGAGGCCCAGGGGCGCGCGCTGTGGGACCGGGATGAATACGGCCAAATGATGCGCGACATCGCCAATGGAGGACCGCTATCACCCCTACGGGATCTCATGCTGCGGAGCTATGACCATGAGGATCTCGTATACGGCACCCTCAGCCGGGGGAAGGAGACGGTGCCGCATCCCGTCCTCACGATCCTCGGGGGGACCGTCGACCGGACTTGGCACACGTGCATCGACGCAGCCATGTTGGCCGACGGCCTGCTGGCCAGGCATCTGTTCCTGGTCGTGCCCGGCGTTGAGTTGAAAGAGCCGCTCTATCCACGCGATGAGATCGTCGCCTCCATCCGCGCTGCGGCGGGGGATCTCGCCGTGCGACTGATGGAGCCCGCGCACTATCGCATCACGGCGCGTGCACAAGAGTGGTACAGGGACGCGTGGATAAAGTTGGTAGGCTTGGTCGGCAGGAGCATGGACCCGGCTTACATCAGGCGCATCACGTGGAATACCAGCCGCTACGCCGCGATCTACCATCTGCTGATCGGCGGGACGGGGACGGATATTGGCGTGGAGGCCATGAGATGGGCGTGGCGGATGACGCAACTGCACATCTGCGCCGCGCGGGACGTGCTGGCGTTGTCGGACGCCTCATTCTCCGGGCGAGTGCTTCGGATGGCCGAGTGGCTGGAGGGTTCCGGGATCACGGATCGGGCGACGGCAGTGACCGCGTTGCTGAAGCGATTTTGGCGCGACCTCCATACGGCGAGTGAGGCGCGTGCCATCGTCGACATGGTGTTGGCAGCCGCGCCGCCGGGCGGTGCCGAGAAGAAAATCGAAAAAAAATAGCCCGACGAATCACCCACGCGGCTCCTCGTCGCCCGTGGATAACAAATCATCAACAAAATCAACATGGTAATGACGCAGTTGGGGCGGGAATGGGGGGATACCCTTAAAACCGAGCGTTGAAATGGGCGATGCGCAGCGCAGGGATGCGCTGCGCGGCACAAGGCGGCATGCGATCATATTTTTTGCCGACACAGGCCGCTGCGGCAGCAGCTAGCGTCATGCAGCACGAGGCAGCAGAATTCTCATAAGCCTATAAAAAGGAGACTTACAACGATTGGTCAGGAAATCAGCAAACAAACATCGTGTGAGTTTCCGGAAAAATTCGTTGAATTTTCCCCGCCTCTCGGGGCTCCCAACCGGGCGCTGGAGACGTCCTCGCCAGACCGCCCAGAATGCGATTAGAGCGGCGATCGACCGGAACCGCAGGAAGACACTCTCTCCAGCCCTGCGCGCAGTCCTGGGCGCTTGGAGCCGCACCGAAGGGGCGCGGCCAGGAACGGCAGGAGCCGAATCACATCACCGTCCCAAGTCCTGCTCGTCGTCCGACTCGGGCTCGGGTTCAGGGTTCGGGATGCGGGTCTGGCCGTCCTCGCGCTCCAGCCGTTCGCGCTCGGTTTCGTCGGCACTGATCCCGGAATGCCGCCGTTCTGCCGCGTCCCGCGCGGCGTGCCACGCGCCCACGACGCTGCGCTCGTGCCCAGCCCGCTGCGCGGCGCCCAGGGCACGGATCCGCTCGACCTGTGACTTGGGATTCCACCAGCGGGCGAGCTGCGCTGTCGTGGGATCGGCGCGCGTGTCGCTGCGGGGCGGAGCAGAAACCGCGCTCGATGTCGAAACCCGCTCTCCCCTCGCCATGCGCGATCGCTCGTCCTCGACGATCCTGGCGAGGTCGGCATCGACCACCCGAAT
>JAJZLX010000399.1 GCA_021850555.1 Pseudomonadota bacterium | reverse complement strand
ATCGGCTGCAGCCATTGCTCGACTCGCGTCGAGGTCAGCGGCCGCGCGAGCGTGGGAGGCAGGTGCACGCGGGCCTCGCTTCCCGCGAATCCAACGATGGCCACTTCGGCACGCTGCTCGTAAGCCGACTGGATGAGCTGCATGAGCAGCCCCTTTGCCCGCGCGAGCTGCCGGCCCCTCAGCATGGAGGCGGAGCAGTCGACGAGGAAACAGTGCAGCTCTCCCGCGCCGGCGCTCGCCGGCGAGAAGCGCAGGTGCTCACGCCGCAGCGGCGCTCGGGCTTTGGCGGCGAGCGTGCGCAGCCAGTGTATTCGCCGCGAGCGCTTCGAGCCGCAAGCCGCGGCCGCTCGGGGCGCGCTCCAGCGATCTCCTCGCAGGCTATTCGACATTCCCATGCCGCTCCTCATCTTCTTTTTTTTTGCGCACTCAGGCTGATCCGCGCAGCCGAGAGCGGGGCGAGCGACGGTGGCGGCAGCTCGCCCCAGGGGCCCTTGGGCGGAGCCTGCGGCGGTGAGCTGTCGGCGTCTCGGGGCCCGGCGCCCGAGGGCGGATCCTCGGCAGCAGCCTGATCCGCCGGCGCCCGCCGCCGATGGTGCAGAGCCAGATCGGCGATTGCCTCCACGTGCTCGCGCCCGGCGACGCTCTCGCCACGCCAGGCCGCCAGTGCCCGCGCGGCGCGGATCATGACGAGGTCGGCGCGCACGCCATCGACCTGGGCCGCGATGCACAGGGCGGTCACGTGCTCGTGAGCCTCGTCGCTGACGGGAAGCTCATCCAGCGCCGCCTGAGCGCGACTCACGCAGGCGCGGAGCTCGGCCTGTTGGCTCGCGAAGCGCTCCCTGAAGGCGACCGGATCGGCATCGAACGCGAGTCGCGCCCGGACGATCTCGCCGCGCAGGCGCGGATTGGAGCAACTCTCGACCGTGAGCGCGAGCCCGAAGCGGTCGAGCAGCTGCGGACGCAGCTCCCCTTCCTCCGGATTCATGGTGCCGATGAGCGCGAAGCTCGCCGGGTGCTGGTGCGATATGCCGTCGCGCTCGATCACGTTGACGCCGCTCGCGGCCGCATCGAGGAGCGGATCGATCAGCGCGTCCGGCAGCAGATTCACCTCATCCACGTACAGCACCCCGCCATGGGCCCGCGCCAGTAGCCCAGGCGCGAACCGGACTTCGCCGCCCCGCAGCACGGCGTCGAGGTCGAGCGTCCCGATCAACATCTCCTCGGTCGCGCCGAGCGGCAAGTTGACGAACCTTCCCCCGCCGAGCAGCTCCGCCAACGCGCGAGCGCTGGTGGATTTTGCCGTGCCTCGCGGGCCATCGATCAGCACGCCGCCGATGCGGGGATCGATGGCTGACAACAGCAAGGCCTGCTGCAGCCTTTCCTGGCCGAGCAGCGCGCTGAATGGGAACACGGGCCTGCCGGCTCCACTTGCGACTGACGGCGAGCCCTCCGCTCTCGTCATGGGCTCGCCCCTGCGCCCTCGAGAATCGCTTCGGCCTGAAGCAGACGAGTCTCGAGCTGTGCGGTGAAAGCGCCGGGCTCCTTCCACAATCCGCGCCGAATGGCTTCCAAGAGCCGCTCGCAGATCTCCCGCAGCGCATCCGGATTGTGGCGCTGGAGAAATTCGCGGCTCTCCTCGTCGTTCACGTAGGCTTCGGCCACGAGCTCGTACTGGTAATCGCCGAGGACGCGCGCGGTGGCGTCGTACGCAAAGAGGCAATCGACCGTGGCGGCCATCTCGAAAGCACCCTTGTAGCCATGACGTCGAATGCCCGCGAGCCACTTGGGATTCGTGACTCGCGCGCGGATCACGCGGCTCATTTCCTCCTTGAGCGAACGGATGCGCGGACGTGCGGGATCACTGTGATCGCCGTGGTAGGCGTCCGGCTGCCGACCGCTCAGATGACGGACGGCGGCCATCATTCCACCCTGGAACTGCGAGTAGTCGGCGGAATCCAACAGGTCGTGCTCGCGGTTGTCCTGGTTCTGCACGACGATCTCGATTTCCGCCAGCCGCTCGCCGAAGCGGTCCGTCGCGTGTATGCCCGCATGCCCACGGCCGTAGGCGTACCCGCCCCACTCGCAGTAGGCCGCGGCGAGCTCGGCGTCGCTGCGCCAGGCGCCGCCGTCGAGCAGCGCCTGCAGTCCGGCGCCATAGCCACCGGGCCTGGCGCCGAACACGCGCCACCCCGCCTGCAAGCGGGCCTCCTCGGCGCTCATGCCTTTGGCCTCGAGGGCGACGCATTGCCGCAAGATGCGCGCGCGGATCGGGTTGGCGGCGGCCGGCTCGTCGAGCTCCGCGATCGCCTGCACCGCCGCATCGAAGAGCTGGATGAGATTCGCGAAGGCATCGCGAAAGAAGCCCGAGATCCGCAAAGTCACATCGACTCGGGGCCGGTCCAGCACCGAGAGCGGCAGCGTCTCGAAGTCGGTGACGCGATGACTTCCGGGCGCCCAGACGGGGCGCACGCCGAGGAGCGCCAGCGCCTGCGCGATATCATCGCCCCCGGTGCGCATGGTCGAAGTGCCCCACACCGAAAGGCCAATCGCCCGCGGGTAATCGCCGTGCTCCTGCAGATAACGCTCGATGAGTTGGCTCGCGGACTTGAACCCCAGGTGCCAGGCGGTGGGAGTGGGGATCGAGCGCGTATCGACGGAGTAGAAATTCCGGCCTGTCGGCAGCACATCGGGACGCCCTCGTGACGGGGCGCCGCTCGGCCCCGGAGGCACGAACC
>JAJZLX010000303.1 GCA_021850555.1 Pseudomonadota bacterium | reverse complement strand
GTAACGTCGTCCGCGTGGAGGCGCGCCATCCATTCTGAGGCCTCCCGAAGGATGCGCTGCTCATCGGGCAAGCGATGAATATGAGCCATGGCTGCTCCGTCTCCCTCACTTCCTGCGCCGCTGCAGATACATGTGCGTATCGCGCAGGGCGCGGGCGATGTGGTTCTCCACGGTCCGGGGCGAAATCCCCAGACGCTTCGCGATATCTTTGTATGAGCAGGCCTGAAAGATCCTGAGTGAAAACACGGCGGCACACTGGGTCGGAAGTTGCGCGACGGCCTGTTGCAGGAGGCGCAGCTCCTGTTCCGCCATCACGCGCTCCTCGGGATCCTCATCGGATTCGACTCCCAGTGTCTCCAAATCTCCCGCCGTGTCCGTTTTACGCGCGTGGGTCGTCCGCCGCGCACTCGCTGCCAAATTCCTCGCCGTCGTGAAGAGAAATGCGCGCGGCGTATCGATATGGGCCGCGTTCTCATAGGTGCGCAGAAACGCCTCCTGCACAATCTCATCGGCGGTGTCGCCCGATGCCACGAGACGGCGCACGTAGCTGCGTAAGGCCCGCTGACTGCTCGAATACAGGCTGCCGATCAGATCGCGTCGCGACGACATGGCCGCGAGGGTACGTTCAACTCGTAAAGATCGCAAATTGCGAGGGAGGACTAGGGGATTCGGGGCGCTCGAGCGTCACCGTCCAACGGGGATATCATCAATTGTAGACATGGATAAAAATCGTTTCGTGAGGGTGCAAAGTGATCGGAATCCTGCGCGGTTCGCGCCAGCAGGTCGCCCGAATACCGTTACCTGAAATTATTCCCGCCCCACGTTCGAGTGGAAATGCCACCCTGCCCAGGGAAAATAGTCGCTTCGGCATGATGTAGCGAACGGGGCACGTCCGGTAGAGCGTGGCTTGATCTCGGAGCGGTCATGCGCTTCTGGCCGGTGGCTGGGCCGACCGCGATGGCGGGTCAGGCACTGGACGCCGATCCGGCCATCGCACTGCAGCCTATTGCGAAGCTCGGCAAGAACCTGCGTATCGCATGCAAGCGGCGCGCATGCGCATCGTGGATCTGGCTCAGACCACCGGCTGCAGCCAGGACACGCTGCGCCGGCTGGAGAGCGGAGAGCCCGGGGTATCTCTGGGGGTGCTCGCGGGCGTGATGGCAGCCATCGGCCGCGCGCAGGAGCTGGCCTCGGTGATGGCTGCCGCTCAGGATCTCGAGGGGCCGAAGAGCGACGTGCAGCGCTTGCCGCAGCGCGTGCGCCGAACCCTCCTGCCTGTGGAGAGAGTTTCCGCGGAAGAAATATCTTTTCCTGCCGTTGGAAACGGCCATTGAAGTCATGGAGTGGCGAAGGCAAAGAGAGGCATATCACGGGTGACGCCGGTCAACAGAGTCTTTCCAAATGTTGCTTCCTGTTCAAGACATTAAAGTTCTGATCGGGATTCTATTCAGACAGCCGATTCCTGCAGCCGTGCTCGCGCTGCAGCTTTGACTGTCTTGATGCAAAATCTTGCACAGGCCATCGACCAGACACGAGCGCGAACGGGTGCTCGACCCGAGGCCGACGTCATGACCATCCGCTTCAGGGGCGCTCGTATCGCTTGACGGCGACCAGCACGGCGTTGGCTCCGCCTTGGAAGCTCTTCCTCTCCACCACCACTCGACTTCCCGGTGGAAACTCCCATTGCTCATCATCTGGTCGGAAAACATGTATGATCCCGCCAGGCGCATATACGAAGTCTCCGGCGCACACGCGCTCGCAACGCCTGCCGATCTGAAACTCGACCTCTCCTGAAATGACGAAGTAGGCATCATCCCACGGATGGCGCCGCGGAGGCGGACCGGTCTTTTCCGGAATCTCGTTTTCCATCAACGGCCATGCCTCGTTCGTCTGCTCGGCACGGCATAGAAATCGCAGATCCGTCCCCAGAATCTTCAGTGTTTCACCTTCGCCCTCGCGGACAATCGATGCAGTGGACTTCACGGTCGTTCGCCCAATTTCCGTGCTGGGTCGGATGAGGGGGGTAGCAGTTCACGTGAGCACGGCCGCCAGCGATCCCAGGAGCGCCGCTCCATTTCCCCGCCACGCGCTGCCGTGCATGCAGGCCAGGGTGGCCGGCTCGTCCCGCGCCAGTCTTGCGAGGACAGCGGTTGTCTGAGGCGCATGAGCGAAGTAATCCATCGACTTGCGGAACTCCTCGCTTGGTCCGAGAATGTCGCTCTCGGTGAGCGGCAACTCTCCCGACCCGCCTTGGGTGAAGAGGTCGCCGCAGAAAAGCGTTCGGCTGGCCGACTCGAACATCAGTCCACAATCCCAAGCATGCGGCACGTGGGGCGCATCGTACCACCGCACCTTGTGGCGCCCGAGGGAGATCTCCTCTGAATCAACGAGTGCGCGGGGCGGCCGATCCGCAAAATCGCTGACCGACGTCATCGCCGCCACCCTGCCGCACAACGGTACGGCTCGAGGACAGGCCGCGAGGAACGAATTGAGCGCACCGCAATCGTCGGCTTCGAAATGCGACAGCGCAATGTGCCTGAGTGCCTGCACCGGCATGACCGTGCCGATGGCCTCGCTCACGAACGGGTAAAGGCCACGCGGGCCGGTGTGAAACAAGAGTGGCTCGTCGTCGGCGATGAGGACCTTCCACATGGCTTCAGGCCTCCCGCTCCACCAGGGGATGAATCACTTCGACGGTGGTGCCGGACCCCTGCGTCGAGTAGACCCGCAGCCCGTACTGCGAGCC
>JAJZLX010000668.1 GCA_021850555.1 Pseudomonadota bacterium | reverse complement strand
GATCGAGAACGGCATCTTCCTCGGCTCGCAGATCCTGGTGCCCGGCATGCCGCTGCTCATCGAGCTCGTGATCCTGTTCGACCTGCTGGTGGTGGTGGCCTGCTTCGGCGTGCTGGTGCGCTACCTCCTCGTGCACGCCGGCACCACGAGCACCCGCGAGCTGACGAGGCTCGTCGGGTGAGTCCCATGGTCCTCATCACCGTCATTCTGCTCGCGCCGCTCGCGGCGGTCATCGGCTGTCAGCTCATCCGCGCCCCGCGCTTCGCCGAATACCTCAATCTCGCCGCCGCCGTCGTCGTGTTCGCGGCGGTGCTGCGCCTTCTGCCCATCGCCCTCGGCGGGCCCTACATCCTCCTCGGCGGCTACATCATCGTCGATCCGCTCGGCGCGTGGGCGCTGCTCTCCTGCAGCGCGGTGTATCTGCTCGCCTCGCTCTATGCCGTCGGCTACATGCGCGCGCTCGGGGAACCGCGCCGCCTGCATCGCTTCTACGCCCTGTTTGCGGGATTCGCGCTGACGATCCTGCTCGGACCGCTCATGAACAACATCGGGGTGTACTGGATCGCGATCGAGCTCACGACGCTCGTCAGCACCTTCCTCGTCGGCTTCGAGAAGACACGCGAGGGGGTCGAGGCGGCCTGGAAGTACATCGTGATCGTCTCCGCGGGCATCAGCCTCGCACTCCTCGGCATCGTCCTTTATTACTGGGCCGCGAGCTTTCACCTCGGCCCCACCTACAATCTCACGTGGGCGGCGCTGCGCTCCGTCGCCCCGCAGCTGAACCCGACCCTGGCGCTCGCGGCGTTTCTGCTCGTCTTCATCGGCTTCGGCACCAAGGTGGGTCTCGCCCCGATGCACACCTGGCTCCCGGATGCGCACAGCGAGGGGCCGGCACCGGTGTCGGCGATGCTCTCCGGCGCGCTGCTCAACACCGCGATGATCGGCATCGTGCGCTTCATCCACGTAACCGACGCAGTGCGCCTCGGCGTTCTGCCGCGGACCGTGGTGGTGGTGATCGGCGCGCTCTCGCTCGCGGTCGCGGCGCTGTTCATCACGCGTCAGACTGACATCAAGCGGCTGATGGCCTACTCCAGCGTCGAGCACATGGGTGTGATGACCCTCGGGTTCGGCTTCGGCGGTCCGCTCGGGATCGCCGGCGCGCTCTATCACATGCTCAATCACTCGCTCAACAAGTCGCTGATGTTCTTCGGCTCGGGCGATGCCCTGCACGCCTTCCGCAGCAAGCGCATCGGGCGCATCCATCACGTGCTTCTCGCCATGCCCGTCGCGGGGGCGCTATGGGTGGCCGGGGCGGTGGCCATCACCGGTGCGCCGCCCTTCGGGCTGTTCCTGAGCGAGTTCACCATCCTGCGCGCCGGCCTCGCGAGCCCCAACGCCTGGGCGGTGTACGTCATGCTGGTGCTGCTGGTGGTCATCTTCATCGGCTTCCTCAACCACTTCCGCGCCATGTACTTCGGCGAGAGCGCCGAGGCCGCCGCCGCCGCCCGCCGGCGGCCCGCCCCCCGCGAGCGCATCTGGTGCGTGCTGCCGATGTGGCTCGCCCTCGTGCCGCTTCTCATCATGGGCCTGTGGTGGCCGAGCGCCTTCAGCCACTACTTCTCGGTCATCGCCGTGCAGCTCGGCGCAGGCGCCCGATGAGCGCATCGCCCGCGGCGGTCACGATGGAAGACCTCGCGCCGCGCGAGCTCGAGGGGCGCTGCCGCGCCGCGCTCGAGGCCGGGGCGCGCATGCAGTTCATGTATGCCTGGTTCCCCGAAGGGCCCGACGCACCGGAGCTGCGCTACGTGCTGCATCCGGGCCGCGGCAAGCCCCCGCACCTCTGGCGCTGCCGCCCGGGGAGGCAGCCGCCCCCGAGCCTGGCACCGACTGCGCCGCTGCTGTCATGGTACGAGCGGGAGACGACCGATCTGTGCGGCATCGCCTTCACGGGCCAGCCCTTGCCGCAGCCGCTCGTGCTGTTGCCCGGGGCAAGGGCCGGGCGGCCGCCCTTGCTCCCCGGTCCGGCCTCGCAGTTGAGCCATACCCCCTCGGCGCATCTGCTGCCGCAGCTCGCCGGCACCGCGCCCGAGGACATCCAGCTGATGCCCTTCGGGCCGGTGCGGGCCGATGTGATGGAATCGACCCAGCTCGCCTTCTACTACATCGGCGAGGCGATCCTGCACTATCACCCGCAGCTGTTCTTCAAGCATCGGGGGATGGAGAAGCGCTTCGAGGGGCTGCCTGCGGCACTCGGCGCCGTGCTTGCCGAGCGCGTCTCCGGCGTCGGGGCAGTGGCGCATACGCTCGCCTACTGTCACGCCGTGGAGGCTGCCGCGCACTGCGAGGTGCCGCGCCGCGCGGGCTGGCTGCGCGTGTTGCTCGGGGAGCTCGAGCGGCTCTACAACCACCTGCACTACCTGGGTCAGCTGTGCCATACGACGACACTCAAGGTCGGTGAGGCGCAAGGCAAGTACCTCGAGGAGCGCGCCAAGCAGATCAACACCCGCGTGAGCGGCAGCCGGCTGCTGCGCGGGCTGCTCGTCCCCGGGGGGCTGCGGCGAGAGCCGGCGCTCGCGGGCCTTGCCGCGGATCTCGCCCGGCTCGAGAGCGAATTCCTGCGCTACGCCGATCAGCTGAGCGCCACCAACAGCCATCTCGATCGCCTCATCAGCACCGGTGTGCTCGGCCGGCGGCTCGCCTTCGATCAGGGCGCGACCGGACCGGTGGCGCGGGCCTCGGGACTCGATCGCGATCCGCGGCGCGATCA
>JAJZLX010000778.1 GCA_021850555.1 Pseudomonadota bacterium | reverse complement strand
CTGTATACCCAGCGCTACGGCGGTCCCGCCCGGGTCGTGCTCGATCCGTCGACGGTCAAAGGCTCGCTGCACGGTCTGCAGATCGCCCTGCCGCGCTGGTCACCCAACGGGTCGCACATCGCCTTGATCGGCGGCCTGATGAGCGACCAGGGCGCAACGGGAGGCGACATCTACATCATCTCGTCCAGGGGCGGACAGCCTACGGACGTCACGCCGGGGATCGGCATCACACCGTCGTGGCTGACCTGGACCGGAAACGACTCGCTGCTCGTCTCGGCGTTCGCGGGCGGCTCGACGCGCGTGTCGGAGTTTACGCTGCACGCGCATTCTCCCGCGACCCAACGCACGCTGTTTACCGTGGCTTCCAACTTGTGGGACGGCACGTTCGCATCGGCGATCTCCGTCTCCGCCGCGCACCGCGTGCTTGCCTTCGTCGAGAGCACGTTCGACAACCCGCCTGAAATCGCAACCGTCGTGCTCAAGACCAACGCGGCGGCTCAGCCGATCGGCGTCCTCGAGGCGGCGCACGCCATCACGCGTGTCAACGCGGGTGTCAGACCGATGTGGGGCAAGGCCGTGTCGGTCCACTGGCGCAACGAAGGCTTCAACGTGCAGGGTTGGCTGCTGTTCCCCGCACATTATGATCCGCGCCGGCACTATCCGATGATCGTCTATGTGCACGGCGGTCCGAGCTGGGCCACGCGTCCGGGCTGGCCATATGACGGGTACGGTGCGGCCCCCTTTGCGGCGATGGGTTACTTCGTATTCATGCCCAATCCGCGCGGCAGCTTTGGTGAGGGTGAGCGCTTTGCCAAAGCCATACGGCGGAATATGGGCTACGGCGATCTGCGCGACATCCTGGCCGGCATCGATCACGTCGAGGCGGAGTATCCGATCGACAATGATCGGCTCGGCTTGACCGGTTGGAGCTACGGCGGGTTCATGTCGATGTTCGCGCCCACACAGACGCATCGGTTCAAGGCGGCGGTCGCCGCGGCGGGCCTGTCGGATTGGGAGAGCTATTACGGCGAAAACTCCATCGACAAGTGGATGATCCCGTTCTTCGGCGCGTCCGTGTACCAGGATCCGAAGGTGTACGCCAAGAGTTCGGCCATAAACTTCATTCAAAACGACAAGACACCGACGTTGGTCGTGGTGGGTCAGTATGACGGCGAGTGTCCGGCGCCACAGTCGTTCGAGTTCTGGCACGCGCTGCGCGCCATGCACGTTCCGACGGAACTGGTCGTGTACGCCGGCGAGGGTCACGGGTTCCACAAGACCAAGGACCTGCGCAACGTGCTCGAGCGCGCCCTACGCTGGTTCGCAAAGTATCTGAGCGCGAAACCGGCGGCCTGAGATCGGGTAAATCCCCGCGGTTCGGCACGCTGGCGTGCGGGAGCGCCCGATTGCGGGCGCTCCCGCCTGAGTCGGCCGTCGGAAAGTCGCCAGACCCGGGGATGAGCCTCGCCAACGCGCGGTGCCATTCCGGTATCATCCTCGACACCGTCCGATGCCGCGCAGCCGCGCGTCCATCGATTTCATCACGACGCCGCGGCGCCGCTTCAGGCGCTGTACGACGAGGAGATACCACATGCTGCGACCGGCTTACCGATCGTGAATCAGTTCGTTTCCATGTTGAGGATATGGCTGCTGGTGCTGCTCGGCTGCACGGCGTTCGTGGCATTTTCGTTCGGGCACTGGGACCTGCCGATCGCGCTGTACTTCTGGAAGATCGGACACTTCCTGCACCCTCTGGGCAAACCCCTGGGCGGCTCGGTGATCCTGGGGGTCGAATCGGCCGTCATCCTGCTGCTGCTGCTCGCGCGCCTGCTGCGCGGGCACATCTCACGGTTCGGAGAGGTCCTCGCCATTGCCTGTCTCACCTCGATATGCGCCTACGGCATCGACAGTCAGGTGTTGAAGGTGTTCTTCGGAGTTCCGAACCCGACGGCGGTGATCCACGGCGCGCGGCATGCCTTCAACATCATGCGCGGCTCGGGGCAAAGCAGCTTTCCGTCGGGCCACATGGTGCTCGCCGGCTCGTTCGCCGGGGTATTCATGCGGCTGTATCGCGCCAGCATCTGGCCGCTCGCGGGGCTGCTGCTCGCCGCCGCCGCGCTGCTGCTGGTCGGCGACTGGCATTTTCTCAGTGATCTCGTCGCCGGCGCGTTCGTCGGGCTGTCCGCGGGGCTGTTGGCCGGCGAAGGCTGGGCCGCTCACACCGCGCGGCGGTCCTGATCGGGGCGCCGGGCGATCCGGTCAGGCCGGCCTGCCCTCAGCCGCGGCCGCGGATGCCTGATGGAATTCGTGGCGTACGTGCTCCTTGCTGAGCACGGCGCCTCGGCGAGTCCGGATCTCTATGCGCCCGGCGCGCAGCCGGTCCTTGGCGCGAAGCCCGGAATCCGCGCAGAACGGTCGGTACGCCCGGGCGTCCGGCGGCCCGCGATGGGTCGGGCTCGTGCTCTCCCGCCCGCGACAGCGGTTGATTGGATGGGAACGGACCGTTACAGTCCCCCTGGACGAGCGCGGCGGAAGCAGGGGGGCTGCGTCGTAAATCACCGACAATCATCTGGAGCAGCCCATGGATCTTGCGCACGGTAACGGCGTCAACCGCATTTCGGCCCTCAAATTTCCCGCCGATGCCCTGGTCTTCCTGCGCGCCGGGCTGCGCGATCCGCGACGCGTCAGCGCGGTTGCGCCCTCTGGGCGGGCGCTCGCTCGCCTGATGACCTCCGAGATCGTCGCGGGCAACGGCCCGGTCATCGAGCTCGGCCCGGG
>JAJZLX010000742.1 GCA_021850555.1 Pseudomonadota bacterium | reverse complement strand
GTGAGATGGCCCCGATCATCTCCCTGGCGCTGGGGCTCGGCAAGCTCTCGGTTGGTCCCCCGTACTTCAACCCGACCTTCCTGATCTCGATGCTGCCGCTGCTGGCGCTGCTGGCAGTCGGCATTCACGCGCGCTGGAAGCGTGGCGGATTGGGCGGCCAGGGGCGCACACTGCTGCTGACTCTTGCGGCCGCGGCGCTCGTCGGTTGCGTGACGGCCATCGTGATCTTTCACGGCAGGGGCGTGCTGGCGCCGGTCGGCATGACGCTCGGGACGTGGATCATCTTCTCCTCGCTGATCGACCCGATCGAGCGGCTGCGTCGGCGTATCGCCATACCGCGCGCGGTGCTCGGGATGACCATCGCGCACATCGCGCTGGGGATCTTCGTGTTCTCGATGACTGCGGTGCAGGGCTTTACGGCCGAGCGCGACGTGGCGCTCGCCAACGGCGCGAGCGCCCGCGCCGGCGGCTACACCTTTCAGTTCGAGGGCGTCGGTCCGTTGCACGGACGGGACTATGGCGGGTCGATCGCCAAAGTGGTCGTGACACGCGATGGACGGGCGGTGGCGGTGATGCATCCTGCGACGCGCATGTACTGGGTACAACATACCGTGACGACCAAGTCCGCCGTGCTGTTCCACGACGGGAGCAACATCCTGGTGGCGCTCGGGCAGAACCTCGGCGATGGCCGCTGGAGCCTGCGGCTGCAGGTGCGCCCGCTGGTCAGCTTCATCTGGATCGCGGCACTCATCATGGCCTTCGGCGGCCTGCTGGCGATCACGGACCGACGCTACCGCATCGAGCAAGCACGGGCGCAGGAGACGGTTGCGGCGCTCGCCGGAGGCAAGACCTGATGATTCGTCGTTTCATCCCGCTGCTGGTGTTCGTCGGGGTGGCCGCACTGTTGGCGATGGGCATCATGCAGGCGCCGCGCAAGGACCTGGTGCCTTCGCCGCTGATCGGAAAGCATGCGCCGAACTTCTCCCTGCCGAGCCTCATGCACCCGCATCGAATGGTCAGTTCCACCCAGTTGATCGGACATTGGTATCTGTTCAACGTCTGGGGCACCTGGTGCATCTCCTGTCGCCAGGAGTACCCGGAGCTGCTGGCGATCGCGCGCACCGGCATCGTGCCGCTGATCGGCCTCGATTGGAAGGACACGCGCGGTGAGGCTTTGGCGTTTCTCAGCACCAAGGGCGATCCCTACCAGCGCATCGCCTTCGATCCGGGCGGCCTGGAGGCGATTCACTGGGGTGTCTACGGTGCGCCGGAGACTTTCCTCGTCAATCCGCAAGGCATCATCGTGTACAAGTACATCGGGCCGATCACCCCGCGGGCGTGGACCGAAGACATCCTGCCGCGCCTGCCGGCCGACACCACCGTGGCGGGCTCGTGATGCGCCTGACACGACTGGCTCTGGCGCTGCTGCCCATCGCGCTGCTGCTCGGTGCGCCGTGGGCGCGCGCGATCGCACCGACGCAGATGCCGACACCGGCGCTCGAGGCGCGCTACGAGCGGCTCATTCACGGGTTTCGCTGCATGCAGTGTCAGGACGAGTCGCTCGCCAACTCGCCGGTGAGCCTCGCGGCCGATATGCGCCGGCAGATCCGGCAGATGCTGCTCGCCGGAGACACCGATCGGCAGATCCGCAAGTTCTTCGTTTCCCGCTATGGCTATTTCATACTCTTCAAGCCGCCGTTCGTATGGAAGACCGCGTGGCTGTGGCTCACGCCGGGCATCCTGCTGCTGGTGGGCGCGGTTGCCGCCGGCGTGGTCATCCACCGGCGTACGCTGCTGGTGCAGAGCGATCACGAGGAGCCAGATCCTCGCGACGGGTTGACTCGAACCCAGGAGCGCGGCCGATGATCCTATTCATATTCCTCGTGACGCTCCTGATCGCCATCGCGATTGGTTTGGTCGTGGTTCCGCTGATCCGGCCGCTGCGCACGCAGCTGCCGCCGGCTCGCTGGACGGCGCTGCTGGTCGGTGCGCTGCTTGCAGCGGGCTCGGTCGGTCTGTACCTGAAGTCGAGCAACTGGCCGTGGAAGCGCTACCCGGGGGTCGCCTCGCCGCGATCCCCCATCATCGCGCTGATCGATCATCTCGATCGCGACCCGAAAGATCTCGATGATTGGCTGAAGCTCGGACGCTCATACATCATCGTGCAGGAGTATCCGTTCGCGGTGCGCGCGTTCGCACGTGCGAATCAGGTGGCGGGCGGCCGCAACGCGACAGCGTTGGTGGGTGAGGCCGAGGCGATGATCCTGATCCATGATTCTTCGCTCGAAGGGCGCGCCGGACAGCTGATCGACGAGGCACTGGCCATCGACCCGACTTCCCCGCAGGCGCTGTTCTTCGGTGCCGCCGAAGCCATGCGCCTGGGGGATCTGCGACTGGCGCGGCTGCGCTTCTCAAAATTACTCGCGATGAATCCACCGGCACAGGTCAAGACCATGCTAAAACAAGAAATCACCGCGATTGACGCGAAAATAGACCTGAAAGTCGCTGATCCTGCGGGTAAAAAACATAAATGAACTCGATGATGAGCGGTGGGGTATCCTGGGCGAAATCGCTGCAGGAACCCTTTGGGCATCTAAGGGGTCTTATGTTCAGCGGTGGCTCGGTCGCCGCGGGCTTATGCTGAGCCCCATTTCTGTTTCGACCAGAGGAGAGAGCCCATGATCCAGCCAGCTCATGAGGGAACCCAGCCCCAGAAGGGCGTCAGCGGCCGTGGATTTGCGTCCATGAGTCAGGAGCGGCAGCGCCAGATTGCCAGCA
>JAJZLX010000506.1 GCA_021850555.1 Pseudomonadota bacterium | reverse complement strand
ACCTGAGATTTTGATCGTCGAGACCATTCATCAGCCCGGCAGCCTCGCCAAAGTGCTGCAGGTGATCGGCGATGCGGGTCTGACCATCCAGCACTTGACCACGGTACGGCGCGTGGAGGGCAAGACTGTCTGGGAAATTACCCTGGAGATGGACGAACAGGCCGACCGAAGTCTCTACACGCGGATCGACCAGTTGCCCAATGCCCGCTTCGTCGGTAAATCCGATCGGGTATTCAATCGCCATCGCGGCGGCAAGATCCGCACCGTGGCGAGCCTGCCGATCAACACGCTGCAGACGCTGCGCGACATCTACACCCCCGGGGTCGCGCGGGTGTGCCTGGCCATTCAGCAGGACCCGCAGCTCGCGCACGAATACACGAGCATCGACAGCACCGTGGCGGTGATCACCAACGGCACGGCGATCCTCGGCCTCGGCAACATCGGGCCGCTCGCCGGCTTGCCGGTGATGGAGGGCAAGGCGGCGCTGTTCGCCGATCTGGTGGGGCTCTCGGCCGTGCCGATCCTGCTCGAGCAGACCCAGCCGGAGAAAGTCGTCGAGCTGATCTGCGGGATTCATTTGTCCTTCGGTGCGATCCAGCTCGAGGACTTCGCCGCTCCCGAGTGCTTCGAAATCGAATCCCGGCTGCGTGAGCGGCTCGGCAAGCCGGTTCTGCACGACGATCAGCACGGGACCGCGGTGGTTGCGCTCGCCGCGCTGATCAATGCGGCACGCCGTGCCCGGCGCAGCCTGCCTGAGAGCACCGTGGGCCAGCTCGGTCTCGGAGCGGCCGGCACGGGCATCGTGCGTCTGCTGCGCGCCTATGGCGTCAATCGGGTGCTGGGCGCGGACCGCAATCCGCAGGCGTTGGCGCGCATCAAGGCGCTCGGTGCCGAAGCTTCGACCCCGGAGTCGATCATGCGGGATGCCGACATCGTGGTCGCGACCACGGGCGTCAAGGGGCTCATCCGACCCGAGTGGGTCAGGCCGGGGCAGGTGATTCTGGCACTGTCCAATCCCGATCCGGAGATCGAGCCGAACCTGGCGCGCGAGCATGGCGCGGCTTTTGCCGCCGATGGCAAAGGGATCAACAACGTGCTGGCGTTTCCGGGCCTGTTCAAGGGAGCGCTCGCCGCCAAGGCCACACGCTTCACGGACGCGATGCTCATGGCCGCGGCGCAGACACTGGCGGACTTGGCGGAAGACGATGCGCTCGTGCCCGGGCCGTTGGAAAAGAGCGTGCACGAGCGAGTGGCGGCGGCCGTCCAGGCCGCCGCCACCTAGACCGCGCTCAGGCCGCGGCCGCCTCGGGGGTCATCAGGCCGCGCAGCTTGCCGAGCGCATTGGCTTCGATCTGCCGGATGCGCTCGGCTGAAATGCCGTATTCCCCCGCCAGCTCGTGCAGCGTCGCCTTCTCCTCTCGGATCCAGCGGCGCTCGACGATGTCGCGGCTGCGCGCGTCGAGCCGATCAAGGGCGTTGCGCAGGCGGGACGTGGAATCGCGTTCCCATTCGGCTTCCTCGACCTGATCGGCCGGGTCGGCGTCGGGGGACGGCAGGTACGCGGCCGGGCTGTAGGCTTCCTCTTCGTCCGCGTCGGGTGCCCGATCGAACGCCAGATCGTGCGCCGCCAGGCGCTTCTCCATCTCGGTGACCTCGCTCGCGCTGACGCCGAGGTCGCGTGCCACGGCGGCGGTCTCTTCCACGGTGAGCCACGCGAGGTTCTTCTTCAGGCGGCGCAGATTGAAGAAGAGCTTGCGCTGGGTTTTGGTGGTGGCAATCTTGACCAGGCGCCAATTGCGCAGAACGTATTCGTGGATCTCCGCCCGAATCCAGTGCACGGCAAAGGACACCAGGCGAACGTTAAGGGTCGGGTCGAAGCGCTTGACCGCTTTCATCAAGCCGACGTTGCCTTCCTGGATCAGGTCGCTGAAGGGCAGCCCATAGCCGCGATAGCCCCGGGCGATGTGCACGACGAAGCGCAAGTGCGCCAGAACGAGCTGGCGCGCGGCATCGAGATCCCCCTGTTCTCGAAAGCGTTCGGCGAGCGCGCGCTCAGCCTCGCGATCGAGCACGGGGATGCGGCTCACCCGCTCGACATACGCATCGACGCTGCCAATCGGGCCCACGACCGCGAGGTCGCAGGGGCGGGCGATCACTGCGGTGCTTGTGGACATCAATACTCCCATGCGGTGTGAGGAAATCTTAGCACTCGATGGCTTAGAGTGCTAATCCGGGCCTGGGTTCCCTGGCAGCACCCCAAAACGGTATCGCTTAAGATCCCGTTCACCCGGGAGGCCTCGAAAACTTTATCTTAGTCTTGACAATTCAGGTCCCTGCACGCGAAGCCGGCTTTCGGGACTCGGAACGGCCGGCTACGCTGGCAGGCATGCCTGAGCTTCCCGAAGTTGAGACCACGCGTCGCGGTATCGCGCCGCACGTAACCGGGCGCACGATCGTGGCCCTCGAGCTGTACGAGCGGCGGTTGCGCTGGCCGGTGCCCCGCTCACTTGCGCTGCGGCTGCCGGGCCAGCGCATCGTGGGGACGGATCGGCGAGCCAAATACCTGCTCATCGTGCTGGAGCGGGGCACGGTGATCGTCCATCTGGGCATGTCGGGCTCGCTGCGGGTGCTGCCCGGCGAGGCGCCCCGCACGCGCCACGATCAATACGACGTGCGGCTGGACTCGGGCCAGGTTCTGCGCTTCAACGACCCGCGCCGCTTCGGCAGTCTGCACTTCACGGAAGGTGACCCCGGGCGCCACCGGCTGCTCAGGGACTTGGCGCCC
>JAJZLX010000442.1 GCA_021850555.1 Pseudomonadota bacterium | reverse complement strand
CGAATCGCCCGCTCACCCACTTGCGTCGTGGCCGCGAGCGAAGTCCCGGGGGAGGTCTCGAAATGAACGATCAGGTCATTTTCGTTGAACTGCGGCAGGAAGCGCGTACGCAGGACCGGCAAGGTGGCCAGGCTGGCTGTCCCGAGGACGATCAGCACCGCAAATATCGCTCGAGGTCGGCGCTCGACGAAAGCGAGCGCGCGGCTGTAAGTCCGCTTGGCCCGCGCAAGCAGCGGTGGATCGGCGGGATCGAGCGGCGCCTGGCCGAGCAGAATGAGACTCAGCGCCGGAGTGACGGTGAGGGCCACGGCGAGAGAGGAGAGAATGGCGAAGATATACGCCAATGCCAGGGGCCGGAACAGCCGACCTGCGACTCCGCTCAGGTACAGCACGGGCAGAAACATGAGAACGACGGAGAAGGTCGCAAAGACCACCGCCTTGCGCACTTCGAGCGTCGCACGAAGCACCACCATGGGCACGTTTCGCGGCTGCGACAGACTGCGGCTTTCGCGTAAGCGGCGATGAATGTTCTCGACACCCACGACCGCATCATCCACCACCTCGCCGAGCGCAATCGCCAGCCCTCCCAGGGAGAGCGCATTCAGGCTGAAGCCCAACCGTGTCAGGATCAGCGCGGCCGCAAGCAGTGAGAGCGGGATGGCGATGAAGGAAACCACGGCGGTGCGCCAGTTTCGCAGCGCGAAGTACAGCACCACGAGGATGAGCACGCCGCCGATGGCGAGGGAATTGCGCACGTCGCGCAGCGCGGTATCGATGAAGGTGGCGGGCCTCAATCCGTTCGGCAGAACCGTGATGCCGTCCCGCCTCAGGAGCGGCTTGAGAGCCGTCAAGGCGTGATCCAGCCCGCGTGTCACCGTGAGCGTGTTGGCGCCATATTGCGACCCGATGACGAGCACCAAGCCAGGCTTCGTACCCACCCTCGCGCTGCCGATCGGCGGCGGGGAGCCCTCGAGCACCCGCGCGACCTCGCCCAGGGTGATGCTGCGATGATCCCGGCGAAGAAACAGGCTTGCGGCAAGTGCTCCCGGGGTCGTCGCCTGACCGTGGCTCATGAGGAACAGCTGCTGGTTCGGAGTATTCACGACTCCTGCGCCGCGAACGGCGCTCGCGCCCGCGGCGGCCGCGGTGAGCTGATTGAGCCCGGCGTGCAGTGCGATCAGCTTGGCCGGATCAAACTGAACCTGCAGCTGCTCGGGCCGGGATCCGAAGATCACCACCTTTGAGACTCCCGGCACGGCGAGCAGCGCCGGACGGATCGTCCACCGTGCGATCTCGGTGAGCTGCATCAAGGAGAGCCTGGGCGCGGTCAAGCCGATCGATAGCGCAACGCCGGTGGAGGATTGCAGCGGCGCGATCACCGGCCGGGCGCCGGACGGCAGCGTTGCCGTCAGTGACTGCAACCGCTGCGCCACGAGCTGTTGATCGAGGTAGACATTGGTGCGGCCATGAAACACAGCCGCGACGACCGATAATCCCTCCATCGACTGCGAGCGCAGGACCGAGAGCCCCGGAATGCCGTTGACCGCGTCCTCGACCGGCGTCGTGACCAGCGCCTCGATCTGTCGGGGCGCAAGCCCCGCGGCATTTGTGACGACGGTGATCGTCGGCGGGGAGAACTCGGGAAAGACGTCATACGGCGCATGGAGCACCGCCAGCAGCCCAAGCAAGGACAGTCCGACTGCCGCGAGCAGGACGACCCAGCGGAAGCGCAGGCAGAATTCGACGATGGTGCGCATCACCCCGATGCCTCGATCCTCATCGTCCCCGCCCGCCTGCGGGGTTTCGACCGCGGGAGGCGGATTGCAGGGCGGCCGAATACACCAGCGCGGCCCCGCCCGTGACGATCCGGTCGCCCGGATGCAGCAGGGCTCCCGGGCCTTGCGGCACGAAGTATTCCTCGCCCGAGATGAAGGAGCGGCGAACCGCAACGGGCGCGAAGACATCCGGTGCGGACTCGCGGAAGACGAGCGGCTCGCCTTGATGCCACACCACGGCGGAGCGGGGCACCAGGACACCCGCCTTCGCTGCCGCGGTCGTGAGGGTCGCAGTGACCGGTGTCCCGATCGGAGCGGAAATCTCTGCGGGCATCAGGTAAAAGAAGCTCTCTCCGGCCACCCCGGCGGCGGCGCCCGGCGCACGGCTGATGAAATGCAGCCGGACCTTCTCACCGTCGGGCGTCGAGGCCGAAGCCATCGAGGGCGGATCCCCCAGCGCCTCCCCTAGCGGGAGGCTCACCTCGACGAGGACCGCCTCGCCGTTCTCGAGCTCGGGCAACGGCGCGCTCCCCGAGAGTGCGGCGGCGGAAAGTCTCGCACCCCAGTGAGCGAGCATCCGCGTCTTCAGCTGCAGAAGCTCAGCGCTGGCAGTCGCCTGCTGCGCCTCGGCGACTTCGAGCCCCGAGCGGGCGCGCTGCAGCGCCGCCCGGGAGACATTGTGCTGGGCGCGGTAAAGGCCGCTCGCTCGCAGGTCCTCGTCGCGCGCCAGAGCCGCCCGGGCGCGGGCCGCCGATCTCGCACCGCGAGCGGCAATGACTTGCGACGCGAGCCTCACCAGCGGTCCGGGACCGAGCACGATGCCATACGCGCAGATTCTGGGCGCCGACTTCAGGCGTTTCAGCCGTGTCGTGCGGATCCGTCCCGCCGTCAACGCTTGGGGCTCGAGTGTGACGGGAGCGAGCCCGGCCGCCGCCGCGCGCCCCACGATCACCGCCACTATCGCCGCAAACGCGCACGAGACCGCTCTTTTAGACATCAACGTCTTCCCGCCGCGATCAAAAAGGGGTGATAGAGCGCCGCCTCGAGCTCCCCGAGGGCGATGCGTTCGTGCACCGAGGCGGCAAGCGCCCCCTGATCGGCTTTCACAAGCACCTCCTCGGCCCCGAGCAGCCGCAGCCGGCCGATCTGACCTGCGCCGAATTCCGTCCGGCGTCGCGAGAGCACATCAGCCGCCGATGCCCGCACCTGTCGGGCGTTGTCGAGTTCGGCCTCACTCCCCTGCCAGTCCGTCTGCGCCCGCTCGATCTGCGCCAGCACTCGCGCCTGTGCCGCCCGGAACTGCGCCGCGGCAACTCGCCGCGCCGCGCGGGCCTGTGCGATGGGGCCCTGGTTCTGATTGAGGATCGGCAGCGGGAGTGAGACCGCCAGGATGAACTTGTCTTTGGCCTGGTCGTACTGATAACCCGGTCCGATCTGGATCGACGGATACTGACGCGCAATCGCCAGACGCAGAGCCGCTTCGGATGCCCGGTAGCGCGCAAGCGCGGCGAGAATGTCGGGCCGACTGATGAGCGCTGCCTGGATGAGCGGACCCAGATTCCCGGGGTGCCTCGGGCGGGAAATACCCGCAAGATCCAATCGAACACCCTGAAGCGCCGCGACCGGCAAGCCGAGGGCGGTCGCCACCCCCGTCCGTGCCAGACGCAACCGCCTCTCGCTCCCGGCCGCTTCAAGCTGAGCCTGCTCTTGCTCGAGAGTCGCCGTCGTGAGGGCGGTCGCCGAGACCATCCCGGCCCGATAACGCTGCGCAACGGCACGCTGGTATCGACTCGCCACCGCAAGGCCTCCCACCGAGAGCGTCGCGGCGCGCTTCGCGGCCCACAAGGCAATGAGCGCCGCGCGGACCTTGCCGCGCAGTTGCCAGGCGGTGACGGCAATCGCCTCGCGAGCCGCTTCGGCCTGCGCACGCGCCCGTGCGATGAGCGCCGGGCGCACCCCGAACGGGCGGATCAGAAAGCTGACGATCGGTCCGACTTTCCAGGGCGAGGGGAAAGTCTGGGTCGTGTTGTAAGTCGGCTGGATCGAAAGCGTCGGGTTGGGCAGTTCCGCCGCGGTGATCTGCCCCGCCCGCGCCTCGCCCAATCGTGCGGCGGCAAGCGGCATGTCCGGCCGCTCGTAGGTGGCCACCAAAGTGAGCGTCCCCAGGTCCCACCGCGGCGGCCCCGAACGATGCTCCTCGATCGCCAGGAAGCGCAGCAACCGCGGGTCGGTGAGGCGTCGCGCCGCCAAAGCGCGCGCGCTCACCCCGGGACGGATCGGACGAGCCCGATACGTCGCGCACCCGGCCAACGGCAGGACAAGTAGTACAGCCAGGCCTCTCGCAGCCCGGGAAGAGATCACGATCATGTGCCGCCGAGCCTACGCCCGGACAGGTGACGCGGCGCTGACGCTCCGATTACGATTTCGTAAGCTGGCCTCGTACGGCGGCGGCCGACGGCGGCAGGATGAGGCTCACTCGCGTACCCGCTCCCACTTGGCTCTCGATCTCGACTCGTCCGCCGTGGCGGGCGACGATGCTCTTCACCACCGCCAATCCCAGCCCCGCGTTCTGTTGCGACCCGGTACGGGACTGCTCGATGCGGTAGAACCGGTCAAAGACGCGCGGCAGGTGCTCTTGTGCAATGCCGCAACCGGTATCGGCCACGGTAATCACGACGTCCTGCCCTCTCGCGCTCGCCGCGACCTCAACCGAGCCCCCGGCCGGCGTATGCGCGAGCGCGTTGGAGACCAGATTGCCGATCGCCTGCTGAAGGAGCGTTCGATCGAGCTCGGCTCGCAAGCCCGTGACACCCGCGACACGAAGCTGAACGCCGCCCTCCCCGGCAGCCGCCTCGTAGAACGCACCGACCTTGGCGAGCTCCTCGCCGAGGTCGATCGGCTCGCGCTGCAGGGCATCGGCGGCGGTATCCGCACGTGCCAAAAAGAGCAACGTCCGAATCAACCGCGAGATGCGCGTGCACTCCTCGAAGCAGGACCCGAGGACCTCGCGATACTCCTCGGCCGAGCGCGCCTTCCCGAGCGCCACCTCGATCTCACCCCGCAGGTTATTGATGGGGGTGCGCAGCTCGTGCGCCACGTCGTCGGAGAACTGCGAGATGTGGCGGAAAGACTGCTCGAGCCGGTCGAGCATGCTGTTGAAGGTTTCGGCCAGACCCCGAAGCTCCTCCGGCAGACCGCCGGTCGAGATCCGCTCATGAAGCGTGGTTGCGCGGATGCGCTCCGCCGTCCGACTGATTCCCTCGATCGGACGCATTCCTCCACGGGCGATGAGATACCCCACGACCGAGCACAGCACCAGCGACACACCGAGTATCCACCACAGCCGCTCGCGGTATCGGGCCAGCAGAAACTCATCATGCGCCCGGTCCATCGCGACTTCCATGTATTGCCGCGGCGCTCCCGCCCGCAGACCATCAATGGGCGCGATCAGCGTCAGAAAAGGCTCGCCCCGGCGCGAGAGGACCTGCCGGCTCTCACCGTGGCGCGAGCGAGCCGCCGCGAGTTGCGCAATGGTGGGGGTCGGAAGCTGGGATGCCAGCCCCGGTGTCTCGATCACCGTCCGGCCGTCTGCATCAAGAACACGCACGTAGATATCCGAGCGATGTCTTGTGATCCAGGTCGGCTCGACAGCCGGCGAAGCAGCGGAGTATCCGTTGGAGGCACTCAGCAGCAGCGTGGCGTTCTCGAGAATGTCCCCAAGATCGTTCACGTCCTCCCGATACATGCCGTTGACCAGCACCCAGTAGAGCAACCCCGTCGCCACGAGAATGAGCGCGAACGCGGAGAGCACGTACCAGACGGTCATGCGCAAGGCGATCGAGGGCGGCCTCCGCCAGGGCCGCGAACCGCCCGCTCGGCGCTCAGGCGCGATTGTCAAGGACGTATCCAACGCCGCGGACCGTATGAATGAGCTTCCCCTCGAACGGGTCGTCCACCTTCGCACGCAGGCGCCGCATGTGGACCTCGACCACGTTCGAGTCGCTCTCGAAGTTGATGTCCCACACCTGCTCGGCGATCAGCGTGCGCGAGAGCACCTCGCCGCTGCGCTGCAGCAGCAGGCATAGCAGCTGAAATTCCTTCGGCGTCAGCTCGAGCACCCGTCCTGCACGCTGCGCCCGATGACGGCCCAGATCGACCTCCAAATCGGCCAGCCGCAACAGTGTCGATTGCCTGGCCGGTCCCCGGCGCAGAATCGAGCGCATTCGCGCCAAAAGCTCCGAGAACGCGAAAGGCTTCACGAGATAGTCATCGGCGCCCAGCTCCAGGCCCTTCACCCGATCGCGGACCGCGTCACGGGCAGTGAGGAACAGGACGGGCGTCTCGATCCCCCGGCTGCGCAGACCCGTGATGACGCTCCATCCGTCCCTCCCCGGCAGCAGGACATCCAGGATGATCAGCCCGTAGGGTTGAGTCTCGGCCAGATGGCTGCCGTCCTCCCCGGTGCCTGCCACATCGACGACGAAGCCGCTCTCTTCCAGGCCACGCTTCAAGTACGCCGCAGTCTTGCGCTCATCCTCGACGATCAGGATCTTCATGCAATTAAGAGAGACAGGATCTGGCTGCCGCGGCTGCGGCAATTCTACAGTGATCGCCCGGCCGCAGTCACCCGCGCCCGTGCCCGCGAAGAGTGAGAGGCATCATTGTCGCAGTTTCAGCCAAGACACTCCGGCAGCGACCGAATCCCTGCCCGCAGAGACGGGCATCGATCGCGTTCAGATCGGACAGGAAATACCTGTTTGATGAAGAGACCTGCTCACCTCGCCGGGGTGTTCTGACCGGTGCGACCCCAGCACCGGCAAGCTGGTTCTGCCTTTCGTCCCGCCGCGGAACGACAATGACATCTTCGCGTCGGCCATGAGCCCGAACGGGTCGCGCACCGCAGTCGTCGGCACCGAAATTGCCCTGAAGGATTACCGCGGCATCCGCCCTGAGCGACTCACATCAATGGCACCGCGAAGTGATCCGAGCGAGCTTGCCCTGGAGGCGCGCAAACGGTTCCGGTGGGGGTAGATGAGCAAAAGACTCGCTGAAGGATTGCCGCACCATGCCTGCCAGGGTCACTGCGTGCACCGTGCTCGACACGAAGCAGAGGTCATCTCAGGTCCTGAGATTCGAATCTCCCCTCATGCTCAGGAAACGGGCCGTGCTATGTGCGGGCCGCCCGTCGCTGCCCCGGCCATCGCATCGGGCTTGGGATCGAGCGCGACGAGCGGGACCACACCGCATCAGCCGTGGTGAAAGCGCACATCCGCCTTCTTGGGCCGGGCGGGCGGGTTTGCTTCCAATTCAGCCACCACCGTGTGCAAGTCGCGCATAAACATGTCGGCCATGTCACGCGAGAACCCCTCGCGCAACACCACCCTTAGCACGGCCACGTTTTCCGCCGCCGGCGGCATGGTGTAAGCCGGCACTTGCCAGCCGTGCACGCGCAGACGTTGCGAGACATCGTACACCGAATAACGCGAAGCCTCCTTGAGGCGGAAGGCGAACACCGGAATGGTCGATCCGTCGCTGAGCAGCTCGAAGGGGCCGAGCTCGGCGATCTTCCCAGAGAGCTCCGTTGCGACATCGCGCAGCGTGGACATGATGCGGGTGTAGCCCTCGCGGCCGAGGCGCAGAAAATTGTAGTACTGCCCGACGATCTGGTTTCCCGGTCTGGAAAAGTTCAATGTGAACGTCGGCATGTCGCCACCGAGGTAGTTGACATGGAACACCAGGCTGTCCGGCAGGTACTTCTTCCCTCGCCACAGAGCCCAGCCGACACCAGGGTAGACCAAGCCGTACTTGTGACCCGAGGTATTGATGGAAACGACATTCGGCAGGCGAAAATCCCAGCGCAGATCCGCGTGTATGAAAGGCGCGACGAAGCCGCCGCTGGCCGCATCGATGTGCAGCGGCACGGTGAGATCGTGAGCGGCATTATGCGCGACCACCGCGTCGTGAATCGCATCGATGGGCTCGAACTCCCCGGTGAACGTGGTGCCAAGGATGGCAACGACCCCGATTGTGCTCTCATCGATGCGCTCGACCACGTCCTGTGGTGTGATGACGTAGCGGCCTTCCCGCATGGGGATGTAGCGTGGCTCGACCTCCCAATAGCGGCAGAACTTCTCCCATACCACCTGCACATTGCTGCCGAGAACCAGGTTGGGCGCGGCGGTGGATTTTCCTGCGGCCTCGCGGCTTGCTTTCCAGCGCCACTTCAAGGCCATGCCGGCCAGCATGACCGCCTCGCTAGAGCCGATCGCCGATACGCCGATCGGCGCTTCATCCTCGGGCGCATTGAACAACCGCGCGATCATGTTGACGCAGCGCGACTCGATTTCGGCCGTCTGCGGATATTCGTCCTTGTCGATCATGTTCTTGTCGAACGTCTCGGCCATCAGTTTCTCGGCCTCCGGCTCCATCCAAGTGGTGACGAATGTGGCCAGGTTCAATCGGGCGTTGCCGTCGAGCATGAGCTCGTCATGGATGAGCTGGTAGGCGGTTCGGGGACTCATTTCAGCGTCCGGAAGCCTGTACTTCGGCGCCGGCTCGGACATGGAGCGCGATCCGTAAGTCGGAGCGAGATCCTCATCGGGCACGAATGTCTTGATCATCTCTCGGTGGACTCCTGTGCATGTCCGCTCACCCGTGAGGACCGGTGTCAGCGGAAGATCGAAGTTCGAAAGACCGCCATCATCGCCTGCGTGCCGAGCATGGCATCGGCATATGAGGATTCAGATGCGCCGGCACGGCGTGAGTTCATATCGATCGGCGGCCAATTGGATTCCGACGTAAAAACCGCTCTCGGCTGGCGGCGCCGGGCCCTAGGTGTGTCCGCCCGGCGCACCGCGTAAGTCTTTGTACCGATAAGGAATTCTTGAGCGGGAAACGAGGATCGAACTCGCGCTCCATCTCCTTGATTCCGCGGGGATTTTCGCCCGTTCGGTCCGTTCGATGTACTACTGATTCTGTATTACCTGAGCCTAGCCGCCAATGGATCCGAGCAACCGACAGTGGACAGCCATGCATCGCACCGTGGCGGCGCGCGGCGCAACAACCCCGGCATGTCGCCGTGCCCGCACCCAGCTCGATACCGTCGGGAGCTGCGGCTGCACAATGGACTGCACGCGCCGGCGCAGCGAATTCTTGGGCCGGCGAAGCCGTCTGTAGGCTCGAAGGTCTCCGTCCAAGCCTACGTTCCAGAAAATGGAAGTTCGTATTTCCAATTTTTGGAAATTCCAGTAGAATGCTTACCCGTGATCGTCATCGGGACCGACATCGTCGAGCGCTACTTTGCGAAACGTGCCGGACACCGAGGGATCAAGGCCGCACGGGCACAGTATGATGCCTGGCGGACAATCGTCGAGAAATCCGGATGGAAGACACCTGAGGATGTGAAAAAGTCTCATCCGAAGGCCAGCATTCTCAAGGGCGGCCGCGTGGTCTTCAATATCAAGGCGAACGACTACCGTCTGATCGCCCTGGTGCAGTACAAGAATGGCGTGATGATGATTCGATTCTTTGGATCTCATGAAGAGTACGACAAGGTCGATGCGGAGACCGTGTGATGAAAGCAACGCTGGTTGTCATTGAAAATGATGCGGACCATACGGAAGCGAAGAAACTCGTCGAGAGGCTGATGGAGTCGAGCGATCCGGCCGATCAGGCCCGGATGAGCGCTCAGGCGCGACTGATCGAGGCTTACGAGCGCTCGCGGTGGCCACGCCGAATAGCGACGTTACCGCAACTGCTGACCTATTTGATGGATCAGCACGACCTCACGCGCACCGACCTCATCCCCCTTCTCGGCACCGCGAGCCGCGTCAGTGAAGTCTTGAACGGCAAGCGGGAGCTCAGCATGTCCATGATCCGCAAGATTCGCGAACGGTTTCACGTACCGGCAGACTTACTGATTCCGCCGGCGCATTCCGGCGGCATGGCTGCGTAGCGTCGCGCTCAGGATCGGTCCCTGATGCCGGCTTGATGACCAACGTCTGGTGTACTAGTTTCGACTTGATCGAACACCCGCCTTGAAGAGAGCGGGGTTACCCGGTTCAATTGACGCCGTGTCCCCGGGCGACGTCCCGCTCATTCGCGACGAACTCATGAGCGCGACCGAGAACAGATACTCAACGACCGACCCGAAATTTCTCACCGTGCATCATGTAACGCTCCGCGTCGACTCCCTACACGCAACGCGTCAGCCCGCTCCGGCCGATATTCAGAACGGCGCGCAGGTCGCCCGCGCATCGATAGCCGTACGGATCCAAAGCATGAATTCCAATGATGCACCGAAGTTTCGCCGGGCGACTGGAGAATCCGTGTGTTTCTCCGATCAGGCTCTTCCAAAGAGTGTCGCAAAGAATCAGGCTCTGCAAGACGCAATCAAACATGACTTCGAACCGCAAGGAACCGAACGATGACCCGCAAATATCTTGCGCTCGCGATTCTGATGATGTTCACCGCGTCAATCTCGCTTTCCGGCTGCGCTCAGCCGGAACGGCAGTCCGTGCAACCCTTTTCCCGCTTTCCCCCGGACACACATCAGATATCACGGCTCGCCGTCATAGCGGTGCCGCAGCGCGGTTTCCTGTCGACCGAGGCGGAGAAATCTGCAGTGCAGGCCCTTTCGAGGAAAGGCTATCTCATTGTGAGCCGGTCCGACCTGCAGGAAGTCCTTCGAGAGCAACACATCCAGCAGAGCGCCTTCATGGACCGCGCCACCGCGGTCACAATGCGGAGACTCTTGAACGTCGATGGGCTCCTCGTCCTTCAGGCGAAGAACATCGAGACCGGACAAATGCAGCACGGCGGCCAGCATCTTACTTCGATGACACTCGTGGGACGTCTGATCGATACCGAGCATGGTGATGTCATCTGGATCAGGAAGGTTGAACTGAAGCCCAAAGGACTGGCCGGACTCCTGAGGAGCCTTCCCGAGCAGATCCTGGTGGGAGGCCATTCCGATCCGGTTCCCCGGCTCATTTCACGGATGATGGCGCACTTTCCGGCTGCGCAAAATCGCGCGGTCGCCGCGCACGGTCCTACACGGTCCCGCGCTCAAGCGCTTGCTGATGCGCCGGCCTCCGGCGCTACAGTCGCTCCCATGCCCGATCCCCGCCTGCAGCTCACCTCCCAGGACCTTCTGTACGCCGCCACGGCGCTCCGGGCGCAGGCGGTCCGGTCGGCCGAGGATGCTGCACGCCCCGAATACGGCAGCACGCGAAAGGTATTCGCGCAGTCAGCGGCCAGCCAGAGGAAACTGGCCGAGAAGTTCCAGCGGATCGGGGAGGAGCTTGGGCCGAGGGCGGGGAAATGAGGGACGAAAATCCCGGTAGCGGCCGGGTCTCTCCTTCACCGGACACGGATCGATGAGACACCGGGAGTCAAAATGGAACTCTATGCAACGTCGGCGTTCACGACTCACTCTCCTTGCGATTGCGCACCTGGGCGCGCTCCGCGCGCCGCGGCAGCCGCCTTGATGAGCCACGTCTTGAGACTCGAAGCCAAAAAAGCGGAGGTTCTCTGACCCGGGGGTGTCCAGGCAATCACACGCACGAAGTGAACACCAAATGAGCCGCTGACCGTCGAGAAGCTTCTCCAGGCGATCCCCCATCAGGTCTGCGGCTATCTTGCGAATTGAGTCTGAGTGGGACGTTGGTAAGCACCCCGGCATCCCCGTCATTGCAGGGGCCGGCGTGACGACATAGGGGTCCCGGCGAGGCTGTGGGCGATGGCGGCCCGGTCTCAGGCCAAGGAGGCGCGGGGCCGCCGGGCAAGGATCAGGGTGACAGCGGGAGCCGCCTCAGGCGGCGCGGCGGGCGGTGCGAAGCAGGTCGCGACCATTCCATTAGGGCAGCAGGGCCTCGAGCGCTTCGACGGTCTCGGCGGCAGGGAGCCGTTCGAACAGGTGGGTCAGGTACGCGGAGGGATTCAGGCCATTGGCGCGGGCGGTGCTGACCAGGGAAAAGAGATTTGCACTGGCGCGGGCACCGAATGGATTGTTCGCGAAGAGCCACACCCAGCGTCCCTGGGCAAATGGCCTGATGATGTTCTCCACATAAGTTGTTGTGTACCGGCACCTCTCCATGCGCCAGGTAGTAGTCCTTCAGGGATACCCCTTCGCTCTGCGCCTCCCGCACCCGCTCCAGGTACCGCCGCTCACCCAGCGTGAGCTCCGCTTGCTTCTGCTCAGTCATCGTTCGCCCTCGCCATGCGGCCACTCGCCGCGGCCCAGAGCATCGGCCGCTCAGATCAACCGCGGAAGGACGGGGATACCGGGGTGCTTACGGACAATTCCTCTACCCATCACGACGATCCGGGACTTGGATAGTTGGATCCGGCCTGCGGGACTGTCTCAGACAGGAACCACTTTGACGACGCTCTTCAGCGCTTCAAAATCAGAAGGGTTACGAGTGTAGACGGCGAGGCTGTTCGCTGCAGCCGTCGAGGCGATGAGCAAGTCCGCCAAGCGTGATCGGCTGGTCTGTCCGGCGGCCCGTGCGGCCGAAAATATCCGCCCATACATGCGTGCGGCCTCAGCATCGAAGGGCAGCGGGTCCCAGGTTGCGGTTGCCCACTGCAGTCTATCCTGACGTCGTGCGCGTTCTTCCTTGTCTTCGGTCGCGTGCGGTCCAGCGGCAAGCTCTGCAAGTGTGATGGCGGCAATCGCGGACTCGTCGGGAAGCAATGCCGGATCGATCAGGTCGTGATCGACGACAAGCGACGTATCGAGTAGACCGCGTGTCGGCTCAGCCATCGACACTCTGATCGATCACGGCATCGAGATCCGCACGGAATCGGTCGGCATCAACACGAGGGGCGCGAGCCATCGCTTCCTCAAGCGTGGCTCGGGGCACGAATCTGCGCGGCCGTATGGGGCGCAGCTCTGCCACCGGCGTACCGTTGCGAGACACGATGATCGTGCGCCCTGCCTCAACCTCACGAAGGACGGCGGCGGACTGATTGCGCAGCTCCCGCTGAGTGACAATACGATTCATCGGCTGATCGTAGCACATGTCGCACATCGTAGCAATTCCCCCAAGGGGGCGGGCTGCAGGAACTGCTCGAAGAGCTACTTGGCGCGCAAGTGGATCTCTATGACGGCCGACAATTTCCCGAAACGGGCCCGCGGCAGAGCGCCAGGCGAAGTCATCCTGAATGGCGCGGCGCGCATTGCGGCTGACCATAAGCAGCTACTGTGCTTTCCGAGTTACGCAAGGTCGGGGACGGCAAGGCCGATCCGAACGTCACCACCTGGATCTCGAGCGTCGATGCCGCAAGCTTCCACCTCTTCGCCATCTTCCTCATGGAACTCGAACTGGGGATTCTGCGCGTCGAGCGACGCGATGCCGCCCAGGGCGAGCGGCCGCGCACTTGGATGCGTACCCGGGTTTTGCCCGAGTTCTCGGAGCGAACTCTGCCTGTAGACCAAGCCGTCGCGTTACGTTTCGCGCGACTCCATGTGCCCGGCCCCCGCCCGGAACGCGACGGCTATATCGCGGCGACGGCCCTCATTCATAGCATGACCGTCGTGACACGCAACGTAACCGACTTCGAACCCACCGGCGTTCGCCTGCTCAACCCCTGGATTCCCGCCGAGACGTGATCGGCTCAAAGGTCACACACGACAGCAGAGCCAGAGCCTCCCACACTGAGAAGCGCATCGCCACCTGACATTCAGACGAGGCGAAAGTCCGGCTATCCGCCGGTGTACTTCAAGTGGATCCGCCGGCAGATCCTGCATGAACCCGTATGCACCGCGCTCGATGCGGACGTGAGCCTTGCCCACCGGCCTCCCTGACCCTCAGCGAGCATCTGTCGCGTTGCCGTGGGGCACTGCAAACGCTGGAAGCGGCGCGCCCGCTATCGTGTGGATCGCCCGGAGCAGGGTCAGGAAAAATTCCCTGAGAATTCCCTGAATGACCGTAGGAGCGCCGCGTAAGTGCTTGTCTAGAAAGGAATCTTGGAGCGGGAAACGAGGCTCGAACTCGCGACCTCAACCTTGGCAAGGTTGCGCTCTACCAACTGAGCTATTCCCGCATCGCGGCAAGAGGCGGCATTTTAGGGGGCCCCTGCCCGAAGTCAAGACGGAAAGGCCGAGCTCACGATCAGGCGCTCGATTCCGGGATTATTCCGAGGACTTCGGCTCCGGACGCTTGAGCTCAGGCCAGGCCGCCCGCAGGTAGGCCACCATCGAGATGAGAGTGGCCAGAGCGGCGAGCTCCGTGAGGATCACTCCGGTCGGATAGGTCGGGAAGAACGCGAGCGGCGCGCGGTAGAGCATCATCGACAACCCGACGATCTGCAGGACGGTCTTGATCTTGCCGAGCTGCGAGACTGCGACCTTGCGCCGCTCGCCGATCTCGGCCATCCACTCGCGCAGCGCCGAAATGGTGATCTCCCGCCCGATGATCACGACCGCCGTCAGCACGATGATGAGGCGGGTATCGTGGCTCACGATCAGCACGAGCGCCACCGCCACGATCAACTTATCGGCCACCGGATCGAGGAAGGCGCCGAGACGCGAGGTCTGTCCCAGACGGCGTGCGAAATAGCCGTCGAGCGTATCGGTGATACCGGCCGCGGCGAACAGCAGCCCCGCAGCCGGGCTCGACCATGGGTAGGGCAGGTAAAAGAGCAGGACGATGAGCGGGATGGCGGCGATCCGCAACAAGGTCAGCGTGTTCGGCAGATTCCAGCGCAAGCGCCCCCCCACCTCAAGAGCCGGGATGCAGGTGATCATAAAGCGTGCGGGCCAGGGTTGCGCCGATTCCGGACACCTTTTCGAGATCCGCCACCCCGGCGCGCAGCACCCCCTGCAATCCCCCGAAATGCGTGAGCAACGCCCGGCGCTTGGCCGGTCCCAGGCCTGGGATCGCCTCCAGCACGGACTCGGTATAACGCCGTGCGCGCTTGCGGCGGTGGCCGGTGATGGCGAAGCGATGCGCCTCGTCCCGGATCCGCTGAATGAGCCGCGAGGCCGGTGAGTGCGCCTCCGGAACCCTCGGCACCGGCTCCCCATAGACGAAGAGCCGCTCCTGCCCGGGGCGCCGGTCGGGTCCCTTGGCCACCCCCACCAGGGTGAGATCGGCAAAGCCTAGCCTGGCGAGCACCTCGTGCACCCCGTCGATTTGTCCGAGGCCACCGTCGATCAGCAGCAGATCGGGCGCCGGAACCTCCTCGTGCCGGATGCGGGTGTAGCGGCGCTCGAGAGCCTGCTTGAGCGCGCCGTAGTCGTCCCCCGGAGTCACCCCGGTGATATTGAAGCGCCGGTATTCCTTCTTCAGCGGTCCCTCCGCCCCGAACACCACGCAGGAGGCCACCGTCCCCTCCCCGCCCGTGTGGCTGATGTCGAAGCACTCCATGCGCGAGGGCGGCGCGGGCAGATCCAACTCCGCCGCCAGCGCGGCGAGCATCTCCTCCATCCCCTGCCTGCGCGAGAGCCGCATGCGCAACGCCTGCGCGGCATTCTCCCGCGTCAGCTCCACCCACCGGACCGCAAGGCCCCGCGCCGGGCAGCGCACGTGAACCGCGTGACCGGCGAGTCCGGCGAGCGCCTGCTCGAGCGACTCGGCGTCCTCCAGCCGCCGCCCCACGAGCACCTCCGGCGGCGGCTCGTGGCTGGCGTAGTACTGCATCAGGAACGACGACAGCGCCTCTTCCGGCTCCGCGAGAGCCGCGCGAGGGAAGCTGCTGCTGGTGCCGAGATTGCGCCCGCCGCGCACCAGCATGACGCTGACGGCGTACTCACCCGGCTCCCCGACGATCTCGAGCACGTCCACGTCGCGCTCGTCCTCGGCGGTCACCACCTGCTGGGCCTGAATCGCCTTCAGCGCCGCCAGCTGGTCGCGGATCTGGGCGGCACGCTCGAACTGCAGCCGGCTCGAGGCCTCGCGCATGCGCGCCTGCAGTGTGGCGTTGACCTCATCGCTGCGTCCCTCGAGCACCTTGACGGCCGAATCGATGTCCTGCCCATAGGCCTCACGACTGATGAGTCCCACGCACGGAGCCGAGCACCGGCCGATCTGGTACTGCAGGCACGGACGGCTGCGGTTCTCGAAGAAGCTGTCGCGGCAGTTGCGGATGCGGAAGAGCTTCTGCAGCTGATTCAGGGTGTCGCGAACCGCCCCGGCGCTCGGGAAGGGGCCGAAGAAGCGCCCGGGGGCGCTGCGCGCGCCGCGGTAGAATGCGAGCCGCGGGAAAGCGTGATGGGCGGTGAGATGGATGTAGGGGAAGCTCTTGTCATCGCGCAGCACGACGTTGAAACGCGGCCGGTGCTCCTTGATGAGGTTGTACTCGAGCAGCAGCGCCTCGGTCTCGGAGTTGGTGACGGTGACCTCGATGTGGGCGATCTGGTGCACCAGCGCCTGGACCTTCGGGTTGACGTTGCCGGCGGCGAAATACGTGCCCACCCGGTCCTTCAGGCTCCTCGCCTTGCCGACGTAGAGCAGCTCGTGCGCGCCATTGAACATCCGATAGACGCCGGGCCGGCGCGGCAGGGCCGCAATGAAGGACTTCGGATCGAACGCCGGGCTCATCGCCCCATTTTAAATGCTGTCCGGCTCACACGCCGGCCAGCTCGCACGCCCGGGCGAGCACCTTCTTGAACATCGGCGCGGTAAGCCGCCCGGTCGAGGTGTTGTAACGGCTGCAGTGGTAGGAATCGATCAGGTACGCGCCCGCGCCCAGGGCATGCTCGCGGCCGTGCGCAAACGGAAACTCCCCGCGCTTTCTCCCGGTGGCCATGAGGAAGGCGTCGTGGGCGATCCGCCCGAGCGCCAGCACCACCTGCACGTGCTTCAGCCGCTCGAGCTCGGCCGCCAGATACGCGTTGCAGGCGCGGATCTCGGCCGGCGAGGGCTTGTTCTGCGGCGGCACGCACTTCACGGAGTTGATGATGCGGGCGTTGCGCAGCGCAAGCCCGTCATCGGCCGACTCGGAGTGCGCCCGGGTGGCGAGGCCCGCCTCATGCAGCGTCCGGTAGAGCAGGATCCCCGCATAATCGCCCGTGAACGGCCGGCCCGTCCGGTTCGCCCCGTGCAGCCCCGGAGCGAGGCCCACGATCACGATGCGCGGATCGACCGCCCCGAAGGACGGCACGGGGCGTGCCCAATAGTCAGGGTAGCGCTCGCGGATCTCGCCCAGGAATCCGGCGAGCCGCGGGCAGCGCGCGCAGTCAGGGTCATATGTCCCGTCGCGCCGCACCTCGAGCGCCGGGCGCGCGCCGCCGCGCACACCATTGCGCATTGCTCCCGAGGAATCAGTCATCCATGTGCCGGACGATGGCGGTCGCGAAGCCCGAGCAGCTCATGAGCGTGGCGCCCGGAATGAGCCGCTGCAGGTCCTCCTCGACGCTCCTGCGGGCGGCGATCTCGCGCTTCGGCGTCTTGATCGCCTCGCGCAGCCGCGCCAGGTCGTACGTGAGCTCCTTGGCCGCGATGGTGTTGGCCACGCCCTTGATGACCAGATCCGCAGCCTCCTTCCAGCCGAGGTAGCGCAGCATCATCTCCGCGGAGAGGATGAGCGAGCCCGGATTGACCCGGTCCTTGCCGGCAAAGCCAGGCGCGGTGCCGTGGGTGGCCTCGAACACCGCCAGCCCGTCGCCGATGTTGCCGCCCGGGGCGATGCCGATGCCGCCGACCTGCGCGGCGAGAGCATCCGAGACATAGTCGCCGTTCAAGTTGAGCGTGGCGATGACGTCGTAGTCCTCAGGCCGCAGCAGCACCTGCTGCAGGAAATTGTCAGCGATGACGTCCTTGACGACGATGTCCTGACCCGTCAGGGGGTTGCGGAACTTCATCCACGGGCCGCCGTCGATCTCCTCGGCGCCGAACTCTTCGCGGGCGAGCTGGTAGCCCCAGTTGCGGAACGCCCCCTCCGTGTACTTCATGATGTTGCCCTTGTGCACCAGCGTCACCGACACGCGGTCGTTGTCGATGGCGTACTGGATCGCCTT
>JAJZLX010000735.1 GCA_021850555.1 Pseudomonadota bacterium | reverse complement strand
CAGAGCGAGGGTCGTCGCGGCCAGCGGCGCGGGCGCGAACTCCCCGAGAACGCTCAGGACGAGCGGCAGGGCGAAGCCGATGATCAGCGCCAGGGAGCGAAGCTTCGCGGCGTGCCGCCGCGCGATGGCGAAGCCCATCTGGCGCAGGATGAAATTCTCCGTGAAGTGCGGCGCATCGAGCGGCCGCGCCTCGGTGCCTTTGGGCAGACCGATCGCGGCGGCGAGCGTCGCAAGCGGCGCCTGCGCGTCGATGTGCCGCCAGTACGCGCGCTTGGCCAGGAGCGCCGCGGCCGCGGCCGCCGCGGCCGCGGCGCTCGCCGTCGCCCCCGGCGCCCCGAGAGCCGCGGTGCGCAGCGTCGCGAACAGGACGGCGCCGGAAAAAACGGCGTAGAGCAGATAATCCGGCGCGGTGTGCACGTTGTGCCACTGGCGGATCGGCTTCAGGCTCGCGTAGATCATGGCCGTGCAGTAAACGGTGCCAAGCGATGCGAGGACGGTTGCCGCGCCCAGCAGCCGCGTGAGCAGAAGCGGCCCGTCAAGCCAGAAGGCGACGCCGAAGGCGATCGCCACCGGGTAGGTGAGTACGGCGGCGACGCCCTCGCGCGACAGCCACGAGGAGCGCCACTGAGTGAACGAGCGCCATGCGCGCTCCTTGCGCTCCAGATGAAACATCGAGGCGACGAGCCCGATGGAGGTGAAGAGCAGGGCGAGGGCGATGCCGGCGCCGAGCAGTCCCCGCGCCTGCGGCGGCAGCAGCCCGAGGGCCGTGTACGCCCCGAGCCAGGCGAGCAGCCCGAACCCGAACCCGGTCGCCGTGGTGAGCAGCAGCACGGAGGCGGCGGGTTTCATCGGCTGAGCGCCTTGTCGAGAAGGCCGAGCAACGCCGCGCCGATGCCCTTTGCGCCCGGGGCGGCAGGCTTCACCGGCGCGGTTGGAATCGTCGCGCGGCGCGGCGGAAGGTATTTGTTGGTCGGTTGATAGCCGAGACCGGGGAGCAGGTCGGCGCCGCCGCGCTCCTTGACGAGCTTGGAGACCTCGCTCTCGGGATCGGCGAGATCGCCGAAGTGCCGCGCCCGGGACGGACAGGTCGCCACGCAGGCCGGCACCCGTTCCTGCGGCGCAAGACTCTCGTTGTAGATACGGTCGACGCACAATGTGCACTTGCGCATCACGCCCGCCTTCTCATCGAGCTCGCGCGCGCCGTATGGACAGGCCCAGGAGCAGAGCTGGCAGCCGATGCACTTGTCGGTGTCGACGAGGACGATGCCGTCCTCGGCGCGCTTGTAGGATGCGCCGGTCGGGCAGACCGTGACGCAGAGCGGGTTCTCGCAGTGCAGGCACGAGCGCGGGAAGTTGACCGTCCGCGAGCATCCGCCCTCATCGGTCTCGTACGAGTGGATCCGGTTGAACCACACCCCGTCGGGCTCAGGGCCGTACTTGTCGTAGTCGGGCAGGATCCCGGCCTCCCCTCCCGTGTTCCACTCCTTGCAGTTGACGGCGCAGGCGTGGCAGCCGACGCAGGTGTCCAGATCGATCACCAGGCCGAGCCTTTTCGCGCCCTGCGGCCTCTCAGGCAGAGTGCTCATCGGTCATTCTCCTCGGCCTGGCGCACGCGCAACGGGTTCGCGCCCCAGCGGGGCGAGGTCTCATCGGGCGTCCCGGGAGCGCAGCGCTCGAGGGACACGGTGAGATCGAACCAGGCGGCCTGACCGGTCACCGGATCGGAATTGGACTGCGGCGCCGCCCCGTCCTCTTTCGGCAGGTATTCGCAGATGACGTGATTCAACAGGAATCCCCGGCGGGACTCCGGCGCATCGTGCGAGAGCGCCCAGGCGCCGGCGCGCTTGCCGATCGCGTTCCAGGTCCAAACGGTATCGCGGTTGACCCCGGTCATCGTGCGCGCCCGGCACCGCAGACTGGCGCTGCGCGAGCGGACCCACACCCAATCCTCGTCGCGGATCCCCAGCCGGGCCGCGAGGTCGCGATGCAGATAGAGACGGTTCTCCGGCAGGATCTGCCGCAGCCACGCGTTGTGCGAGCCCCAGGAGTGATACATCGCCATGGGCCGCTGGGTGATGGCATGCAGCGGGTAAGCCTCGCGATCCGTCATCGCCTCCTCGAGCGGCACGTACCAGATGGGCAATGGATCGAAGAAGCGCCTGATGCGCTCGCGCAGGTGCGGCGGCGGGCGCCGCGCCCCGTGTCCCTCGCCGGCCAGGCGGAACCGCTGCAGCGTCTCGCAATAAAGCTGCAGGACGATCTGCGCATCGTCATCGATCAAACCCATCGCCTTGGCGCCGGTGAGATAGGCCCGGTTGGCGTGCTTGAAGTAAAGCTGCTCGTGCGGCAAATCGTGCTTCCAGAAGCTTCCGTTCTCGACATAGCGCTCGAGCTGGCGAGGATTGGGCGCCCCCTTGCCGATGGCGCGGCCGTCCTCGCCGCGAAAGCCGGCGAGCGGGCCGACGCCGGGCCTTCGTTGGTGTCGGACCATGTAATCGGCGTACGACGAATAAAGCGGCCTGCCCTGCTCGTCGGCGAAGTCCGGCAGGCCGAGGCGCCCGGCGATATCGATGAGCACATCCTGGAATGGCCTGACATCGCGGTCCGGGCGAAGCACCGGTATGCGGATGGCATCGGCCGGACCGTGTGCCGAGCCGATCGGGCGGTCGAGCAGCGAGATGCAGTCGTAGCGCTCGAGATACGTGGTGTCCGGCAGCACCAGGTCCGCGTAGGCGACGGTCTCCGATGAGAAGGCGTCGGCGACGATGACGAAGGGGATGCGGTAGTTGCCCTGCTCGTCGCACTCGCTCAGCATGCGCGTGGTCTCGCCCGGGTTCATCGCCGAATTCCACGCCATGTTCGACATGAAGAGGAACAGCGTGTCGATCCCCTCAGGGCCCGCCTCATAGGCACGCGCGATCGCCATGTGCATCAGGCCGTGAATGGCGAGGGGCGCCTCCCACGAGAACGCCCGATCGAGCCGCAGCGCCTCCCCGGCCTCATCGACGAGCAGATCCTCCGGGCCGCGCGGGAAGCCGAGCGGTGTCGCATCGAGCGGCTCCCCGGGCGCGCGCGGGCGTCCGGGCGCGGGCCCGCCGGGGATCGGCTTCGGGTAGGGCGACTTGTACCGCCAGGAGCCCGGGGTATCGACGGCCCCGAGCAGCATCTGCAGCACATGGATCGCGCGACAGGTGTGAAATCCATTCGAGTGCGCGGAGACCCCGCGCATGGCATGGATCGCAACGGGCCGGCCCGTCATCTGCGCGTGACGGCGGCCCGCCGCATCCGTCCACGGCTGATCGAGCACGACCGGCTGATTGAAGGCGACCTCGGCGATCTCCGCGGCGATGCGCCGGATCGTGGCCGCCTCGATGCCACAGCGGGCGGCGACCGCCTCCGGGGCATATTGCGGATCGGCATAGCGCTCGGCGAGCAGGGCGAATGCCGGGCGGGCGCGGCGCCCGTCCGGCAACTCGAAGCTGCCGAGCAGCGCCGGGTCGGTTCCGCCCGCCCGCGCCTCGAGGAGCGAACCCGAGGCGCGATCGAAACACAGCTCTCGGCCCGCCGCATCGCGGGCGATCAATCCGTGCCCGGCCTCCCCAGGCGCATCGATCACCAGATGATGGGCGTTGGTGTAGCGGATGAGGAATTGCGCATCGATCCGGCCCGCCTCGAGCAGGCAGTGGATGAGCGCAAACACGAGCAGGCCGTCGGTGCCGGGGGTGATGGCGAGGAATTCGTCCGCGATCGCGGAGTAGCCCGTGCGCACCGGATTGATCGAGAGGATCTTGGCGCCGCGCTGCTTGAGCCTGGCGAGGCCGAGCTTGATTGGGTTGGAGTCGTGGTCTTCGGCGACCCCGAAGAGCAGGAAGAGTCTGGCGTGCTCCCAGTCCGGCTCGCCGAACTCCCAAAACGCGCCCCCGACCGAGTACAGACCCGCCGCCGCCATGTTCACGGAGCAGAACCCGCCGTGCGCCGCGTAGTTGATCGTGCCGAACATCCGGGCGAAGTGGCCCGTGAGCGACTGCGACTGATCGCGGCCCGTGAAGAGGGCGAGGCGGCCCGGGTCGCCCGCGCGGATCGCGGCGAGGCGCTCCGTCGCGATCCGCATCGCCTCCTCCCAGGAGATGGCCTCGAACGCGCCCGATCCGCGCGGACCGGCGCGCTTCAGGGGTGTCGAGAGCCGCGCCGGGGAGATCGCCGTCATGATTCCCGCCGACCCCTTGCCGCAGAGCACTCCGCGGTTGACCGGATGGTCGCGGTTTCCCTCGATGTAGCGCAGCCTGCCGTCCTCGAGGTGCACCTTGATGCCGCAACGGCAGGCGCACATGTAGCAGGTCGTGCGCGCAACAGTGCGCTTAGGCTGTGATTGCTCCGTCGCCGCCATGATTGGTGCCTCGCAAGCCCCTGTGGGCGAACGCATGGTGGACTCGGTCCGGCTATATATCCAATATAAATAAGGTAGCTATTCCATAGACTTTTTCTATACATACCACATGCATACCCCTGCTCATCTCCCGGCGCTCTTCGCGATCGGGCGGCGGTGCCGAGGCGGGAAGCCGCAGTCCCGCGCCGCCTTCCCGCAGATCATCGCAGGGCATGCGGTCGCCACGGTACGCGGGGGAGCCCGAGGTCATATTGATCGATCGGGCCGTAGCATGATCGAGGAGTGCCGCGGCGCGCAAACCGCGGCGACCCCGCGACAGCCTCTGCGGCGCCGCTCACGGTTCGACCCGACCGCCACGGTTGCCGGCGCCGCCGTGGTTGTGCAGCAGCGCGAGGAACGCCTCGCCGGCCGGCGCGGTATGGCCTTGAGTCCGGCGAATGACGTTGAGCGGCCGGCGGATGTTGAGGAACTTCACGGGCAATCTCACGAGTTCGCCGCTCGTGAGCTCGCGGGGCATGCACACGCGGGGCAGCCAGGCGATGCCTCCGCCGTGGATCGCGGCCTGCTTGATCGCCTCGGTGCTCCCCAGCTCCACGATGTCGCCGGGGCGGATGCCATGGCGCTGCAAACGCCTCTCGATCAGCTCCCTCGTGCCCGAGCCCGGCTCGCGCATCAGCAGCGGCTGACCGGACAGATCCGCGGGCGTCAGCGCTTTCCTTCGGCTCAACGGATGATCCGCCGTCGCCACCGGCATGATCTCATCCTCGAGAAACCGCTCGATGCGCAGATCCGGCACGTGCAGCGGACCCTCGATGAAGCCGAGCATGAAGCGCAAGTCGACCACGCCTTGGGCGACCTGCTCGGTATTGCCGACGAACATCGATATCGCGACGGCGGGGTGGCTGCGGTGAAAGCGGGCGAGCAGGCCCGGCAGGATGTACGTTCCGACCGTGTTGCTCGCGCCGATCGAGAGGCGGCCCTGGCGCGCATCGGACAGCTCCTTCACCGATGCCTCCGCCGTGCGCGCGATCTCGAACAGTCGCGCCGCATAATCGCGCAGCACCTCGCCCGCCTGCGTGAGCCGCACGCCCCGGGGCAGGCGCTCGAACAACACCACGCCCATGCGCTGCTCGAATTCCTTCAGCTGCCGCGAGATCGCCGGCTGCGAGATGTGCATGCGCTCGGCGCAGGCGCAGATGCTGCCGGTCTCGGCGACGGTGTGAAAGATCGCGAGATGATGCAGATTCATATAGATACGATATATGCAAATCGCAGGGAGATTGTATTGGATTTATGCCTCGGGCAGCCGGCACGGGAGCGCAAGCCATCAGGACGGACTGCGGCGCGGGCAGCACTGACGCGAGGCCCGCCCCGCGCCCCTGTCGGTTTCCTCTCCCTCTTATTGCGGATTGCCGGTGCCCGGGGCCTCGGATAGCGTCACGGCAGGGCAGACTGCAGGGCACGCGCTCATGGATCTCGGACTCACCTCAAAGCTCGCACTCGTCACCGGCTCAACGGCAGGCATCGGATTGGCCACCGCCGAGGCTCTCGCACGCGAAGGCGCACGGGTCATCATCAACGGGCGCACGAGCGGGCGTGTGGAGGCTGCCGTCACGCAGCTGCGCAAGTCCATCGCGCGCTCCGACATCCAGGGCATTGCCGCGGACCTCGCCACGGCCGCGGGTTGCGACAGCGTGATCCGCGCGTTCCCCGACGTGGACGTGCTCGTGAACAACATGGGCATATTCGAGCCGAAGGCCTTCGAGGAGATACCCGATGACGACTGGCTGCGATTCTTCGAGGCCAATGTTCTCAGCGGGATCCGCCTTGCCCGGCACTACGTCCGCGGGATGCGCGCGCGCGATTGGGGACGGGTCGTGTTCGTCTCGAGCGAATCGGGCCTGCAAATACCCACTGAAATGATTCATTACGGCGTCACCAAGACGGCTCAGCTCGCCGTCGCGCGCGGCCTGGCCGAGACGCTCGCGGGAACCAACGTGACCGTCAACAGCGTCCTGCCCGGCCCGACCGCATCCGAGGGCGTCGGCCGGTTCGTGGCGCAGCTGGCGCACTCGACCGGCAAGGACCCCGCGACGCTCGAGCGTGAATTCTTCCGGACGGCCCGCCCCTCCTCGATTCTCAAGCGCTTCGCCACGACCGCCGAAGTGGCTGCCATGATCGCCTATGTGTGCAGCGCGCAGGCATCGGCGACGACCGGAGCGGCATTGCGCGTCGATGGCGGGGTGGTGCGCGCCATCGCCTGACGGGCAGGCGCCTGCCCCCGGGCAGCGCACTTCCCCGATTGGCGCATTCCCGTGTCAAAGGGCGCCGCTGCATCGGCCTTCTTTGGCGCCGGCCTCCACCCGGGCGGCGGACTTGGCGCCCGCCTTCCGTCGGGATTCGACGGCGAAAGGCGGTGCTTCTCCGTACGGATTGCGGTCATTGCCCACGCGGGCAGATCCCTCGCGACCCCGGAGTGGCTTTTCCTTATTTGCGGTGGTGCCGGCGGGCGCTAGTGTAGGGGTGTCCGGCGCCGCGGGCATCGACATGATCGCACCAGTCTCGGAGCCAGCCGATCCAGAGAAGGATCAAGTGAGAGCCATCGCGACGCTCTCTGACAAGTTGCATCTTCCGATGCAAGAGGTCAGGGAAGTGTACTTGCGGGAATTCGGCCGCCTGGAGTCGCAAGCGCGCATCCGCAACTTTCTCGGCGTCCTGGCTCTCAGCCGCACCCGCTCGGCCCTGCGTTGCGGCAACAGACCGAGGGCTTCGGGATAGGTACGGAAGAGATCCCCGGCGCAGTCAGGCCGAGCGGGTTCGGGATCTGAGGTCGGCCCTGACCCGGCCGAGCAGTTTCTGCGCGCCGAGCACGTTGTCCTCCTCGATCCGCCGCCGCGCCCGGCCAAGCCGGTTCTCGAGCGTGGCCGCCCGCGATCGGCTGATGCGATGATGATCGAGGTCGTTGGTCGTCTCGGTGCGCAGCCCGCGCAGCTCACTGTAGGCGCGCGATCGTGCGCTGAGCTCGAAATGAAACGCGAAAGCGACAGCACCGACGCCGAGCGCCACCGCGATAATGGCCCAAATCCTCGCCTTCATGCGGGCGATTGTAACGGATAGGCGTGCGGGCGCGCTAGGTGCGCTCAGTCACGCGCCATTCCGGCATCCGCGGCGGCAAGCTTGGCGATGGCGGACCAGTCGAGATCCTCGCCGCCCCGGGCGAGCAATGCGAGCAGCCGCTCGCGCAGCACGGCGCCAAAGGGCAGCGGCACACGCAACTCCTCCGCGGCGGAGAGCACCAGGCGGATGTCCTTGTACCCGAGCGGGGCGGCGAAGCCGGCCGGCTGGAACTTTCCGTCCGCGATGAGCATGCCGTAGTTGCGGTAAAGCGGGACGTTGAACAGGCTCGAGGTCAGCAGCTCGATGTATTGATGCGCATCGACACCGCCCTTCCCCACCAGTGCCAGCGCCTCGCCGAGTGACTCGATGACCGAGGCGATCAGGAAGTTGCCGCTCAGCTTCACGAGATTGGCGATCTTCGGCGTCCCGGAGACGACGAACGTCTTTTGTCCGACGGCGTCGAACAGCGGCGTGGCCGCCTCGACAGCCCCGGGCTCGCCGGCGGCGACGATGAACAGCTGTCCGGCCGCCGCCGCCTCCGGGCGGCCGAACACCGGAGCGGCGACGTAGCGGTGGCCTGCCGCCGCGTGTTGCTCGGTGAGCCGCGCCGAGAGATCGACGCTCACGGTGCTGCAGGAAACGTGCACGGCCCCCGCGCAGAGGCTCTCGAGAATGCCCCCTTGCCCGAGCGCCGCCTGCTCGAGCGCCTGGTCATCGGCCAGCATCGTGACCACCGCATCCGCACGGCAGGCCGCAGCCACGCTGTCGGCGGCCTTCGCACCCTGCGCGACGAGCGCCCTGCTCTTCTCGGCCGTCCGGTTGTACACCGTGACCTCATGGCCGGCCTTGATGAGATTGGCCGCCATTCCCGCCCCCATTCGTCCAAGTCCGATGAAGCCGACTTTCATGATGTGCCTCCTTCCACGCACCACCCAGGGTATACGTCCATTATGACCGATCACATCGCCCGAACAGGCGCGCATTATCTCACCCGGGCTGGCCCTATCGGCGCACGGCTCGCAGGACCCCCGGTGCGAGCAGCCAGCGCAGGAGCGCGCCTTGCGGGCGCGCGATCCCGTTGAACGAGAGCAAGGCCACACCGAACTTCTTGATCTCGATTGCCTGCGGATGCACCTCACCGGGCAGACAGCAGGCAATGAGTTGGCCGAGGCACGGCTGATGCCCCACGACCGCGATCCGCTCGTGCGGCCGGGCCTGCAGGGCTTTGAGCACCGCCTCGGCAGAGGCCTCGGGAGCCAGCGCCGCGCACTCGAGCGGCTCGGGCCAGCCGGCGCACTCCGAGAGGATGGAGGCGCTCTGACGAGCTCGCACCAGAGGGCTCGTCAGCAGGAGCGCCGGACGGTCGGCGATACGCTTCAACCCCGCGGCCGCCCGCCGCGCCCGCAGCGAGCCTTCGGGCGTGAGCGGGCGCTCACGGTCATCCGGCCACCGCTTCGGATTGCGCTCGGCGGCGATGGCGTGTCGCACGATCAACAGGTCCATTCAGCCGCCTCTCGATGATCGGCCCGCCGCCACGTGAGCGCGCGTCGTACGGGCATGCCGGTTGCAGCCGTCCGCGAATTGTGCAGCAGACGCAGGCTGGCGTAATATACAGCCTCGAGACGCTCCCAACCGCCTCGCCTGAGGGCGCAGTTGGATTCGGACATCGGGCAAGACCTCGCGCCGGGGTCCCAGGCTCCGGCCAAGAGGAATCTTCCGACTTCACAAGTAGATGTCAATTGTCCCGGAGGCTGCCATGCAGATTGCCATCCGCATCATCCGCGCGCTCTTCGGCCTGCTCGGCATCGCGCTCCTCGTGCTCGGTGTCCTCTTCTGGGCCGGTCATGGCCTGTCGCTCATTCCGCTGCACATGGCGCTCGGCGGCCTGTTCGTGCTGTGCATGTGGGCACTTGCCGCGTTCGGAATGCGGCGCGCACGGAGCCTGGCGGCATGGGTGCTGGTGTGGAGCTTCGTGGTCCCGATCCTGGGGGCGTTGCAGGTGAGGCTCCTGCCCGGCTCGCTGCACTGGATCGTCCAAAGCGCGCACCTGCTCGTGGGCCTCATCGCCATGGGGCTCGGACACGCTCTGGCCGCCCGGATCTGCACGAGGGGCGAGGGCGCCGCGAGTCCCGCTTCGGCATAAGCCGGCGCACGTCGGGCGGCCTGCGGCGCCGATCGCCGGCGCTCCTCGCGCTCCGATGAGGCGCCCTGCGCCTGCGCCGGCTCGAAGCCCGCACTGCCGATCCGGGACGCTCGGCCTGTCGCACGATGAACAATTCGTAACCCCCATGCCGGGGTCGATCCCCTTATCATCCCTTTCCGCGCCGCACGGCGTGAGCCGCTCCAGGTCCGCCGAGGAGCCTGCTCCGCCAGGCGTGACGCCCCAGCACCTGCTCGACTGCATGCGCCGCGCCCCGCTCATCCTGTCCACCCTCATCCTGGCGGCCTGCCACATGCATGTCCCGCAGCCGGCTCCCGTGACCGCGATGACGCGCCCCGCGTCCCCCACGCCGCCGCCGATGGCGGTGACTCTCGCACCGCGGATCAACGCCGCGCAATTCCTGCGATTCGACAGGGTGCTCTCCTCCGATGCCTTCGAGGGCCGCAAGCCCGTCACCCGCGGGGAGGTGCTGACGACCCGTTACCTGATCGAGCAGCTCAAGCGCATGGGCCTCGCCCCGGGCAACCACGGCTCGTGGCTGCAGGCCGTGCCGGTGGTCTCGACGCGGCTGCTGAGCACCGGCGTCCCTCTGCAGATCAATCTGCCCCACGGCACCCAGCGCTTCGCTTACGGCACCGACATGTTGGTTGGCACGCAGCAGGCCAAGCCGCTGCTCGTGCTGAAAGACTCTCCCATCGTCTTCCTGGGCTACGGAATCGATGCGCCGCGGTGGCGGTGGAACGATTATCGCGACGTCAACGTCAAGGGCAAGACGGTGATCGTGCTCAGTGGCGATCCCGGGTACGCCGGCGCTGATCCGCGGCTGTTCAACGGCCGCCGGGGGAGCCGCTACGGACGCCGGCTATACAAGTACGAGCAAGCCGCGCTCAGGGGCGCCGCGGCCTGCTTCGTCATTCACTCGAGCGCGGCCTCGGGCATTCCATGGACCGCCGTGCGCAACGCCGCCACCGGTGTGCAGCAGGCCCTGCCGGCGAGCGCGGCCCCCGGTCCTCGGCTCCCCGCGGCCGGGTGGCTGACCCATCGGGCGGCCGAGCGCCTGTTCCGAGCGGCCGGAGTCAGTCTGAAGACACTGACTGCCGAAGCGGCCCATCGCGGCTTCCAGCCCGTCACGCTCGATGCCACGGCCTCGATCACCCTGCGCAGCTCGATCCGCTACAGCTGGTCCGACAACGTGCTCGCGCTCCTCAAGGGCAGCCGCCACCCCGATCAGGTGGTGATCTACAGCGCCCACTGGGACGGCTTGGGGCTGATGCGTACTGCGCGCGGGCGCACCGAGGTCTTCCACGGCGCGATCGCCAACGCCGGCGGCGTGGCCGCCCTGCTCGAGATCGCCGACACCTTCGCGCACCGCAAGCGCCCCGGGCGCAGCGTCCTGTTCCTGATGCCGACACTGGAGGAAGCCGGTCAGGCCGGCTCGCGCTATTACGTCGGGCATCCGGTCTTCCCCCTGGATGAGACCGTGGCCGACATCAACATCGATGACTGGCCCATCCTCGGCCGGGCGCGCGACATGACGGTCTTCGGTGCCGGCCAGTCGCGGCTCGAGGATGACCTGCGAGGGATGCTGGCGCTGCAGGGGCGTACACCCTCGCCCGACGCCGCGCCGCAGGCCGGCCTGTATTACCGCTCCGATCAATACAGCTTCGCCCGGGCGGGGGTGCCGGCGCTGCTCGCCGGTCCCGGTCTTGACCTGATCGAGGGCGGCCGCGCCGCCGGCGAGGCCGCTTTGCGCAGCTATCTCATGCGTCGCTACCACACTCCCCACGACGTGTTCGATCCCCACTGGCACCTCGGCGGCACCCTGGAGGACATCCAGACGCTCTACCTGGTGGGGCGCAATCTCGCCAACGGCACGCAGTGGCCCAACTGGTACCCCGGCAGCCCCTATCGAGCGCTGCGAGACGCGATGATGGCCGGCCGGACACGGGTCGCGGCACGCCCGCGGGGTGGGTTTGCCCGGGGCGCCGAAAGGCCGGGCGTCTCTCGGCAAGTTCCCGGGGAAAGGTTACTCCGCTCATCCCGAGCCTCGCCTCGCGCCCCTAATCCGGGCCGGAGCGCGAAAAGCCCACCTCCACCACCTTCTCCCACGCGAGCGGCACGACCTCGCGCACGGTGAGGCGCGGCTCGTCTTCGGACGGATCGCCCCGCCCGGCACACACCGCCACGAGATAGTCCGTGCGCGGGGTGAACTGCCAGAACCGCCAGCGGCACGGCGAGTCGGCAAGCCGCCGCTCGAAGGAGAGCCGCAAGCCGCGCTCGCCCGTGAAGTCGAACGCGAACGCATCGAGCGCCAGCCTGAGGCCCTCCCCCCTCGCCTTCAGATACGACTCCTTCAGCGTCCAGAGCTCGAAGAACCGCCGCCGCCGCTCGGCCTCGGGCAGCGCGAGCAGCGCCTCGCGCTCCCTCGGGGCGAAATAACGGTCCAGCCGGTCGGTGTCGGTGTTGCGCGAGATGCTCTCGACATCGACGCCGAGCGCGCGGCCGGTGCCGACGCCGAGCACGACCAGACCACCGGAGTGCGAGAGGTTGAACTCGATGCCCGGCCCGGGGGGCGGGTTCGCGATCCGCGGGCGTCCGTTGGCATCGGCGCAAAACGCCCACTCCCGCGGAGCGAGCGCCGCGTAGCGCGACAGCACGGTACGCACGAGCGCACGCGCCACCAGGTCGCGCCGCCGGTCCCTGGCGAAGTGCAAGCGCTCCATGCGCGCCAGCTCCTGCGCCCCGAGCAACGTGCCATAGCGTGGCAGGAGGCCCGCCTCCTCGATGTCATCGATGCAGGCGCACCACAGGTCGATGCGGCCGGGGTCCAGGTCCACGCTCAGGCGCCGTCGGCGGCGCGCACATCCTGCGCCCTTCCCTTCCATTGCCCGCCCCGGCCCAGAGCGTAGCGCACCGCCGAGTGCAGCGTGGCGCCGGCATAAAACAGCGCGACCGCCGGCAGCAGCAGGGCATAGAGCGGCGGGATCCGATAGAAGCGCACCATCGGCAGGTAGCACAGGGTCATCAACACCCAGGCCGCGGCGGCGCAGGCCGCGATCGCCGGCTCTCCCGACCACGCGAGCACCGGCGGCGCGAGATATGTGATCAACAGCCCGAGCAGCGCCGCCGCCAGGCGCCACCAGGAATGGCGCAGCTGGTTGAACGCCGTGCGCGAGATCATGGCGCCTATCTCGCCGAAGGAGCCGTAGATGCGCAGGCTGCGCGTCGTGCGAGTCAGGCCGAGCCAGAGCGAGCCGCCGCTGCCCTTGACGGCCGCCGCCAACGCGCAGTCGTCGATGATCCGGCCGCGGATCGCCGCAAGCCCGCCGGCACGCTCGAGCGCCGCCGGACGGATCAGGATGCAGCCGCCGGCGGCGCCCGCCACGCCCGAGCGCGCCGAGGCGATCCATCGAGGCGGGTAGAGCTTGAAGAAGAAGAACACGAAGGCCGGAATCAGGCAGCGCTCGGCGAAAGTGGCGGTGGACAGCCTCACCATCAACGATGTCAGATCGAGACGGTGCGCCTCGGCGTGAGCGGTGAGCGCGGCGACATTGTGGCGGTCGTGCTCGATGTCAGCATCGGTGAAAAGCAGGTAATCCGGACCAAACTGTGTTGCCGCCGCGACGCCTTGCGACATGGCCCAGAGTTTACCGGTCCATCCCTGTTGCAATGGCGCACCGGGCAGCACGGTCAACCGCTCAGCCGCTCCTGCCGCCGCCGCCGCCGCGCGCGCCGCGTCCGCGGTGCCATCGGTGCTGCCGTCGTCCACCACGATCACACGCAGCGCAACGGACAGCTCCTGCTCGAGGAGCGAGCGCACCGCCCGCCCGATCGTCGCCGCCTCGTTGCGCGCCGGCACGACGGCGACCACGCTCGCGCGCGCCTCGCGCGAGGGCGGCGCCAGCTCGCACGGCACCCAGAAACGGCCGCGCAGCAGCAGAAGGTAGAGCCAGATGGCCAGCGGCACCGCCGCGGCGATATCGATAAGTGTCACGGCATGAATCCACAACGGGTCCTGCGCAGGATCATGCCCCAAACCGCCACACATCGATATAATCCGCCGACCGCATGCATCTCGTCGCATCCGCCCGCTTGCGCGGCGAGCCGGCTAGAGTGCCGCAGCGGCCCGCCCGATCCTCTGCACCCGGAGCCGCGGTCAAACGCCGCGCAGAATGTGCTGACTGCCGAAAAACGCATGATCCAGCTGCCCAGGAATCCTCGTAAAGCCCGGAACGACCCCTCACGCCTGCGCGCGGCCGTGATCGCGGCGGCCGCCGCGTGCCTGGCGAGCACCGCCCGGGCCGCGCAGCGTGCGAGCCCGCCCGCCACCGGCCCCTCATCGCCGAGCCCCGCGGCGGCCCGCACCGCCGCCCGCAGCACTGCGCGGCGCGTGCACGCCGCGGCCGAGGCCTCCGATCCGGCCGCGCACAAGATCAACTGGCTCAATCCGACCACCTGGCCGGTGCTGCCGGTGCCCCTGACCGCCGTCGATCCCTTGAGCGGCACCACCCTCGGGGTCATCCCTACGATCCTGCACACCAATGCGGCCGGCCAGATCACGCGCATCATCGCCCCGGACGTCAACTACAATCCCTACTTCGGCTGGGGCTGGGACGCCCGCATCTACGAATACCCCTCGCCGAACACACAGTGGTTCCTCACCGGTGGCGCGAACCAGCACGTCCAGAGCGGCTTCGACGGGAAGTTCGAGACGGGCCGGCTGCGCAACAGCCTGCTGTCCTGGAGCGTCGAGGCCGTCTACGACCGCAACGGCACGCCGCGGTTCTATGGCATCGGCAACAACTCGCTCAGGATCAATCAGACCGTCTACACGGACCAGCAGATGTGGGTCAACGGCACGGTCGGCTGGAACATCACGCACGCCTGGCAGCTCGCCTACACCTTCATCGCCCGCAAGGTGAAGATCGGGGCGAGCCGCCTCATTCATCTGCCCTCGATCACCCAGCGCTTCAAGGACATCCTGGGGCTCGGCACCACGCACGAGCTGCTCAACCGCTTCTCGATGATCTACGACACGCGCAATAACATCGTCATCCCGACGCGCGGCACCTACATCATCGCCTACGGCGGCGTCGCCAGCCGCAACGTGGACATCGGCGACTCCCTGTTCACCGAGGCCGGGGTCGATGCGCGCTTTTACTGGTCGCCGAGCCGAACCCTCACCGTGGCGACGCATTTCGACGTGCGCTACGAGCCGACGGCCAATCACGTGCCCTTCTGGGGGCTGAGCAGCCTCGGCGGCGATGAGGATGTGATCGGCGGCTCGCAGCCGCTGCGCGGCTACGGCACCTCGCGCTTCTACGCTCGCAACGCTCTGGTGGCGAACATCGAGCTGCGCAAGACCGTCCTCTCCTTCCATGCGCTCTCGACCCACATCGAGATCCAGGTGACACCGTTTTTCGACACCGGCCGGGTCTTCAACCACGGCTTTCTGCCGCTCTACCATCTGCACAACGTCGTGGGCATCGGCTTTCGCGGCATCGCCCCGCCCTCGGTCGTCGGCTATGTCGACATCGGCAGGGGCAGTGAGGGCACGGCGGTGTTCACCGGGATCGGCTTTCCCTTCTAACTCAGGTACCCTTCCTCACGGAACCAGCGCAGCGCGTCTTCGAACGCGAGGCGCGCCGGCCTGAATCGGTAGCCGAGCTCGTCCACGGCCTTCTCGCTCGAGAAATACATGCGCTTGCGGGCCATGCGCACGCTGTCGACCGTGACGCGGGTCGGCTTGCCGGTCAGCCTCGCGAGGAATTCCGCCGCGTAGGCGATGGGCAGCACCACCCCGTGAGGCAGGCGCACGCGCGGCGGGGGGCGTCCGGCGAGCCGTGTCACCTCGAGCAGAATCTGCCGCAGCGGCAGATTCTCTCCGCCCAGGATGTAACGCTCGCCGATCCGGCCGTGGTGAAATGCCAGCACGTGCCCCGAGGCGACATCATCGACGTGCACCACATTGAGCCCGGTATCGACATAGGCCGGCGTTCGTCCCAACGCCGCATCGAGCACGATCCTGCCGGTCGGCGTGGGCTTGATGTCCCGCGGTCCCACCGGAGCGGCGGGATTGACGATCACCACGGGCACCCCGCGCGCGGCCGCCTCGAGCGCCTTTTGCTCCGCCAGGAACTTCGAGCGCTTGTAGTGGCCGAGCATGTCCGCAAGGCCCACCGGCGTCGCCTCGGTGCCCGGACCGCCATCGGCCGGCAGCCCGATGGTCGCGACGCTGCTGGTGTACACGATGCGCTGCACGCCGGCCCGGTGAGCCGCCTCGAGCAGCATCTGCGTTCCCTCGACATTGGCCCGATACATCTGCTCGGGGTCGGGAACCCACAGCCGGTAATCGGCGGCGGCGTGAAAGACCGCATCGCAGCGCTCGACCGCCCGCTCGAGGGAGGCCGGATCGGTGAGATCCCCGGGCACCGCCTCGACTGTCAGGGCGCGCAGGTTGCGCCGGTCGGAGCCGGCGCGCACCAGCACGCGGACCTGCCAGCCCGCCGCGCACAGCGTTCTCGCAAGCGCCGCGCCGACGAAGCCCGTGGCTCCCGTCACCAACGCTTTCAACTCGTTCCCCAATCCGCCGCGGTCAGCGCCCGCCGCGCCGGCAGCCCCGGCTCCCCGATCGACGCCAGCACGGCGCATGCCGCCCGAAACCGCCTCGCCAGGCGGATCAGCGCGCCGATCTCCCGGGGCGCGAGCGCGAGCCCCGCCAACAGCTTCAAAAGGGACGGGTGCGCCCCGCCGCTCGCGGCCAGCACCGCCCGCGGCAGATCCTCGCCGGCGGTATCGACGATGACCCTGACGGCGATGAAAGGCAGACCGGCCTCGGCGGCGGCCCGGGCGACGGCCGCGCTCTCCATGTCCACCGCCACGCTGTGTGTTTCCCGCCAGGCGATCGCCTTCTCGATCCGCGAGCCGAGCGGCTGGCGGGTGCTGAGGAGGCGTCCCGAGCAGACGCGCTCGCCCGGCAGGGCCCGCTCGAGCGCCTGCCGCCAGCGCGGGTCGGTCCGCATCGCGGTCTCACCCTCGAGCGAGACAACCTCCCGCGGCAGCACGATCGATCCACAGCCGAGCGCCGGGTCGAGCGCGCCCGCGGTGCCGACGCTTGCGAGCGCCGTCACGCCCGCGCCCATCAGCGCCCGGGTCCCGGAAAGCGCGGCCTCCCAGCCCATTCCGCTCACCGTGAGCAGCGCCTCGGCGAGCCGGTAGACGCGGGCGCCGCCGACATCGGCGCCGCCCGCCATCTCGGGGGCGAGGGCACGGGCCTCACGCGAGAGCGCCGTGACGATACCGACCCGGCTCAATGGGAGGCGGGCCCGGCGCGCCGTCCCGTCCGGCGACGATAAGCCGCCAGCGCCCAAAGCGGGAAGAAAGCGCTGTAGCCGTGGTACTTAAGGTAAAACACCCGCGGGAAGCCGGGCGCGGTGAAGCTCGGGTGGCGCCACAGGCCCTCCTCCTGAGTGCGCAGCAGGTAAGCGACGCCGCGCCTGACGGCATCGGACCCGGCCTCCCCGGCGCTCATCAGCCCGAGCAGCGCCCAGGCGGTCTGATACGGCGTGCTGACGAAACGAGGATCCTCGTACTGCGCAAGATCGTAGCTGTCGTTGCTTTCCCCCCAGCCGCCGTCGCCGTTCTGGCGAGAGAGCAGCCAGGCGACCGCCCGGCGCACCGCCGGATCGTCGGCCGCGATGCCGGCCGCCTCGAGGGCCACGAGCACCGACCAGGTGCCGTAGATGTAGTTGGTCCCCCAGCGCCCGAACCAGGAGCCGTCCGCCTCCTGCTCTGCCCTGAGATAGGCGAGCGAGCGGGCGATGACGGGCTGGTCCTGAGGCCTGCCCGCATACGAGAGCACCGCCACCACCCGCGCCGTGACATCGGCGGTGGGTGGATCGAGCAGGGCCCCGTGATCGGCGAACGGGATCAGGTTGAGGTTGTAATGCGTGTTATCGACATCGAAGGCCGCAAAGCCACCGTTGCTGCTCTGCATGCCCGCGAGCCACTCGAGCGAGCGCTCGACGGCCTGCGAGTAGCGCTGCGGCTCGCCCTCGCGGACCTGCGCCTGATGCATGGCC
>JAJZLX010000077.1 GCA_021850555.1 Pseudomonadota bacterium | reverse complement strand
CGGCGATCAGTACATGTGGGTGCACAACATATACGATTCCGACGGCACCGATTCCACTTTGCCGGGACCGCCGGCGCTCGCGGAATATCAGGCGATCATCGAGCGCCCCATCTCCCAGGAGTTCGATTTGATCTCCCCGAGCGGCGGTCGGCTTCGGTGGGTCGCGGGAGCGTTCTACCTGCACGACATTCGCGAAGTCGTACTTACCAACACGAGCCAGGCCGTTCCCGCGCAGGTGTCGCCGGATTTGGAGCAGATCCTGCAGACCGCGGCCGCGTTCGGGCAAGTCAGCTACAAGATAGTGCCGAGCCTGCAGCTGCAGGTCGGATTGCGCTACACCCACGACTGGAACGAGGCGACCACGTCGAGCCACGTCACCATCAATCTCGGCATCCCCGGGGTGCCGCCGATCTACATCAATCAGGGAGGGCTCGAGACCGACTCGGCGGTCACGGGCAAGGTGGCCCTCAACTGGACGGTGGACCCGCAGAACTTTCTCTACGCCTTCGTGGCGAAGGGCTTCAAGGCCGGAGGGTTCAACGCGGCCACCGCGACCGCGCCGCAGAAGAGCTTCGCGCCGGAAGTGGTCTGGGACTACGAGGTCGGCTGGAAGGGCCAGTACCTCGGTCATCACCTGATCACGAGCCTCGACGGGTTCTGGGACAATTACAACAATCTTCAGGTGAACGCGCTGATTCCCGCCACCGGGCAGACCTCTTTGCTCAACACCGGAAAGTCCGTCATCAAGGGCGGAGAAGCCGAGCTGCGCGGCCGCTTCGGCGGACTCACCCTGGACATGGGGGCGGGATATGTGAACTCCCGCCTGGGGGCGATCAGCCTCGTTGACACCGAGTCGCTGCCGCCGGGAGTGACGGCGCAGGCCCTGCCGCAGTGCGCCTCGGTATCGGTCACGGTGGGCTGCTTCAATTACAACCCGTACGTCGTCAGCCTGAACGGAGATCAGAACCCGTACTCGCCCGAATGGACCTTCAACGCCGGGCTGCAGTACGCGATGTCCGTCGGGAGCTCGGGAATCCTCACTCCGCGAGTCAACTATTCGTATCTTGGGTCGCAATGGACGACTCTGTTCGAGAAGCCGGTGACGGATTACCTGCCGTCCTACGGGCTGTGGAATGCGAGCGTCACGTACTCGATAGGGCGGTGGAGCATTCAGGCCTACGGCCTGAATCTCGCCGACAAGGTGTACGTGACGGGGCAGCTGGCCGCCGGCACCAACCCGGACAATGAGTTTCTGGGCAATCCGCGCCAGTACGGCATCAGGATCACGCGCAGCTTCGGTTCCGAGTGAGAGCGGAGGCGGTGGACCGCGAAGCGGGCTCGTCGCGCGAGGGCGTCATGGTCGCCATCATGTTTGCGACCTGGGGATTGATATTCCTCGACCGGATGTCGGTGTTGTATCTGGCGCCATATATCGCGCGGGACCTGCGCCTCGATGACGCCCAGGTCGGCATGCTGGCGGGCGCCGTGGCGGTCTCCTGGGCCGTCTCGGCGCTGCTCTTCGGTGCGATATCCGATCGGGTGGGGCGCAAGACGGTCCTTGTGCCGATGGTCGTGCTTTTTTCCGTGGTGTCCGCTGCCAGCGCATTTGCGCAGGACTTCCGCCAGCTCTTGTGCCTGCGGGCGCTGCTTGGGCTGGCCGAAGGCCCGTGCTGGTCGGTCATGATGGCCCTCGTCGAGGAGAACTCATCGCCGCGGCACCGGGGGCGCAATATCGGAATCGTAGTGAGCGCGGCAGCCGTGATCGGGCTCGCAGTTGCGCCCGTGCTGACGACGCAAATCGCAGCTCACCTCGGTTGGCGCGATGCCTTGCTGATGGTCGCGGGTCCGGGGGCGGTGCTTGCGATATTGATCGGGGTGTTCGTGAGCGAAGCTCCGCGGGAGCGGCGCGCGGTGTCGCGTCGGTCGCGGGCAGTGGATCTGCTGCGGCTGCTCAAGTACCGGAACCTTTGGGCGAGCGGGATCGGAGCCGCCGGGTTCATGAGCTGGCTCTTTCTCGTCAATACATTCGGGCCCCTGTACATCACCGGGGTTCAGCATCAGTCCGGTACGACCGCCGGGTTCCTCATGGGGGCCGCGGGCCTCGGCAGTTTCGTTCTGGGGCTCATCGCTCCGGCGGTCTCGGATCGCGTCGGGCGCCGGCCGATGCTGGCGATTTGCGCTGCCTTGAGCGTAATCCTGCCGGTCGCCATGATGACCCACTCCCTGTATGGCATGCTCTGGCTGCTCGCCATCGTCCTGTTTTGCACTCAGGCCGGTCAGGCAATCAGCGCGATCTGCATCGTTCTGGTTCCGACCGAGAGTGTCCCACGGGAGTACGCGGCGACCGCGATCGGCTTCGCAACACTTTGCGGGGAGCTGATCGGGGGGTTTCTCGCGCCGCTGGTGGGCGGGGGCCTGGCGCAGCAATATGGGCTGGCGGTGCCGCTGTGGATTGCGGCCGCGGGCGCAGGCGTCGTTTTGATTGCGACGCTTGCCATGCGGTCAGGGGGCACCGCGCGGGAAGCGGCAGTGCCGGGCTGAGGGGGCCTTATGCGCGCCGCGGGGCGTCACCTCAATTGCAGGCGAAATCCATCCGGTTCGGTCCCTGGGCGAGGTTCCCATTCGGCAATGTCATCGGCGGACGCAGCGGCCCCCGCACGAGCCGGTAGCCGTGCGGGCACATCTTCTTCGCCTGCTCGGTGCACTGAAACCAAAGCGAACACTGCACCTCGTAGGCCGTCTTGCCGCTGGGGAGCGTATAGGGCCGCGTGGTGGCGCAGCCGGCGAGGACC
>JAJZLX010000228.1:17372-17833 GCA_021850555.1 Pseudomonadota bacterium | reverse complement strand
AAAATTATATCATTATTTGTATACTTCATAGATGGAGCGAAAGCCGATCGAGTTCCGAGGCAGCGCGCTCGGGGATCTGCGTGCGTTCCCCCAGGCGGCGCGGCGGGAAGCGGGTTTCCTGCTCGATCGGATCCAGTGCGGACTCGAGCCTGAGAATTGGAAGCCCATGAGCGGCATCGGCGCCGGCGTGCGGGAAATTCGCATCGCGGATGCCGGCGGAGCATTCCGAGTGATTTACGTCGCAAAATTCGCCGCAGCCGTATACGTGCTGCACTGCTTCCAGAAAAAGACGCAGCGCACCCGTGTATCGGACATCGCTTTGGCTACGCGGCGATATCGAGAATTAGTGAGAGAGTTACGGCAATGACCCACAAACGCTATGCCAGTGTATGGGACGCCATCGAGGCAAGCCCCGAAGAGGCGCAGAGCATGAAGCTGCGCTCCACGTTGATGATGGCCCT
>JAJZLX010000228.1:0-17362 GCA_021850555.1 Pseudomonadota bacterium | reverse complement strand
CTGCAGGAGCACATCGCCCGCGCCAAGCTGAGCCAGGCCCAGGCGGCCAAGCTCTTCGGCGTGACCCAGCCGCGCGTCTCGAACCTGATGCGCGGCAAGATCGACCTCTTCGCCCTCGACACTCTCGTGAACATGGCTGCTGCGGCCGGCCTGCGCGTCGAGATGCGGCTGCGCAAGGCGGCGTAATCCGAAGCGCTGCGTCAGAAGCCACAAGCCGTCCGGGCTCCCCGCGATAGCCCACTGCGCCGGGGCGGCACCGCCGGCCCGCCTGATCGCGCCGGCATCGGTAGCTGCGCGGCGCGGGCGACACACCGCTCCGCGCGCTCGAGTGCATCCCCAATCGAGGCACGCGCTCGAGCCACGTAGATCTTGGCCATGCGATCACTGATCCCCATGATTCGACCGACCTCTTTGAAGGGCCGGTCCTCGATCACCCGAAGCGTAAAGGCGTCCTGACATCGTAGTGAGAGCGCCTCGTAAGCCCTCGCGACGACGTCGAGGCGTTCACGCGCTTCAATCTCATTCTCCACAGGCCGACCCAGATCGACCGGCGCCTCGACGACGTACTGTGCATAGAAAGCCTGCACGGCACGGTGGCGTCCCCAATCCGTTGCGAGATTGAGTGCACTGCGCCACACGTACCCTTCAAAATCACGAATACTTTCAGGTCGATCGGCAGTGAGCACCTTGACGTAAGCGCCCTGGACGAGATCCCTGGCCTCCTCCCGGGATCCGAGCCGCTGCGTAAAGAATCGCACCAGCGACTGATGATGGCTCCGTGCGAACTCCGCGAGCTTCGCGGCACAATCCGGCTCGCCCCGTGGTCCCCCACGAGCGCCCGGAAAGTGTCGAATCCCCTCACGATGAAATCGGCTCTGCGTGCCAGTGTCCATGACGGATACCTCCCGTGCACGCTACCTATTGGGGAAGTCATTCGGCGAGCCACGCGCGCGCCGATCCACGGGTACGGCCGACGCACAATCTTACGTCTATTATCCCGTCCGAAAGAAATAGTTGACGCCGCCACGATCAGCAGTACGAGGACTACACCATGAAGATCGCATCGATGCGCCCCGGAGGGTTTCAAGAACACGGCGGCGATTTCATGGACCGTCTTGAGTCGCTCGAGGCGATTCTCGATGATGGGCTGACCTTTGTGAGCTTGCACTGCTGGCCCATCTGTCAAAGCGCGCCCGTTTGAAGCGTCAACCCGTTCGACGCGGGCAAACGGCTGCGGCGCTCGCAAGGTTGAGGCGAGTTAGCGCGGCGGACAAAAGGACCTACGCTCGGCCATTGAGCGGCACAGAGCCGGTAATGGGAGATCCCCGCACAGCTGCCGCTACCAAGCGCCCGGTCTCTCGGCGCAACAGATCCGCGTCAATCGCCATACCTGCGGGCTGAGCGGTGCCCGGCGGGCTTGCCTGAGCACTCGACACTCTGTCCGGCGAGTTCGATGAGCTGAGAGCTGCGTGCGTCCTGGTACAGGTCGCGCCCCGAGGCCAGAACGCCAATCACGACACCGAGACGGAATCGTGTCTGCTCACGAGCGTCCCGGCCGCTCCTCGCTAGAAAACCGGCCCCCTCCTCCTCTGTCGCGCCCAGTCGCGTCGCAGAACTCGAGCGCCCTCAGGCTTCACACAGGACACGATGAGGGCCGGATGCGCGCTCCCGCGTCGCGCTGCAGGCCTTCGCCGCAGCCTACGCCGTATAGGGGCGATGCAGGTACTTGCCGATCGGCTCGCCCACGATCTGCCCGCGGTCATAAATGCACTGGCCGCGCAGGTAAGTGGTACAGACCTTACCGATGAGCTCAAGACCCTCAAATGGCGTGTAGCCCTGCCGGGACTCGGAGTCCTCCGCCCGCACCACGAACGAGCGCTCGGGGTCGACTAGGACCAGATCCGCATCGAACCCCGGGGCGATATCGCCTTTCCCGGTCAACCCGAACCGCTGCGCGGGATTCCACGATGTCAGCTGCGCCATCCGGTTATAGGAAAGCCCGCGCTTGCGTCCTTCGGTCATCAGCGCCGACAGCAGATACTCCGTCCCGCCGAATCCGCTCTTCGCCAGGAAGACATTGTCCGCGTCCTTCGCGTCAGTCTTCAGCTCATGACGGCAGCACGCGTGATCGCTGCACACCCAATCGATTTTCCCATCGAGCAGTGTCTCCCAGAGGTACTCGACGTCCTCGCGCGACCGGATCGGCGGATTGACCTTGGCGAGAACTCCCGTTTTGACATCGTAATCGATGCACAGGTGCGCAATGGTCACTTCTCGGCGGAAATTGATCTGCGGGAACACGCTCTGCATTGCCAACGCGGCTTGCACGGCCTTGCGAGACGACAAATGCAGCAGATTGATGTTCAGGCACTCGGTCTCCTGGGCCAGGTACGACGCAATCACGATGGCAAGCCCCTCGGAATGCGGCGGCCGGGCTGCACTGTACGCTCTCAGGCCCGACAACCGCCCCTCGCTCTGCACGATGCGTGTATACGCCGCCATGATCTCGGCAGTCTCGCAGTGCATGCTCAGACTGATGTACGGTCGGTGCTGCGGAAACTTCTCCCATGCCCTCTTGATACCGCGCATGACAAACTCGAAGTGCGCGATATCGTATTTCTCATCCGGACCGATCATGAGAAACTCGTGCTGGTGTCCCGACGCGCCGTGCAAGCCATAACCTCCATAGAACATGAATATCTTGAAGGAGGTCACGCCGTACTTCTCGATCAGCATGTCGATCTCACCGATCTGGCGGGCATCCATCGGCGCCAGATGATAGCCATAATCGACATGGAACCTGCCCTGGGATATTTCCAGAATCTCCGGAAACAGCTCTGCGTAAGGCCCTCCCTTGTTCAGGTAGTACTGTCCGGAGCGCATGTAGTTCAGGCTCGAGGTCACCCCGCCCTGCGCCGCTGCGCGGCTTTCGCTGACCGCATCCTCGGCGAGTGGGCTGTAGATACCCGTATGCATGTGCGCATCGACGAGCCCCGGGAACCCCAGCATTCCGCGCGCATCGGTCACGGTCGCGGCCGCTGACACGTCAATTTCTGGCGCGATGAGCGCGAAGCGGCCGTCCTTGACGGCAATATGTTGCAGCGGAATGTCCTTGGCGTTCGGGCGGACCACTCGGACGTTGCGTATAACTAAATCGAATTTCTGGCTCATCATGCCCTCTCGGGATTCATCATTGGCACCAAGACACGGACTCGCCGGCCGACCGGCCGCCTTACGGCAGATCGAGCCCGTAGACCCACGGGCGCAGCACCATGTCCGCATTGCGAAATGCGGTGATTTGGTCGCTGAGCTTCAGCGTCTGATCGATTTCATCCAGTCCCTCGAGCAAGCCATCACGCGCGGCGTGCTCGATCTGGAACGGCCACTCCCGATCCGCTGCGAGCACTGTCTGTCGTGACAGATCAATCTCGATCCGGTTGTGCTGCGGGTCCTGCATCACCCATCGGGCGATCTGCTCGAGCGCGGCGCGCCCGAGCTGACCGGGAAGAATCCCGTTGCGCAGGCAGTTGCGATAGAAAATCGCATTGAATGAGCCGGCGAGCACCGCCCGCACGCCGTACTCATGCAGCGCCCAGACGGCCTGCTCGCGGCTCGACCCGCAGCCGAAATTCTCACCAGCGATCAGGATCTGCGCACCGTGGTATGCCGGATCATTCAGTACGAACGTCGGGTCTGGCGCACGCTCTTCGGGCTTCAGATAGCGCCAATTCGAGAACAGGCCGGCGGCGAGCCCCACTTTGGTGACGGAGCGAATCTCGCGCGACGGTATGATCGCGTCGGTGTCGATGTTGTCGCGGAGCAAAACGAGCGCCACCGCCGTCAGACTATGAAAGGGCTCGGGCATCGGTCAACTCCGCAGCTCATCAACGCTGGTGATGTGCCCGGCGATCGCAGAGGCCGCAACCGTCTCGGGGCTTGCCAAGTGGGTGCGCGTTTGAGGCCCCTGACGGCCCTCGAAATTCCTGTTCGTAGAACTGATGATTCGCTGTCCCGGCGCGAAATGCTCACCGCCGGCAAAAAAGCACAGTGAGCAGCCGGACTCGCGCCACTCGAATCCCGAGCGGACGAAGATCTCCGCAAGCCCGTCGGCTTCGGCCAGGCGTTTCACCTGAGTTGAGCCAGGCACGCAAATCGCTCGTACGCCCGCAGCGACCTTGCGCCCCTCTAGAATCCGCGCCGCGCGGCGCAAATCGCTCAATCGGCTATTGGTACATGCCCCAATGAATGCACCGTCGATCGGCAAGCTCCGCATCGGCGTGCCCGGCTGAAGCCCCATGTAATGCATCGCGCGCTCATATGCAGCTTCACTCTCGTGCCCATTCCCGGCCGTGAACGGCGGTACCGCCGCCTCAATCGGCACGGCATCCTGCGGATTGGTTCCCCAAGTCACCATCGGCCGTACCGCCGATGCGTCGAGCCGGATCTCGCCGTCAAAGCGAGCGTCCGCATCGCTGTGGAGGCTCTGCCAATGCTCCACAGCCCGCTCGAAGTTCACACCGGACGGGGCGAACGGCCGACCGCGCAGGTAATCGAACGTGCGATCATCCGGCGCGATGATGGCGGCGAACGCCGAGAACTCCGTCGCCATGTTGCAAAGCGTCATTCGCGCCTCCATGTCGAGCGCCCTGATCACCGCACCGGCAAATTCCACCACCGCTCCCTTGCCGCCCGCCGCACCTTGCGTCGCGATCAGGTGCAGCGCGAGATCCTTGGCCGTCACCGAGGCACTCAGCGAACCGTCGATCTCCACGCGCAGCACGCGCGGCTTCTTCACTCTGAGAGTCTGGGTCGCAAGGGCATGCTCGGCCTCGGTCGAGCCGATTCCCCACGCCAACGCGCCAAAGGCACCCTGTGTCCCGGTGTGACTGTCCGGGCATACGAGCGTCAGGCCCGGAAGCACGATGCCAAGCTCCGGACTGACCACGTGCACGATGCCTTGCTGCGCGTCATCGACATCAAACAGACGAATGCCGGCAGCGTGCGCTTCCTGACGGGTCACCTCGATAAACGGCGCACCAAAACTTGCGCCGATTCGCCCGCTTCGGCCCGGCCGGGTATCAACCACATGATCAATCGTGGCGAAGACCTGCGTCGGCGCAGCCAGGGCGTGGCCACGGGCGCGCAAACTCTGCAGCGCCACTCCGCCGGTGCGCTCATGAAGAAGCACTCTGTCAACGAGAAGAAGATCTCCACCGGCGACCTCGGCAATCAGATGTTCGTTCCATATTTTCTCAAACAAGGTGTCCGGCATGGCTCACAGGTCCGCCCCACTTCGCCGGCATTCTATCGCGGTATAATCCGTTTTGATATAGACCTGTGACATTTCGACCGAGCTATCTGATGACCGCCGCCGGTCGCACCCGCCGCCGGTCACAGCACCGCGCGCCAAGCCGAACGCCACGGCGCTCTCGCAGCTCGGGACGTATTGCCCTAGAATGTCCGCCCAGAGCAAGCTCGAGGACGCAGTTGGCTCAGGAAGCTGCTTGCGATCGGCGATTCATTCCGTAATCGGCATAGGCCTCGTGCAACGAAGAATGCAAACAGGTGCTAAACGCGTGAGCGCACTGGATAGATCGGCGGCAGTCCCCCTTTATCACCAGATTTTCTTGCAGCTGCGCGATGAGATTCTCTCCGGGCAGCGGGCTTTCGGCTCGGTGCTTGGCACGGAGAAGGAGGTCTCCCATGCATACGCGGTTTCCCGGATCACCGCGCGGCGCGCACTCGCGGAGCTTGCTCAACATCGGTTCGTCGCCCGCAAGCGTCGCGTTGGCACCACGGTCGTCTACCGGCCGCCGGTGAAGCCGATCGAAGCCAATATGGATCAGGCCGTGGATTCGCTGATCCACTTCGGTCGGGCGACACGGGTGCGCATCTTGACGTTGAAGCAGGAAGAAGCGAATGCGTGGGTCGCCGAGACCATGGGCCTGCCCATCGGTGAGAAAGTCCTACGCGCGGTCCGCATCCGCTATCTGAACAACGAGCCGCTCGGATATATCGTCAGCTACGTGCCCGTGACGCTCTCGAAGTACGTGACCCGCACTGCGCTCGCCCATACCCCGATACTGAAGGTGATCAAGAATGCCGGCTATCGGCTTGGCAAAGCGAGCCAAACGGTGGCGGCAATGCTCGCCGACCCGCTGCTGTGCCGTTCTCTTGCCGTGGAACCCCGTTCGGCGATTCTGCGCGTTACCCGGCTGGTTTTCGATGCCGCCGGCAGCCCGCTGCTTCTGACCGTTGCCCATTACCGCTCCGATCGCTACCAGCTGCGCCTCGACCTGCAGCACTGAGGCGTCAATCAGGCGACGACGCCGTCGCTCTGCAGCGCGGCGAACTCCTCCTCGGAGACCCCGACCTCGCGCAGCACGGCGTGCGAGTCCTCGCCCGCTTGCCGCAGGTCCAGCCTGAGCCCACAGCGGCGTCCATCGAGCTCGACAGGCAGAGCCGGCAGGCGCGCCGCACCGCCACCCGGCAACGTGACCTCCACCAGACCCTCATTCGCATTCAACTGCTCATCCGCGATGAGGTCCTCGGGCCGGGCGATCTTTGCCGCCGGCACGCCGATACCCTCCAGTTGCGCGAGCAGCTCATCCCGCGCACGCGATGCAAACAGCGCGCGGATCGCCGGCAGGATCCGGCCTCGCTGAGCGATGCGATCGTTGTTCGTTTGCAGGTCAGGATCCGATTCGAACTCGACAAGCTCCAACGTCGAGCAGAACGAGCGCCACTGTGCATCGCTGACGACCGCGACGAAGATCTGTTGAGCATCCGCGGTGTCGAACACATCATAGATTGCCCAGGCGGACACGCGCTCCGGCATCGGCGCCGCCGGTTTGCCGGTAACGGCCAACTGGGCCATGTGCTGACCGACCAGAAACGCAGTGGTCTCGAACAGGGAACAGTTGACCCGTCCGCCGCCCCCGCTGCGATGGCGGCGTTCGAGCAAGGCGAGGATGCCTATTACACCGAACATGCCACCGGTCACATCAATCACCGAGGCTCCCGCGCGCAGCGGACGCCCGGTCGGGCCGGTCATGTAAGCGAGTCCGCCCATCATCTGCGCCACCTCATCAAGCGCCACCCGGTTTTCATACGGCCCGCTGAGAAATCCCTTTGCGGAGCAGTAAATCAGGCCCGGATTGTCCGGCGCGAGCGCCTCGTAGCCCAGACCCAGCCTCTGCAGAACCCCCGGCCGGAAATTCTCCACCAGCACATCCGCGCAAGACACCAGACGGCGCGCGAGCTGCACGCCCGGCGCTGATTTCAGATCGAGGCAGATACTTCGCTTGTTTCTGTTGTACATCGCGAAGTAGCCGGCTCCTGACCCGCGCAGCGCGCGAGTGCGATCGCCGCCGGTCGGCTCGATGCGCGTCACATCGGCGCCCAAATCGGCAAGAATGAGCCCGATAGTGGGACCCATTACCATGTGAGTGAACTCGACCACACGGATTCCGGCTAGCGGCAGATCATCTCGAACCGGCATTACCCCCCCCGAGCTGCTCGTTTCATATCGCTATCAAGCCTTGCCAATTTAGTATCACACATCAATCGCTCATTTGGTATATTACTATTACATTTTGGTTTGGCCTCAGGGCAAGAGCATCATGGGCGAGCGGGCGATCCTGGTGAGCGAGGTGGGGCTGCGCGATGGCCTGCAAAACATCCAGTCGATCGTTCCCACACACGTGAAGATGGTGTGGATTCGCGCCGAAGCCGCCGCCGGAGTCCGTGAAATCGAAGTCGGCAGCTTCGTTCCGGAAAAAGTCCTGCCGCAACTCGCCGACACCGCGGAGCTCGTGCGCTTCGCGGCCGCGATTCCTGGGCTGACGGTCGCCGCGCTGGTGCCCAATCTGCATGGCGCGCGGGCCGCCATAGCCGCCGGCGCACACAAGATCACTTTGCCCTGTTCGGTCAGCGAAACACACAGCCTGCGCAATCTGCGTCGCACCCACGCGCAGATCATCAGCGAAGCGCGCGCAATTGGTGAGCTCCTGCACGCCATTCCCGAGGCGCACCGGCCGCACTTCGAGGGCTCACTGTCGACTGCGTTTGGCTGTACGCTCGAGGGCGTCGTGCCCGTTGAGCGCGTTGTCAGCCTTGCCGAACAGCTGATGCGGGCCGGCTGTGACGAGGTGGGCCTGGCGGACACTTCCGGGTATGCGGATCCCGCCTCCGTCCGTTCACTCATCCGCAGCGTGCGCGCAGCGGTGGGAAACGACGCGCTCACGGGAATTCATCTGCACAATACCCGAGGCCTGGGTCTTGCCAATGTGCTCGCTGCCCTCGATGAGGGGATCACGACCTTCGACAGCTCGCTCGCCGGACTCGGCGGCTGCCCGTTTGCTCCGGGTGCCTCTGGCAACGTGGTGACCGAGGATTTGTGCTTTATGTTGAGCGCGATGGGCTTCGACACCGGTATCGATCTCGAGGCGCTGTTCGACGTCCGCAAGCTCCTCGCTGCCGCTTTGCCCGAGGAGCCACTGTACGGCTTCAGCGCCCCGGCGGGCCTTCCGCTTGGCTTTCGCACTCATCGGCAAGCGTAAGCATGCGATGTCCGGGGATTTCCACATGGACGCCATGCTCTCAACCGCACGCCGCTGTGCCTGGCGGCAGCGGCCGACCATCAGTCGGCTAGCCATGCGGCGCCAGATGGACTGCACGCGCGCGCGGCGGCACGTCTGTCTTGGCGTCGCCGTGACGCCGTCAACTCGGCTCGAGGTGAGCAAAGTTGCGAGGCGCGCCGATCAGGCCTGCCTTGACCATCGCCGCTACCGCGAGCTGTCCTTGCCGCGCACATCCGCCACGGGGCCGCGCAGACCGACCGATCACTCACCGTGCCCCGATCTCGAGGAGCTCAATCAGCTCTCCCGCCGCGCCCCGCAGGCACCCCGCGCGCCCCTCAGCGCCGGGCAACTCGCAGCGTGCCGCGGGCGCAAGCAACGGCCACCCGTCGAGCGCTGCAACCTCGAAAGTGACGATCGCCATGCCGACCGCGAGCGCACCCGAGGCTGCCGGACGGATGCCCGCCGAGGCCGGGTATTGGTCAAGCTCGATGAGCGTCCCCTCGGGCAGACGCACAAGGCCATGCCGGTGCAGTGTTTCCGGCGGCAGTCCGTGTGCTCGGGATATCACTTGCACGGCGGTCGCGACCGGCGCGTCCTGCTTATTCGCGAAGCGCGCATAGGGCTCGAACAGCGCATCCGCGTCCGGCCCGGCTGCGACGACGATGAATACCCGCCCGACAAACGAGCGCGCCGCCGCGAGCTCAAGCCCCGATCCCGCGCCCACCTGTGTGAAGTAGCAGCATTCGCCTGCCGGTCCGAGCGCCTGCATAGCGCGAATCATGGGGAAGCGACCCAACGGCTTCGGCGCTCCGATGATCTCGAACGGCCCCGCGGCGAGGCGCTCGGCGAGCACATCGACGTCCTGCACGACGAATTCCGTGGCATTCCAGCCGAAACTCGTCAACGCCGTCCAACCCCTTGCCTCTGTGCCCTCAATGAAGCGCAGGTAAACGCGCTCACCGCTCGCCGGACCCAGCGTCAACATCCGCCGTTGCGCGGCCTCGGGCGCCCCCCAAGCGAGCGCCTGGGTCTGCGCAACCCGGGAGCGCTCGACAATCCGGTAACCGAGCAGCCGCACATACGCCGCCTCAATTTGATCCAGGCCCGGCACGACGTACGTTACCGCACGGATCGTGCCGAGCAGAGGCCGCGTATCAGCGGGCTCACGTGTGCTCGTAGGCATCTCACGCAACCTGACTCACATCGTGGAATCTCCACACGGGGCACATCCTATCAAGTTTTTCATGACGCGCGAGCGGTGCGCCGCCGCGGATTCCTGTGCGAGGCGGCCCTCATAGATTTGCACCCGACCGATCCTCCCTCCCCATTCACCTCGGCCCAAGGAGACGCACCCGCCGGCTCCACGCAACTACCGGGCGCCGGACCGTTCGCATGACAAATTCCCCCCAAGCCTCGCTGCCCGAACAGTCGACCCGTTACGCGTGGTACGTGACTATCCTACTCACTCTGACGCAAATCGTTTCCTACCTCGATCGGTTCTTGCCCAGCCTTCTCGTTCATCCGCTCGAACACGATCTTCACATCAACGACTTCCAGATGGGGCTGCTGCTCGGTCCGGCATTTGTGGTCTTTTATGCCCTCTTAGGCATCCCTCTGGGGTGGCTCGCCGACCGATTCAACCGCCGACTCATCCTTGCCGCCGGCGTGGCCATCTGGTGCGCAATGACCACGACCGGGGCGCTGGTGGCCAGCTACATCCCCCTGTTCATTACCCGTCTCGGCGTCGGCATCGGTGAGGCAGCCGTTGCGCCTGCCTCGGTATCGCTCATCGGCGATTTTTTCACACGAGCCCGCCAGTCGCGCGCCATCAGCCTGTTCATGGCGGGAACCTTTCTCGGCGCGCGCGCTTCGTTCCTGTTCTTCGGGCCGCTCGTCCATTACATCGAGCATTTGCCGCCCATTTCTCTCCCCTTGGTGGGCAGCTTAGCTTCCTGGAGGCTCTGCTTCGTGTTGGTCGGGGCGCCGGGACTGCTTCTCAGCGTGCTGCTTCTTGCCGTACGCGAGCCTGCGCGGCGCGACAGAGTGCCGCTGCGGCGCGATGCGGGCGCGCATACCCTCGATGCACCTCGATTTCGCGATGCAGCAACCTATATTGCACTACGCTGGCGTGCGTTCGGGACGCTGTTCGTCGCTTCCTCTTGCAACGTGATGATGGGCGCGCTCGGCTTCTGGAACGTCGACCTGTTCAGACGGACCTGGGGCTGGAACCTCGCTCAGGTCGGCATCGCTGTCGGTCTGATTCTGTTCACCGCTGGCCCGCTCGGAACGCTGCTCGGGGTGTTTCTGACCAATCGGGACCTCAAGGCCGGACGCAGGGACGCCACCCTGCGTGCCCTGTTCACGGGACTGCTGATCGGTGTCCCGGCGTACGTCGCCTTTCCGCTGATGCCGAACGTGGTATATGGCCTTGCCGTGCTCTTCATCGCGCAGATCGGTCAGGCGATGGCCACCGCCGCGGGGCCAGCGACACTGGTCATGCTGGCTCCCGGGCAGATTCGCGCACAAGCGACTGCAATCTATTACATGGTGATCGGCCTGATCGCACAGTTCCTAGGCCCCCCCTTGGTCGGCCTCATTACCGTGCTGTTTGGCAATCCAGCCGCGCTTCGTTACGCGATCGCGCTGGAGGCCGCAGTCGTCGGTTTACCGTCTCTGTTGCTCACGCTGAAGGGATTCTCCGCCTACCGCCGCTCCATCACACAGCTCGACACGCAGATCGCGCAGCTTCAGCCAACGTAACGACTTCCATTTCTCGAGTGCGAGATGACGACAATACCGATTGAGAATCAGGCCGAATTGGATTTTGTATTGATGTTGCGCCGACGCTGGGCCGACACGCTCTATCCAAGGGTCTGCGACGAATATGATCAGGTCACGGCCGATAGCCGAGCCGCCGATGCGGAGGCGGTCGCGGCGCGGGTTCATCGTCTGAAGGCCTATGGTCCGTTCGCCTGGCTCGAGCGCGGATCGCAGAAGATGCTGTGGCGAGCGGCGGTGGCGGCGATTGCGGCGACCCGGGAGGACGCATCAAACGGGCCGGCGCATGCACATGCTGGCTGCTCCAGCGTCGAGGTCGACCCGCGCCTTGAGCTGCCCGCCTGGTACACTGACTGGGATATTCACGTGCAGCCGGGCGGAGTCTGGTCGAGCACAGCGGCTGCCGAGGTCTACGAACTCGGCGCTAAGCTCGTGATGCAGGGCGAGAACGACGACTACCGGTTCCATCGGCTGTTCGTCGAGACCGCAATCCCAGTGCGCCCCTATCGGCGCATCGTCGATCTGGGCTGCGGATTCGGCAAGTCGACGTGGTTCCTGAAGGTGCGCTATTCGGAAGCGGAAGTGATCGGGATCGACCTCGCCGAACCGTGTCTCAGGCTCGCCGCGCGGCGCGCCGATGCCAAAGGCCTGCAGATCCGGTTTCGGCAGGCGAATGCGGCCGAGACCGGCCTCGAGACGCATTCGGCCGAACTGATCACCGCCACGATGCTGATTCACGAACTGCCGCTCGAGGTGCTCGATGCCGTGTTCAAAGAGGCGGCCCGACTGCTCGCCCCGGGTGGGCTCTTGCGTATATTGGATTTTCAGTTCACTGGAGACCCGCTGCGCGACTTGGCCATGCGCGAGCATGGCAGGCGCAACAACGAGCCGTTCCTGCCCCCGATGATGTCCGCTGATACGATCGCAATGGCCCGCTCTGCAGGTCTGCACAACCCGCGGTGGACGGCCTTTGACGAGCGATCCGCCGGACGCCTATCGACGCTGCAGTGGCCCGAACGCCCCGAATGGCACTTCCCATGGGCGGTCCTGGAGGCGGAGCGACTCCCATGAACACCCCAGTCGAATTCGGTCATCTGGACACATCGACCCTGACGGCGCTGCTCTTTGAGCTGGCCGCCCAGTTGCATGTCGAGCGGACCGCGCGCCTTGCTCTGCAGAGCGCACTCCTCGCTCAGGGTCTGCTGACTGATCGGGAGATTGAGAGCATCGGCGAGGACGCGCGCTTCAAGCGGCGCATGAGCGAGGCCGCCGACGAGGCGGTCCGGCGGCTGTTGCGCGCGCTATTGGAATCCTGCGACGAGCGTGCTCCACTGCGCGCCGAATCGCCAAAATGTTCACCGGGAGAGCCAGCATGAGCAGACCGTGGATCGAGTACGTCCAGTCCCAGAATCTTCCCTGGGCGGCCGACGATTTGTGGGGCGTACGACCGGGGGTGAAATTGAAACTCCTCAGTCTCGACCCGGACGACGGCGCGGCGAGTCTGCTCGTGTCCTATCCACCGCACTGGCAACTGGAGCGCACCGGAGCACTCGGAGCCGATGAGGAATTTCTGGTATTGCACGGCGCGATGTCGATTGGCACGCAGCGCTACGGCGAGAAGGCCTACGCACACCTCCCGGCCGGCTATCCGAGAGGCTCCATGAGCAGTGAGATGGGTGCGGTAGTGCTCACATTCTTCTCGAACCTGCCGAGTTGGATCTCAGCACAGGCGTACGACCCGGCGCGTCTGGTCGCGCACCTGGATGCGTTCACCGTGCCCTATACGGGTAAGTTTCACCCGGAGTTCCCCCCCGGGGCCGGCCGCAAGACGCTGTATGAGGATCCCATCACCCACGATCAGAGTTGGATTCTCGGCACGCTGCCCATGCGCTGGGCGGAACGCGCCGAGGTCCATCCGGTGGTCGAGGAGATGTATTTGCTCAGCGGGGAATCGCATGGCAACCGCGGGGTCATGCGGCCCGGGGCCTATTTCTGGCGGCCGCCGCAGATTGCGCACGGCCCCTACGGCACCCTCAGCGGCAACCTCTACTTCTTCCGCACCAAAGGCGGACCACTTTCCACGCACTACGTCGACTCACCACGGCCATTTCAGTGGTGGCCCGAGTACGACCCCGTGCTACCGGAATCCCTGAGCCACGCCAAGGGCGAAACAGACCCCGCCCCCAATTGCTGGTGAGCGACCCCCATCGCCGGCGCCCCAGTGCGCCGGCGCGGGCCCGCATTCCGATTCCCCGCAATCGCCCGTCCCAAAAGTCATCCCTACCGGACCGACCGGCCGCGCAGACCCAGCTAACACCGCCGGCTACCTGTCGCGGACACAGACGTCCCGGCATGCCCCCTCGCCGCCATCCGGCGCGTCAACCCCGACTTGCCAACCGACCTTATTGTCTCTAAGATATATCAATTCGGTCGACCGCCGCAGAGAGGCGGACCTTGCCGAAGCACGCACCACTCGCCTCCAGAGCCGCGCGAGTGAGCGTAAGTGTTTCCGCGCGACGCGCCAGCTCGTCGCAGGCCGCTACGGACCCGCCCGATCAGGCGGCGCGTCGCGCCGCCTGACGCAAAAAAGGCAAGCCTCCCAGGCCTGCGACCGCTTGCAGGTGCCTGGGGGGCGCAAACACATCAGACACCACTCGAACCGCTGATCGGTGCCCCGAGATCTGCGCCGACCGTGAACTCGCGCCATGGGCAATCCGCCCACCTTCGCATGACAACACAATTCCCGCATCGGCTTCTCACATCAGCCACCTGTTCCAAATCATTTCTTTATTTGCTATAAGACGCATACAAATTCAAAGCGGCTCCCGGGGGCATCTGTCTCATGACATCGAATAAACTCATTTCCGCAACTGTCGCTGCGATCATCGGCGCATACTCAATCGGCTCCATTGCCGCAGCGGCCGACGCTCAGGCGCAACAGCACGCGCCCGCACCACAGGTGAGCCCCCAGAATGCGGCGCCGCCGAGCAATACCCTGGAGACCATCACGGTCACCGCGCAGCGGTACGCGCAGAACCTTCAGGATGTGCCGATCTCCGTCACTGCGTTCACGCCACATCAACTCACCGTGCAGCAGATCACCTCCACGAAGGATCTGGCAGCATACGTCCCCAACATGTTCGCCGCGAACAATGTCGGACAGAGTTCTGCGAACGTGTATTACATCCGCGGTCTCGGCCAAACACAGGCCTTCCCCACGTTCGAGCCACAGGTCGCGACTTACGTCGACGGCATCTACCTCGGGCGTCAGAACGCTAATAACTTCGCACTGTTCGGCGTGCAGAGCGTTCAGGTTCTCAATGGACCGCAGGGTACCCTCTTTGGTCGAAACTCGACCGGGGGCGCGATCGTGGTGACTTTGCAGCAGCCACGGCGCAATTTCGGAGGCGACGCGCAACTCGGCTACGGGCAGATCGGCGGCTCGCTATCGAATTTCGTCACAGCGCAAGCATCAGTGAACATTCCGGTTTCATCGAAGATTCTGACGCGCACGTCCTTCTATGGAATCACCGGCAACGGCTACGTCAGTGACCTGACCACGCACCAGCGCCTGAACAGCAAGAACAATTTCGGCGTGCGTGAGGCGGTGAGACTGCTGCCCACCTCCGGAGTGCGCTGGGACCTGTCCGCGGATTACGAGCGAAACAATGCAGCCAACGTATTGAATCAGCCGGGGCCCAACGACACGCGCATCTCCTACAGCGGATTCAGCGTCGTGGGCGGGGCGCTGCGCCCGTACATGACGGGTTCGAAGCGCAACTACGGTCAAGGCGTCCTCGTGTCGAGCTACGGCCTTGCATCCCATCTGCAGTTCGACATCGGGCGGGGCACTCTGGAATTGATTACCGGCTACCGCGGCCTGCATCAAGGCATGGCGGTGGACTATGCCGCTCCGGTTCTAGGGAATCTGCCGGTCGCCGATGCAGTGCCGACCGGCGAGATCACGCTCGATCAGAATCTGCACAGCTATCAGGTATCCCAAGAGATCAAGTGGCACGACATGGTCGGCAAGCGCTTGACCTATACCGCCGGCGTGTTCGCGTACTACGACAAGAACCATAACGACTACGGGCAGATTCTCGGTCTCAGCAAGACACTCGCGTTCGCGCTCAACGACCAATACGTCACGAACGACACGACCTCGCTCGCCGCGTATGCGCAGGGAAGCTACAAAGTCACCCGCGCCCTCACCGTCACATTGGGCGGCAGAGTCACCAACGAAATCAAGGGCGTAACGGCGCACCCGAACCAGCCCGGATTAGGCTACGACACCGCGCAGATCCAGGCCGCCGGATACCCCACCCACCTCAGGACGACGCAATTCACGCCCCGGCTTGCGGTGCAGTATCATTTTGGGCCCAACCTGATGGCGTTCGCTTCGGCCACCAAGGGCTTCCAGGGTGGCGGCTGGAATGGGCTTACGGGCACCAATCCGGTCGATTTCAATAATTTTCGACCCGAGACCGTCTGGTCATACGAAACCGGATGGCGCGCGACTCCGACCGATCGGTTACGCTTGAACGCGACGTTCTTCTACGAGGACGTCAAGAACGATCAATTGCTCTACGACAATCCACACACCGATTCCTTCGACACCAGCAATGGTGCAAGCATGTACGGCTATGGAGCGGAAATGTCGGTCGAGTGGCGGCCGACGAATCGGCTTACGCTGCGCGCGAACATCAGCTCCATGAAAGCCGCCTACTATGATCCGGCACCGATCATTCGCCAACAGCAGGCGCAGTGCGTGGCGGGCGTAGCCGCAAGTTGCGCCGCCGGTATCGTTCGGCAGAATGGCAGCCTGGCGACGCCTGTGTTCACACCCGCCCTGGAGGCGACGGTCGACGGAAGCTACCTGATACGGTTCAACGACGTCGCAGTGACACCCTTCATCGCCATCCATCACCTGAGCAGCCAGTGGTTCGACACCGCCAACACACTCGGGCCCGCCGTCGCCTATCCGGGCAATGGTGGCATGAATCCGGCACTCAACCTGGTTGACGCCAGCGTGACATTCGCCGACCCCACTCATGTCCCGTTCACTGTGACGGCCGGATGCCGCAACTGCACGATGGTCAACTACGGCGTCGGGAATTTGCTCGGTCTCGTTTACTTCAATACGCCGGGCCTGTGGGACATCAGGTTGAACTACGCGTTCTGAGTCGGCCGCGGCGACCCGCGGCACGTTCGAATCAGCGAGCCGGTCCGCGCCAGGGATGGTCGCCGGCCGGCCGCTGAGAGAGCGCGGCGCATGATGCGCTCAACGGCAAGGGCGATGGATCGAAGTGAACGCCGCTTCGAATACCGTCTTTCAAACCCCGACCGATCGACCTGAACCGCCGCTGGCGATCACGGTCCCTGCGCAGACCGCCACAGTGCTCCCGAGTCACCCTGAGATCCCCCAGGCCTGAGTCTCAAACCCTGACGGCCCAGACGTCCAACATCTCCCCAGCGCCATCACGCCCGCACCGGCTCGGGATCGCGCACCGCCGGAGCCCGGTCCACTGTACGCACCGGCCGATTCCGCAATCGGACTGGCTGGAGCGGCTCACCCCGCTCCACCGAATCCGCAAGCGCTCCCCGCACGAACGCTACGAAGCGCTCCTGATCCTGAGGGTCCCGCAGCCGCCGAGCCGCGAGCTCCGCGGCCCTCAGCTGCAAGAACGTCCCGAGGAGCTCCGGATGCGCCCCCGCTGCGGCTCTTCGATTCACCGCCGGATCGCGCACGATCGCAGCCGCCGCCGCCCGCTCCTCGAAGAACCCCCGTTTCTCCACGACCCACCGATGTCTCTCTGCGCCGAGCGCACGCTCACCAATCACCTGCCCATCCGCATCCCGTTCCCGCCGGCGTACCGTAACCTTCTGCGCACCGATCCGGCGCAATCCCATTTCCTCGCCGATCTGCGGCTGGGTGAGAGAGTGCGTCATTGCCCGCTCCAGATCTTTCCCCCAGATCGTCCGCGGGCCCTCGGCGGTCTTGA
>JAJZLX010000013.1 GCA_021850555.1 Pseudomonadota bacterium | reverse complement strand
CCCGCGCGAGGCCTTCGGCGATTTCGCGGGCTTCCTCATCGCCTGGATGTATTGGATCAGCATCGCGGCCTCCATCGCGGCCATCGCCGTGGCGTTTGCGAGCTACCTGACAGCTCTCGTGCCGGCATTCGGGGTCCACCCGCTCGCCGGGGCGGGCGCCGCGCTCGCTGCCAGCTGGCTGCTGACCGGGGTCAACATCTGGGGTGTGCGTGCGGCCGGGCGGGTGCAGCTCGTCACGGTGATCCTGAAGCTCTCCCCGCTGCTGGCGCTCGCGGTGTTCGGTATCTTTCACTTCAACCCGCACATGCTCGCCACGGGCCACGCCGGTCGCTCACCGCTGTCGGCTCTCAATTCGTGCGCGGCGCTCACCATGTGGGCATTCGTGGGCCTCGAATGCGCGACGGTCCCGGCCGATCGGGTGAAGGATCCGGAGAAGACCATTCCCCGCGCGACCCTGATCGGCACCGGCATCGCGGCCGTCTTCTATATCCTGTGCACCATGGCGGTGATGGGCGTGACTCCGGCCGCCTCGCTGGCGCATTCCGATGCGCCGTTCGCCGACGCGGCGAGGATCCTGTGGGGCGGCTGGGCCGGCAATCTCATCGCGCTCGCCGCCGTCATCTCCTGTTTCGGCGCGCTCAACGGCTGGATCCTGATGGCGGGGCAGTTCCCCCGGGCGGTGGCCGCGGACGATCTGTTCCCGAGAGTATTTGCCCGGGAAATCACCCGCGGCACCCCCGCCTTGGGCCTGGTGTTTTCCAGCCTCATCGCCACGCTCCTGATCCTGATGAACTACAGCCACGGACTGGTGGATATGTTCAATGTCATCATCCTGATCGCGACGTTCTTCACGCTCGTGCCCTACATGTTGTGCTCCCTGGCGGAAGTGCTGCTCAGCCGCGGCGTGAAACGGCACACCCGCAACGTGCTGCTGGCATCCCTCGCCTTTCTGTTCTCGCTCTGGGCCGCCGCGGGCACCGGCAGGGACTCGCTCTATTGGGGCACGCTGGTGATGCTGGCCGGCCTGCCGATCTATGTCTGGCAGAAGCGCGATCAGGCTCTCCAAGCGGCCAGTCGGTAGATCCGTCTCGGCTGACGGCACGGTCCGGCTGCAAACGGGTGCTGGAGGGGGTCCTCCTTTCCCGGCGCGCCTTCACGGCTCTGCCGCGACCCAATCCGCCGGCCGCACATCGGCGGCGTTGGCGGACCTGCGGGCGGTACGAGTGTGAAGAGCTGCAAAGAATTCGCGGCGCAGGACCGCGGCCGAAGAGCCGTTCAGCTGGCAGTCAGCCACCTCGGCAGAAACTTCACCCTGGCGGCTGGAAACCGCACGACGGGAGGAATCTCATGAAGCGAACGATCATTGCGGCCCTGATCATCTCGCTGCTGGCGAGTTCGTTTGCGCTGGCCGATCCGCCCGCATGGGCGAGGCACGGTCGGGAGGGCGATCATCACGAGTGGCGTCACGAGGACCATCACCGCCGGGACCGTGGCGGGGACCGCGGCCGCTGGCGCCGTTACGACCACCGACGGTATCGTGGCGATGACCGCCGGCGTTACGACGACCGTGGCGAGTACCGCGGCTGGGAGCACTTCGATGCGGACAGATACCGGCCGCCGCCGGGCTACTACTATCGCATCTGGGCTCGAGGAGAGCGCTTGCCCATCGCGTACCGTGCCCGCCAGTACATCGTTCCCGATTGGACCGTGTATCATCTGGCGCCGCCGCCGCCCGGTTACTGCTGGGTCCGTGTCGACAACAGAGCGGTGTTGGCGGCCATCGCCACCGGTGTCATTCTAGAGGTCGTGAACGGCGCATTCCATTGATCAACCGACCGTGAAGGCCGCGGGGAAGTCCCGCGGCCTGCGCAGGCGGTGAAGCGCGCGTCTCACCTGTCTCACTCGCCAGGTCGGCCGCGCGCGCAACCGCAAACGGCCGACAGGGCCGCCCGAAGGCGCTGCGCGGGCAGCCGGGCAGGCGCTTGCGAAGCACCTGAAGCCCTCGAGGCCCGGGATGCTTCGGGACCTTCTCCTCAGTCGCGCGTCCTCAATCGCAAGCTTTCCCAGCTCGCGTCCGCAACCCACCCGCCATCGACCGGCAGGCTGACACCGTTCACGAACGCGCTGCGCTCAGCGTCGGCGAGGAACGCGATCGCCTCCGCCACGTCCTCCGGACGGGCAAAGCGGCCCATGGGAACCCGGTTGATGATATCTGCGTCGGAGTAAGCGCCGCTGCCTTGGTCGTTCGCATCCATCTCGGTCTTGATCCAGCCGGGACAGACGGCGTTGACCCGCACCCCGCGCCCACCCCATTCCGCCGCGAGCGTCCGGGTGAGTCCGATCAGGCCATGCTTGGAGGCATTGTAGGCGCTGCGGTGACCGATCCCGGCGAGCCCCGCAATCGAAGCGACGTTGACGATGCTGCCGCGGCGGCGCCCGAGCATCTGCAGCCCGAGCGCCTTCGACAACAAAAACGGTCCGAGCAGGTTCACGTCGAGCACGCGCCGCCATTCGGCCGCGCTCGTCTGCTCGGCCGGACGAATCAGGCTGATGCCGGCGTTGTTCACGAGGACCTCGGCCGGGCCGTCGTTGGCTTCGACCCAGGAGGCGACCTCCTCCGCGAACGCCTCCGAGGCAACGTCGCCGCAGAGGGCCTCCGCCGTCGCGCCTTCGGCACGCAGTTTCGCCAGCACCGTTCCGGGATCCTGCCGATCGAGCAGCAGCAATCGAAATCCGCGCCTCGCAAGCAGGGTGCTCGTACGCAGGCCGAGGCCTTGAGCCGCGCCGGTGACCACGGCGAGTTTCATCGGAACCTCTCCTCGAATGGAGTGTGGTAATGGCGACAGTCTAGCAGTGTGCGACGCGCCGGACCTGATGCCGGCCGCCGTGCAGAGGCTTCCGGGAGACGAGGGGGTGCAGGCCGTGCCCAAGCTGGCACCAGAGGCGGTCCGGCGCTGCCAGGCAGGCGCATTCCGGTTGCGCGATAATGGCGTCTTCTTTCACTGGAGGTCTGTTCCATGAAAGCAGCCAACTGGCGAAGCCTCGCGTGCCTCGGGCTTGTACTGGTCGCCCCGGTCGCGCTCGCCGATCGCTATACCGACACGGTCGCCTTGTTCAGGCATGCGGGCCCGGCCGCGGAGTTTTTCAAGACCAGCTACGGCTACGCCGTCTTCCCGACGATCGGCAAAGGTGGTTTCGTCGTCGGAGCGGCCCATGGCGAGGGGCGGGTCTACCGGCAAGGCCGCTACATCGGCAACACCTCGATGACCCAGGTCAGTTACGGCTTTCAGTTCGGCGGTCAGGCCTACAGCGAGATGGTGTTCTTCCAGGATCAGGCCGCGCTCAAGCGCTTCGAGTCCGGCAATTTCTCGTTGAGCGCGGACGTCAACGCCGTGGCGCTCACGGCCTCAGCCTCCGCGAGCGCGGGTACCGCGGGCACGGAGGCGGGGGCCAGCGGCACCGAGTCGCATGCGATAGCGGCCGGCCACTACCAGAACGGGGTGGCCGTCTTCACGATCGCCAAGGGCGGCCTGATGTACCAGGCCGCGGTGGCGGGACAGAAGTTCTCGTTCGAGCCGGTGCGCTGAAGTGCGCCTGCTTGCCGCGGACGTTGCGGCGGGAACACTCAGCGATCGAACTGCCCCCGCCCCTCGGGGTAGCCCTTCTCCCACTCCTGCCCGTTGAACGGTATGACCGTCACGGCCTCGATCGTGCCCGGGTCCAGGCAGCGGACGTTCACGCTGTAGCCGTCCGGATGGGACCGCGGCACATAGAACGACTTCACGCCGCACACCGAGCAGAACAGGTGCTTCGCGGTGCCGGTGTTGAAGGTATAGGTCGTCAGCGCCTCCCGGCCCGAGAGCAGCTTGAAGTGCTCGGCCCGCACGACCAGGTGCAGCAGGCCCCCTTTGCTGCAGATCGAGCAATTGCACTCCGACGCACGGATCCGAGCCGGTGCCAGCACCTCAAAGCGCACGCGGCCGCAGTGGCAGCCGCCGCGGTGGGTCACCAGAGTCTCACTCGCCATAGGCATTCCCGGGAATTTCCCGCAGTATAGCCGGCATTGATATCCTTGGCCGCAAGCAGCGGGCGTGGGTCGCGATAGCGCAGAGCGCCCGGGCAGGATGCGGGGGCTCGAGTTCGGCCGCCGCCGGTGGCCGGCGCGATGCGCCCATGCCGGCCAACGACTCACCGCGGCAGGGGCTCGGCTCGGCGTGCGGGGTCGGCGCGAGACGAGAAAAAAGTCCGGCCGCCCGTTAGATTTAACCGTTTGTCGCGGGAGGTGTCCGGGCGTGGCTCGAACGCTTCCGCGCGGCGTTCCCGACCCTGTCCGTACCTCGTGGGAGGCTTCCGGTGCGATACGCTGCTGCTGCATTGCTCGTCCTCGGAACGGCCGCTGCCTTGATGGCTCAGGCCGATTCTTCCCCTGCCGTTTCTCGTGCGGCCGCGCCCGCCGCCTCGATCGCGCCTTCCGCGGTGAGCCCCGCCGACTACCAGGCGCTGCGGTGGCGGCTGATCGGGCCGTTTCGCGGCGGACGCGCCCTCGCGGTGACGGGCATTCCCGGCGACAGCCGTCATTTCTACTTCGGCGCAGTCGACGGCGGCGTGTGGGAAACCGGGAATGCCGGGCGGACATGGCGGCCGATCTTCGATCACGAGCCGGTGGGCTCGATCGGCGCGATCGCCATCGCGCCCTCGCGGCCGCGCACGATCTACGTCGGCACGGGCGAGGCCGATATGCGCTCGGACATCGCCCAGGGCGACGGCATGTACAAGTCGACCGACGGCGGCGCCCAGTGGACCCACATCGGCCTCACCGATACCCGCCAGATCGCGAGCATCATCGTCGACCCCCAGAACCCCGAGCGGGTGTTCGTCGCCGCGCTGGGCCATCCTTATGGTCCCAACCCAGAGCGCGGTGTGTTCCGCACGCTCGACGGCGGGCGGCACTGGACCAAGGTTCTTTATCTCAACCCCGCCACCGGCGCGGCGGATCTGGCGTTCAAGCCCGGCGATCCGAACACGATCTACGCTGCGATGTGGCAGACCCGCCGTCCGCCCTGGAGCGTCTACCCGCCCTCCGACGGTCCGGGCAGCGGACTGTACGTGTCCCACGACGGCGGCAACCATTGGACCCACATCGTCGGCAACGGGTTTCCCGCCCATCCGGGACGCATCGGAATCGCTGTCGCACCGACACGCCCGGATCGGGTCTATGCGCTCGTCGCCGGCACCTGGAAGACAGGCGGGCTGTATCGCTCGGATGACGGCGGCGTTCACTGGCGGCACGTGTCGCGGGACTGGCGGATCTTCCGCCGCTGCTGGTATTTCTGCGCGCTCACCGTCGACCCGAGCAACGCCAACCGGGTGTACGTGATGAATACCATCGTGCTGCGGTCGGATGACGGTGGCAAGCACTTCATCGCGCTCAAAGGCGATCCGACCGGTGATGACTTCCACCAGCTGTGGATCGACCCGACGGACACCGACCGCATGATCCTCGGCAGCGACCAGGGCGTGCAGGTCACTCTCGACGGCGGCAAGACCTGGAGCACCTGGTACAACCAGCCGACCGCGCAGGTCTATCACATCAGCACCGACAACCGCTTCCCGTTCTGGGTGTACGGCACGCAGCAGGACTCGGGGGCCTTTGCGCTGCCGAGCCGCACCATCGGCTCCGATGGCATCACCATGGAGCAGTTCCGCGAGATCACCCCCGGTGGAGAGAACGGCTACGTCGTCCCCGACCCCGAGGATCCAAACATCATCTACGGCGACGGCACGGGCAACACCACCACCGTGTTGAAGCTCAACGTGCGCACCGGACAGGTGCGTGACGTCGACCCGACGCTCGCCTATCCAAACGCCCACTACCGCAGCGCCTGGACGCTGCCGCTGGTGTTCTCGCCGTTCGATCACAAGACGCTGTATTTCGCCAATCAATATCTGTTCAGCACCGACGACGGCGGGCTGCACTGGCGCCGGATCAGTCCGGACCTCAGCCGCAAGAACCCCGGAGTGCCGCCGAATCTCGGGCCGGTGACGGCGGCCGACACCATCGACGTCGGCCCGCGTCGCGGGGTGATCTATTCGATCGCGCCCTCGCCGTTCACCGGCAAGGCGATCTGGGCGGGCACGGACGACGGCCTGGTGTGGCGTACCGAGGACGGCGGGGCGCACTGGATCAATGTCACGCCCAAGGCGTTGACGCCCTGGTCGAAGGTGGCGTGCATCGAGCTTTCGCCCTTCCATCGCGGCACGGCCTACCTTGCGATCGATCGGCATCGCCTCGATGACGAGACGCCGTACATCTACGTGACGCGCAATGACGGCAGGAGCTGGACGCTGATCACCAACGGCATCCCGCGCCACGATTTCGTCAACGTGGTGCGCGAAGACCCGGTCAAGCCCGGCCTGCTCTACGCCGGCACCGAGTACGGAGTGTTCGTGTCGTTCGACGACGGGGCTCACTGGCAGTCGCTGCAGCAGAACCTGCCCGTCTCGTCGGTGCGTGACATCAAGATCCGCGACAACGATCTGGTGCTCGCAACGCACGGACGCAGCGTCTGGATCATGGATGACATCACCGCGCTGCGGCAGATGAGCGCCGTGCACGCCGGTGCCGTCACGCTGTTCAAGCCCGCGTCCGCGTTCCGGCTGCGGCCCGCCGGATTCACCGGCACGCCGTTCCCGAAGTCCGAGCCGACGGCGGCCAATCCGCCAAACGGCGCGTATATCGATTATGTGTTGCCTCGGGGCGTCAAAGGACCCGTCACGGTGAGCATCCTCAATGCGCGCAACGAAGTCGTGCGCCGCTACAGCAGCGCCGACTACGTGCCGCCGCCCAATCCGGCCACGCTCAAATACGCGCCAGAGTGGGTGCCGCCGCCGATGATCCCCTCGGCCGCGCCGGGCATGCATCGACTGGTGTGGGACCTGCATTACGCCAAGCCAGCCGCGCCGGGCGCCACGGGTCCCGAGCAGCCCGGCGTGTGGGCGCCGCCGGGCCGTTACACGGTCGAGCTGACCGTGGACGGAACAACTTACCGCCAGCCGCTCACCGTGAAGCCGGACCCGCGCGTCAAAGTGTCGCAGGCCGCTTTGATGAGTCAGTTCCATCTGGCGCGCAAGGTCGAGCGCGCGCAGTTGCGGGCCTCCCAGGCCGAGTCCCAGGCGGTGAAGCTGCTCGATGCCCTCGATACCCGGATGAGGCAGGGAGCCGTGGCGCGCGATGCGCTCGCCAAGCTGTATGCGAGGGCGCGTCACCTCTCCGGGGAGCAGCCGTTTCCGGCGCATCATCGGGGATTTGGCAGCCCGCCGCCGCGCAATCTCCAGAGTCTCGCGATGCTGTCACAGGCCCTGGCCCGCCTCGAGCGGGCGGTCGACGGCGCCGACGCCGCTCCCAGCCCGGACGCGGTGCGCGGCTACGCGATTCTGTCACGGGAGTTGAATGCGACGCTCGCGAAGTGGGAACATCTGCAAAACGTGAGCGTTCCGAAAATCAATCAACAGTTGAAGAAGGCGGGCGGACCGCCTCTCTCTGACTGATCCGGGTGCGCCGGACCCGGCGCAGGGGTCCGGCGCGCTCCTGCACGGCACCGCCGCACGAGAGCCGACCGCGCCGGATCGCCGGGCGTCATTTATCCCGTGAGCTCGAAGTCTTCCTTGCCCACGCCGCACAAGGGACAGCGCCAGCTGTCGGGAATGTCCTCGAAGCGGGTACCCGGTGCAATGCCTTCCTCCGCAAGCCCAAGCGCCTCGTCGTAGATCCAGCCGCAGATCCTGCAGATCCATATCCTGTGGCCGGCGCTGCAAGCTGCATCTGCGCCCGGGGCGGGCACGCGCGCGGGCGACCCCGGCGGCCCATCGGGAATGGAGGAGTCAAAGGAGGGGACCGGATCGTCGCTCAACATCGTTCCTGCCAGAGTGGGCGCGGCGGCGCGCCGCCCTCGTGAACTGCTCCCGCACTCCTCCACGCGCTTTGTCCCTTGCAGATCAGGACGCCCTGTGTCCCACCCCGAGCACGGGCTGAGACGCGAAGACTCCAGACGTGCACATTGAAGCGCGGATTCGCATCGAAGGCGATTCCCCGGCTCGCAAAGCTGAATTTCCCGCCGGGTCCTTCTGCAGGTCGCAATTCATCGCCAGCCTGGGACAATCGGCTCCGCTGCGATGAAGAGAACGAAACGTCGTCCCGGCTTTTTTGGCTCAGCGCCACCCCGGTTTCGCAAAGCTCAATTTCGCGCGATGTCGTTCCGGGGGCCATCGGCCGATCCTATATTGACCCGGAAGCCCGCGGCTGCCGCGATGATTCCGGCGCTGATCGGCGCAAGTCGCCCCGAGCGGGCGCCCTGTACTGGAGACTGCCATGTTGGACACACCTGCTGTCGGCGCTCGACGCGCGTCCGAGGACGTTACGCGTGAAGCCGAATACTTCGAATACACTTCCTCGGCAAACCCGATCGGCGCCAAGCTGATCACCGCGGTTCCCCATCGGACGTTCCTCGCGTCTCTTTATGACAGCGGCGCGACGCGCGTCGTGCCGTTGGACCTGTCTGCGCAACTGCGCTGTCAGGGGCCCGCCACGGGTCCGGGGCTGCTCGCAAGCTTCGTGCGCATCGTCCGCGGAGAGTGCCTCACGCTGAACCCCAATGCGACCTCCCAGGTGTTCTACGTCTTCGACGGCTCGGGAACCGTTCAACAGGGCGAGACCATTTTCCCATTCGCAAAGGGCGATTTTTTCGCGCTTCCGGGCGGCGTCGAGGCCGTTCTGACCGCTGACGAGACGGCACGAATTTACAACGTCAACGACGAGCCGTTGCTGAGTTACCTCGGTGTGACGCTCAGCAAGCCGCGCTTCTCGCCCACGCTGTACCCTGCCGATCAGGCGCAGAAGGAGCTTTTGAAGGTCGCAAATGCTCCGGGCGCCGCCGGGCGGAACCGGGTCAGCGTTCTGTTCGGCAACGCGAATTTTCCGCAGACTCGCACGGTGACCCACTCGATGTGGGCCATGTTCGGCGTCGTGAAGCCGAATTCCATGCAGAAGCCGCACCGCCATCAGTCGATCGCGCTCGACTTCATCTCGGAATGCAAGCCGGGCTGCTACACGCTGGTGGGCACCGAGCTCGACGGGAAGGGAAACATCGTCGATCCGCAGCGCGTCGACTGGTCACCCGGCATGGCTTTCGTCACGCCCCCGGGTCACTGGCATGCCCACTTCAACGAGTCCGGTGCGAATGGCTATCTGATCCCGTTCCAGGATGCGGGACTGCACACCTATCTGCGCTCGCTCGACATCCGGTTCGCGCGGTAGGCGGAAAAGGGCTAATGCATGGCGCCGAGAGCGCGTGACCGGCGCGCGAGCGAAGTGGAGCGCCGGTGTGCGGTCACGCGCTGTTGGCCCATGGAGCGTCAGGCCGGAGTCTCGGCTGTGCCATGACGAGGGCCGTCACACCGGCTATCCGGGAGGCGCCGCGCAGGGCCGTCAACGCGCCATGGCGGGTATGATAGAGTCCCCGTGCTCAATCATGATCGGAGCGGCGGCGCGGATGGGCGCTGCCGGCCGGGACGATGCTCAGCCAGTGCGACGAGCAGACGGTGGACTACTTTTCCGCGATACGAGCCTTTCTTCACGCCGCCGACCTTGGCAGTTTCAGCAAGGCCGCCGGGAAAATCGAGGTCAAGACCTCCACGGTATCGCGCTACATCGACGAGCTCGAGCGGGATCTTGGAATCGCGCTTTTCAACCGCTCGACGCGCGGACTCGTTCTGACGGAGGGGGGGCATGTGTTTCGGGAACATGCCCTCATCGTCATCAGGGATCTCGATGAGGCCTGCGCGGTCGCCTCGGCACTTAACAAATCTCCCCAGGGCGTGCTGCGCGTGACTATGCCGAGGTCCTTCGGGCGCCGGCACGTCATACCGCACTTGCCTGCGTTTCTGGATGAATATCCCAGGATTGATGTCGATGCGGTGGTCACGGACGAGGTCCTCAACATCATTGATTCGCGGATCGACCTGGCCGTCAGGATAGGCGCGCTCCCGGATTCACAGCTCATGGCCCGCCAGCTCGCCGTGCATCGCAGGATCGTGTGCGCAAGCCCGGGCTATGTGGCCGAGAACGGTGCGCCGGGCACGCCTGCGGATCTGGCCGGGCACGCGGCGATCAGGTTCGCCTTGAAGACCGACGACAAGTGGTTTCTCGTCGACACATCGCATCGTGAGCGGTCCGAGAAGGTCGCGGTTCAGCTGAGCGGCCGGGTGCGCATCAACGATACGGATGCGATGCAGGAGATGGCGATTGCCGGTCGCGGCATCGCGCTGCTGCCTGCGTGGGCAGTCGGTCGTGCGCTTCGCGAGGGGAAGCTCGTGCGGCTTTTGCCGGGCTGGGAGGCACAGCCCACGCGCGCTGCGCCGGCCGTATGGGGCGTGTATCCGCCCAAGAAGACGGTCGCTTCCAAGGTGCGCGCGTTCCTCGATTTTTACGCGAAGCTGTACGCGCGCAAGGACTACTGGGAGAGCTGAGGTGCGGGAGTCCGCCGTCCGGCTCATCTTCCCAAAGAAGAGTTGTCTCACAGGACATTGGGCGCCCATGTTGGGTGATCCCGTGCCTGGTGGCGCCCGGGGCCGCGGCGGGCGCTAGAGCGTCAGTTCCCAGTTCTGGCCGACGAGATCGCAGCCGAAGGAGTGGTGTCGCTCCTCTTTGACCAGCCGGAAGCCTTCGGCCTGGTAGATGCGCCGCGCCGACGCCAGTACGTCGTTGGTCCACAGCGTGAGCGTCTCGTATCCTTTCTCACGCGCGTCCGCGATGCACTCGTGCACGAGGCGCCTGCCGATGCCGAGCCCGCGCGCACTTGGCTCGACGTAGAGAAGCCGCAGCTTTGCGACCCGGTCGGACGCTTTCACCAGGAAGACGGAGCCGACGATGGAGCCGTCCCGCTCGGCCACCCAAGCGTTCTCAGCGCTCGAATCAAAGTGCGCGACGAAGTGGGCGAGGATCTCGGCCACCAGCGCCTCGTATGTCGCATCCCAGCCATACTCCCCGGCATACAGCAGTCCCTGGCGGTGGATGATCCAGCCGACGTCCCCGATCTGCAGCGGACGCAGGTGGCAATCGGGCTGCGCCGCCACGGGACTCAGCAGCCGCCGCACCGTGCTCATGGCGGTAAGCAGCTCGCTGACCCGGGCGGGGGAGAGTCCCTCGATCAGGGTGGCGACCGCTTCGCTCGAGGTCTGATCGAGCTTCTTGAACAGGTCAATGCCCTTTTCGGTCAGGCTCAGGGGCCGCTGGCGCGCGTCATGCTCGGCACGACCGCGATTCAGGTAGTGCTGTCGCTCGAGTTTGTTCAGCAGCCGGCTGAGGTAGCCCGGATCGAGCGACAACCCACCGGCAATCTCCGTGGCTGTGGAGGTCGTTCGCTGAGCGAGCTCGTAGAGCACGCGAACCTCGGTCAGCGTGAACGGGCTGCTCAGGAACCGCTGATTCAGCAGCCCTATGTGACGGGTATAGAAACGGTTGAAATCACGGATGCCTTCGATTGCCTCCGCGGTACCCACCGGCGTCACCGCGCCGACCACGACATTCTCGGTTGCGCTCATAGAAATAGTATGAGCCACATAGTTGACTAAAGCAAGTAAATGGGCATTTCGAGTCAGATAGCTGTGCCCGCGTGAGCTGCATAGTGAAAGGTTCCGGGGGAATGACCGCGACGACCCAGTGAAGGCCGGCGCGGGACACGCACTATGCCCAGAGGGTTTTCTGCCCGGACTGGTCCTCTCTTGCGCCAGGCAGTGCGCCCTCAAGCGCCAGCAGTGCCCGCTTGATCGGCAGGCCGCCGCCGAAGCCGGTGAGCGACCCGTTCGCCCCGATCACGCGGTGGCAGGGCACGACGATCGGCAAGGGATTGGCGCCGTTGGCGAGTCCCACCGCGCGCGAGGCGCGTGGATTGCCGATGCGATGCGCCAATCCGCCGTAACTGATCGTCTCACCGTAGGCAATGGTGGCAAGGGCGCGCCAGACCCGCCGCTGGAAGTCGGTTCCGGCGGGTGCGAGCGCCAATTCGAATTTGCGGCGCCGGCCTTCGAAATACTCGTGCAGCTGCGCGATCGCCGTCTCGAACGGCTCTCTCGAGGCTGCCCAATCCTGCGGCGGGCGCATCGGATGCGGCCCCGACTGGAAACAAACGTGCGTCAAATGAATGCCGTCCCCGGCAAGCAACAGCTTGCCGACGGGCGCGTCGATCTCACACCAGCATTTCTGCGTCGATGGTGTCATGATTTCTATCTCCCAACCCGCTTTGCGCCTTTCCCGCGAGATGCGCTGTGCACGTTCCGCGGCGCATCTCGAGCCCGCGGCTCGCCCGCCGCGCACCACAAATGCATCACCGCGTAGCTGCGCCACGGGCGCCAGCGCTCGGCCCGCCGTTCCATCTCCTTCGTCGACAACGGGCCTTTCCCGCAGCTGGCCATGCGCCGCAGCACCAGGTCGGCGCCCGGCAGCGCATCCGGCTCCCCGAGGGAGCGCAGCGCGATGTACTGCGCCGTCCACTCTCCGAAACCCGGCAAGGCCCTGAGGCTCTCCATCACCTCCCCCGCGGGGCGGTCGAACGCGATCCGGCCCTCGGCGACCGCTGTCGCCAGCGCCTTGACTGCGGTGATGCGGGCGCCGGTGAGGCCCAAGCCGTCGAGATTTGCCGCCGCAAGCGCCTGTGCAGTGGGGAACAGGTGGGTCAGGCCTTCCGTGCCGGCCGCGGGCCGCCCGGCCCGCTGCACCAGCCGGGCCGCCAGGGTGCGTGCCGCCGCAACCGTGACCTGTTGGCCCAGCACGGCGCGTACCGCGCACTCGAACGGGTCCCATGCTCCGGGGATGCGCAGCCCCGGACGCCTTCGGACCAGCGGGCGCAGCAGCCGGTCGGCGCCCAGGCTCTGCGCGACCCGTTCCGGGTCACCCGACAGATCGAAGACGCGGCGGGCGGCCGAGGCGATCTGGAACAGCGCGCCCGCCGGTGCGCCATCTACGCGCAGCTCGAGCGCATCGCGCTCGGGGAGCGGTCGAATGCAGATTTCGGCATGCCCTTCGGCCGTGCGGATGAGGCGCGTATAGCTGAGCGCATCGACTTTCTCCACGCCGGGAATCGCGCGCTGACCCAGAAAATCCCGCAGATGACCCCAATCGTAAGGCGGTCGGTAGGCGAGGGTGAGGCGCACCTCGCCGGCCGCGCCGCGTGGCGGCTGCTCGCCACGCTGTTTGCGAAGCCCCCGCGGCGACACTGCGTAGGCCTTGCGGAACGCGTCGTTGAATCGGCGCAGGCTGCCGAATCCGGCCGCCAGCGCGACTTCGGTCATTGGCAGATCGCTCTCGTCGATCAGCCGCTTGGCGAAGTGCAGCCGCCGTGTCTGCGCGATGGCCAGCGGAGAGGCGCCCACGTGTTGGGTAAACAGCCGGTCGAGGTGCCGTGGCCCAAGCCCCAGACGCGCGGCGAATTCGCCCACCGTCTGCTCATCGAGCGCCCCGTCCTGGATCAGCCGCAACGCGCGCCGCACCACCGCCGAGGTGCCAGTCCATGCCGGGGTCCCGGGCGCGGCTTCCGGCCGGCAGCGCAGGCAGGGGCGAAAGCCCGCCTCGTGCGCCGCGGCGGCGCTGGTGAAATAGCGGGTGTGGCGGCTCTTGGCGCTCGGGGCTGCCGGGCAGACGGGCCGGCAGTAGATGCCGGTCGAGGTGACCGCGATGAAGAACTTGCCGTCGAAGCGCGGATCCCGGCTGAGGCGCGCCCGCTCGAGCACCGGCAGATCAAATGGCAACTCGCTTCTCATGGGCATGACCATACGCCGGGCGCGTTGCCGCAACTAGCCATTTTCGGACGGGGATGGGACGGCGGCCGGGACCGGCGGCCGCAGGCGGAGTGAAAGCGCTTACAACGCCCGCGCAGTGTTGTAGGTTTCCATCATCAGGCCCGTGCCGCCGCGCGAGACGTGCGCCACCACGGCAGTACGCCGATGCAGCTTGGTGATGGAGCCCAGGTTGATCGCAAATGACAGTACGACCTGCTGGCCCTTGCGCAGGCCCAGATTGTCGGTCTCGATGAAAACGCCGGTCGCGCTGAGGTTGATCGCCCGACAGAGCTTGCGGCAACCGCCGGGGATGCTGACATAGACGGTGGTTCGGGCACGATGACGGGTATGCAGCCGACGTTCCAAGTGGGTTCTCTGGGCGGTGACCGGTCTAGGGTTGCCTCTTGCGCAGATTATGCCTCCGTTCCGGCTGGACCAAGGTGCGATTGAACTTATCTTGATTGGCGGAAATCGCTCCCGGCGATTTCCGCAAGACCCTATACCTCTACCGCGGGCTCGGGATCGGCCCTTCGCCCGCTGTGCCGTGCGGAGTGTCGGGGTGAGTTGCCGGGCTCCTCCTGCGGTACGTCGCTTCGGGGGACGGGTCTTCGGGCGTTCGAATCGCTTCCGGCGATTTCCGCAAGACCCTATACCTCTACCGCGGGCTCGGGAACACGTTGCACAGCCCATCCCTGGAGGCGGGCGCTGCCGCCAGGCGCCACTTCCCCCTTCGTGAAGCAGCCCCTGAGGGCACCTTACGTTTTCCTGGCGGGTCTCGAGAGGCCCGCGCCGCTCGCCGAGCCCTCGCGCAGCAGCGCTTTGCGCGGAATAACCGGTGACGTGGCTGCGGGGCGTCCTAGCCCGCGAGGAACGTGCCTATCTCGCGCCCGAAGCGCTCGATGTCGATGAGGAACGCGTCATGGCCCTCGATGCAGGGCAGCGGGGCGAAACGAGTCGCGGTCCCCGCGGCCTCGAGCGCCTGAGCGAGCGAGCGCTGCTCGCTGATCGGGAACAGCAGGTCCGATTCGACCCCGATCACCAGGGCGCGCTCCAGGCTCGCCTTGCGCAACACCGTCTCGGGCTCACCGTGAGCGGCGAGATCGAAACGGTCGATCGCGCGGGACAGGTACAGGTAGCAATTGGCGTCGAAGCCGCTGACGAAGCGGTTGGCCTGTGCCTCCATGTAGCCCTGAACGGCGAATTCCGAGGTGAACGGCGTGCGGTCCTTCAGGTCCGCGCGGATGGGCTGGCGATCGAAGCGCTGTTGCCATTCGGCGGCCGAGCGATAGGTGAGCGTACCGAGCTTGCGGGCCAGGCGCATGCCGGCGATCGGCGGCCGATCGGCGCTGTACTGGCCGTTGCGCCAGTCGGGATCGGAGGTGATCGCATCGCGCTGCACGGATCGCAGTGCGATAGCAAACGGCGAAGCGGCCGCCGTTCCGGAGACGCTGACCAGACGGCGAGCTGCGCCGGGGAACAGGGCGGCATATGCCAGCACCACCATGCCGCCCAGCGAGGGACCCATCACGGTATCCAGGCGCAGGATGCCGAACGAGCGCACGACTTCGTGGCCTGCGCGGGCGATGTCCTCGACCGATAGATCCGGGAACTCGAGCCGGTAGAGCTCCCCGGTCGCCGGGTTGATCGAAGCGGGGCCCGTCGAGCCGAAGCAACTGCCGAGCGAGTTGACGCAAATGACGAAGTACCGGTCCGTATCCACGGCGAGTCCCGGTCCGATCATGCGCTGCCACCAGCCGCTCCTCGGGTCCTCGGGCGAGGACGCCGCATGGGCCGACGGCGAGAGACCGGTAAAGAGCAGCAATGCGTTGTCCCGGGTCCGGTTGAGCCTGCCCCAGGTCTCGTATGCAATCTGCCCGCCGTGCAGCGTTCCGCCCTGCCACATGGGGAAAGGATCCGAAAGCTTCACGTAGCGTCGGGCATCCGGCTCCTCGTGCTCTGTCTGTGGGACGGGTGTGGCCATCATTGCGGCGGGTCTCAGGGCTCCGGGTCGCCGCCTTCGGCAATACCTTCGAACAGCGGCGTCGACAAGTAGCGCTCGCCCGTGTCCGGCAGCATGGCCAGAATGACGGAGCCCGCCTCGGCCTCGGCGGCGACCTTGAGGGCCGCCGCGAACGTTCCGCCCGAGGAAATTCCGCAGAAAATGCCCTCGCTGCGCGCCAGCGCACGGGCTGTCTCGATCGCCTCCTCGTCCTTCACGGTTACGATGCGATGCGGGACTTTGCGGTCGAGTACCTCGGGAACGAAGTCCGGGGTCCACCCCTGAATCTTGTGGGACGAGAAGGCCTGACCCGAGAGCAGGGCCGCGGCGGCGGGCTCGCTGGCGATGATCTGCACTTGCGGCCGGGCGAGGCGGATCATCTGTCCCGCACCGGTCAGGGTGCCGCCCGTGCCCCAGCCGCTGACAAAGTAATCGAGCCGGGCTCCGGCGAAGTCTTTGAGGATCTCAGGGCCGGTGGTGCTGCGGTGGTAGGCCGGATTGGCCGGGTTCTCGAACTGCCGAGGGAGGAACCAGCCGTGTTTGCGGGAGAGCTCCTCGGCTTTGCGGACCATGCCTGTGCCCCGTTCCGCCGCCGGTGTCAGCATCACGCGCGCGCCGAGCAGGCGCATGATCTTGCGCCGCTCGATCGAGAAGCTTTCGGCCATGACCGCAACGAACGGGTACCCCTTGGCCGCACAGACCATCGCGAGTGCGATTCCGGTATTGCCCGAGGTGGCCTCGACCACCGTCTGTCCAGGCTTGAGCGTGCCTTTCTGCTCGGCATCCTCGATGACCGCGATCGCGAGGCGGTCCTTGACCGAGCCCAACGGATTGAAGAATTCGCACTTGACGTACATCGTGACGTGGCTTGGAGCAAGCCGCCCGATGCGCACGATGGGTGTGCCGCCGATCGTGTCGAGGATGCTGTCGTAGATCACGGGAAATCCTCCTGCCAGGGATTCGTTCTACCCTTGCACGGGTCGGCGCCACAAACAATGGTGGGCTATCTCCTCATATCCGCAGGTTATCATGGACCGTCCCTTCTCCCGGACCCGTCCGCGCGCATGACCCGCTTGCAAAAACTCCTTGCCTCCGCCGGGATCGGCTCTCGGCGCCAGGTGGAGCAATGGATCCGCGAGGGGCGTCTCACGGTGGGTGGGCGCCTTGCGCAGCTCGGCGACCGGGCCGTCGCTGGGGAGGAGATTTGCCTCGACGGTCACCGGCTCGACCTTAAGCTTGTGCAGGCAGGGCTTGGGCAGGCGCTCCTGTACTACAAGCCCATCGGCGAGGTGACCACCCGGCGCGATCCCCAGGGCCGTCCCACGGTCTTCGACCGCTTGCCGGCTCCGCGGCACGGGCGCTGGATCGTGGTCGGCCGCCTGGACGTCAATACCGCTGGCCTGCTGCTCTTTACCACCGATGGGGAGCTGGCGCACCGGCTGATGCATCCGTCCAGCCGGATCGAGCGCGAGTACCTCGTCCGGCTCAGGGGGCGGCCGCGGCCGGAGACAATAAAGCAATTGCTGCGAGGGGTGGAGCTGGATGATGGCCCGGCCGCCTTCGACCGCATCGAGCTCTCTTCACCGCAAGCTATGCCTGGGCCTGATGACGTCCGCAATGCCGTCTACCGTGTGGTCCTGCACGAGGGCCGCAATCGAGAAGTGCGCCGGCTCTGGGAGGCCGTCGGCCATGAGGTGAGCCGCCTGCTGCGCTTGCGCTATGGTCCCGTCGAGCTGCCCCGGGATCTCAAACCCGGCGACTGGCGGTACCTGAATGAGACCCTCAGCGCGGCCTTGGCCGCAATGAGTGCTTCGGGTGGGAGACCCGGCCGAGACCCCGCCCAGGGTGGTGCAAATAGTGCGCCAAAAACGCATTGACACCGGCACGGCCCGAAATCAGAATACGCGGCTCGTTTTCGCGGAGGGGTACCCAAGCGGTCAACGGGAGCAGACTGTAAATCTGCCGGCTTACGCCTTCGAAGGTTCGAATCCTTCCCCCTCCACCAGGTGAAGTCC
>JAJZLX010000424.1 GCA_021850555.1 Pseudomonadota bacterium | reverse complement strand
AACCGGTACCAGGCGGAGAGCTCGAGCAGTGTCGGGTGGAAGCGGATCGCATCCGGGGCGCGCTCAAGGTGTGCCCGCTCGAGGACCGCCGAGCGTAGATTGATAATCATCTAGCCGGCCTCCCCCGCCCTCCCGAAGAGGGCGGTTGGGTTAAAGTCAAAGTGCTTCGTTTCGACTTTGACCCGATGGGAGGCCGTATGAAGAAGTTTAGCGGAATCGACCTGCACTCGAACAACAGTGTCGTAGTCGTGACAGACGAGGTGGACCGGATCGTGTATCAGCAGCGTTTGCCGAATGATCTGCCGGAGATTCTGGGGGCGCTCGAGCCACACCGGGCGGAGCTCGCAGGCGTCGTGGTGGAGGCCACGTACAACTGGTACTGGCTCGTCGACGGGCTGCAGGCAGCCGGCTACAGGGTGCATCTGGCGAATACGGTGGCGATCAAGAAGTACGATGGATTGAAGTACAGTGGAGACTTGGCTGACGCTTTGCATCTGGCGCAGCTGCTGCGGTTGAATATCCTGCCGCAGGGCTACATTTGCCCGCCCGAGCTGCGCGCCGTGCGGGATCTGGCGCGACGGCGCATGCAGCTGGTGCGCATGCGCACCACACAAGTGCTCTCGATTGAGAACGTGATGTCGCGGCACACCGGCCATCGCCTGAAAAGCGCCGAGGTAAAACGCCTGACGCCCGCGGCGGTGGAGCAGCTGGGCTTTTCTCCAAATGTGGCGATGAGCGTACAAGCCAATGTGGCGGTGATGAAGACATTGGATGAGCAGATTGTGCGGCTCGAGCAACGCTTGCTCGAGCAAGTGAAAGGCCGGCCCGAGTACACGCTGCTCCAATCGATGCCCGGCATTGGCGTGGTGTTGGCCACGGTGATCGTGCTGGAGATCGGGGAGATGAGGCGTTTTGCGAGCGTAGGGGATTTCAGCTCCTACTGCCGTTGCGTCCGGTCATTGCGCGAGAGCAATGCGAAGAAGAAAGGCGAAGGGAACGCGAAGAACGGCAACAAGTATCTCTCCTGGGCTTTCGTGGAGGCAGCGCACATGGCGCTGCGCTACTGCCCGCAGGCGAAGAGCTTCTACGAACGTAAGAAACGCCAGCGCAATGCGGTCGTCGCCAGAAAGGCGCTCGCTCACAAATTGGCGCGCGCGTGCTATCACATGCTGACGGAGGGCAAGCCCTTCGAGGTGAGCCGATGTTTTGCGTAACAGTTTGGCCAGGCGCCCTGAGTCAGCCTGTACGACTGGGGTGTAATCCAATAACTTGATTGAACAGGGCGTCTGTGCCGCCCGAATGAAGTGAAAGGTTCGATGACGATGAATCGCCCAGATTGTGAGCCGAAGTGGATTGGCGTCCGCCGCGGACAGCCATCGATTTGTCATGAAACCTATGGACACGGTCTGGTACCAATGTTTTTCTGGGGCGGCGACTGCCGCCAGGGCAGCGGTGAGCGCAAGCACGCCGCTGACTCGAACCCGATGGGTGTCTGGTGCGATCTTCCGATCGCAACCACGCAGCAAGAGAAACCGGGCGCGGTTTGAGTCTCGAACAAACGGGGGAAGGACGGCGGGGCAGAAAATGATTAACGTAATCACGGGAAGGGGTTGCGGAGGAAAGAGCGCGCGCTTGACTTGGGCCGGCTAATGGGTGTCATACAGGACGGTACGGGGAACGGACCCGAAGGCGCTGAAGGCGCGCACGTGGCCATCCAAGAAGGCGCTCATCGCCGCCCCGAGGTAGAAGCGCAGGAACAGGTGCCGCGAGTACGAGAGCACCATCACGAAGGCCATCAACGGCCGTAACGCCTTGCCGAGGGAGATCTTGCCGAAGTGCGCCCAGTCGCACTGACCTTGGTCACCCGGCAAGGTGCGCAGCCGCAGATACGCCTCGGCGGGCGGCCGCGGCCGGTACCGGGCGACGATCGCGCGGAAGTGATCGGGCCGGCCCGGATAGCCGCGCTCGCGCACCATGTCGTACAGGCGCGAGGCGCGCAAGCTCGGGTAGCGTGCGAGGGTGTCCTGGATGAACGGCACGAAGGGGTCGGCGATCGAGCCGCGCGGGGACTGCTCGGCGGCGGGGATGCCCGCCTGCGTCAGCACGCGCCGCACGGTGTCGTGGTGGATGTTCAGCTGCTGCGCGAGCGTGCCGATCCGCCAGTGCTCGGCGTGGTACAGGCGCAGGATCTCGGCCTCGAGCTCGCGCGAGATCATCGCCGTACCCTCAGCTGTCGTGCAGGATGGGACTCATCCGCTCCAGCGCCAGGGGTGAAGCCGAGCAAAGGGCGGCAACGGCCGCCCACAGAACGCACAGCGCGTCTGCAGCAGACGGGTGGGAGTACGGGCAGGCTCTTTGGAGGCAACATCGCTCGACTCGCTCGCGCTGGCCAGATGCCGCGATACGCTGCACCGGCGCGTCAGGAGAGAAAAGCCGTGATGCGTCACCTCTTGCCGTCGCCGCTCTCGGTAGCGCCGTTGTCGTTCAGCGTGGCGGCGCGCTCCACGCAGGGTGCGCTGGTAGCGAGCACCGGCGCGGCGCACAGACTCCCGGCGAGCGAACTCGGCGCACTCCCCGGGGCAGTACAGGTTCCCGCAATCGCATTGCGCGCAGATGCACACCTGCATCCCGCAGCGGCGACAATGGTAGAGCCGGTAGGTTGCCGGCTCCTCGAGCGGCCCCAAGACCCCCTCCCCGACGGCACTGGACAGCGCCGCGGCGGCGAGGCATAAAGGGCTGGCAAAGCTGCCTCCGACGGCGCTGCGCACCGAGGGCCCGGGGTCTGACGCCAATCAAAACGCCC
>JAJZLX010000233.1 GCA_021850555.1 Pseudomonadota bacterium | reverse complement strand
GGAGCTGCCCCCGCCGCTGGGCTGCAGTTCGACGCCCGTGAAGGAGATGACCACCGCGCTCGCGGAGGCCACCGGACCGTCGGTGACGCCGAGATTCATGGTGGCCGGAGCAGATGAGGAACTACTCCCACCGCAGGCCGTCAATGGGAGAGCGAGCAACGCGAGTGCGGCGGTGCGCAGATGGCGCCGTAACAGGATGGTGCGCGCGAAGTGTTTCATGACGATCAATTCTCCAGCGATTTAGGGCTTCCCGCCTGTTTGCCTACACATTGTGCACGACATGGAACGACAGTTGTTCAATGGCGCGCAGGATATTATTCAGCGAACCCTCGCGCGCAGAAATTGGTCCCGACCGACGGCCCTCTACAGCCGACAAGCGGCGAGCGGCGTGAATTTGACGTAATCACGTGCTGTGAACTTGCGATCGGGTGTGAGCTGCATGTATCGACACGAGCGGCTCAAGCCCGCGGCGGTAGCGCGTCCCGCACAGCATGCCACATGGTGAACGCCGCTCGAGAAGCGTTGTGCCGCCAGCCTCGGTCATTCGAATGCGGCTGCGCGAGCGCTCCTGCGCATGGCCGCCGCGACGCATTCCAATCACAACTCGGCCTGCTCGAGCGCCGGGGGGGACGGCATCCTGGGTCCTCGCGCCTCGGTGCATGGTGGCGACGGGGGTTCCGCGCGCGCGGATTGTCTCCAAATTGAGACGGAAGTCTCACGGAAATCGGCATTGGTGCGCAAGAATTTCAAAAATAATCGCCGGAGTCGATGCGTGACCCGATCGAGCACAGCGGAGGATCCCGCCATTCCGAAGCTCACAGCCGCCGGGCGCTATCTCGAGGAACAGCTGAGCGCGAATGGCGTGGACAACCTTCCGTCAAAAGAATGCCTGAAGGAGTTTGCGCTCAATGCGATTGATGCAACCGATCGAACGCGGCGTCGAGGCGAATCTTATATCAGCTGCCTCTGTCGGCATCTGGATGCGCGAGTGCGGTTTATCATTCTATGGATGACGACCAACGAGGCGTTTGAGCAGGCGATGTGGCGCGACCTCGTTGAGATCGCGCGAAAGCATGCTGTGCTGCGCACATAGCGCTCGCAGAGCGATTTGCTGGCGGGACGAATGCGTTTCCGCTGCGTCGGGATTCGGAGGGTGCATGGCGCGCAGCGACCACGGTGCGGCTGGATATGAGTTTCTCGGCCGGCACGCCCAAGTCATCGAGCGGCTCGTACCGGGCATACGGGCGGTGGCGTTTTTCGACGCCCGAGGCAGACCCCTCAGAAACCGTGGTCCGGTACCGCTGTCCCAGGTTCGGCTTCAGATTCGTTCAGTCTTGAAATCCACTGCCATCGGATCGGGCCGCAGTCCTTTGAACGCGATTTTGCCGGTCAGCGCTTCCGAGCGCGCGGCAGCGTTCGTTCTGTACGCCGGGAGTGGAAGCCGAGGAGCGAAGCGACTTGCCCCTGCGGTGGCCGGGGTGTGTCTGGTGATCTTTCACAGCGCCTCCGGAGGAGATTGTCCGCCCGTCGAGACCCTGCAGGCGCAGCTCGAACCGGCGCTGGCCTGCGTCGGGGATCACTTGGCGCGCTACGCCGCAGAGAGTACTCGAGGATTCGCGGCGCACGAGGGGGTTCGTGACCTCGAGTGGCTGTATGAGGTCACATCCCCCGTTCCCAATCGAGGCGCATCTCAGCCTCGCTCTGATCGCGGCGAGCGACTGGCGGAGTTGGTGGGCGCCTCGGTGGCTCACCTGGAATGCGTGCTGGGCGCGCTCGTGGTGCCGGAGAGCCATCTGCGAATTATCCGCACCGCTGAGGTGGCCTCTGGCGCCGAGGATGCGCTCCGGCGTCTCGCACCACCGATACTCAGCTGGATTCAGAACAAGAATCGGCCCCTGGTGGTCAATAAGACGACAACCTGGAACCGGGGCGCAGCGGCGAGGGGCGCACCGTTGGCCGTGAGACTCCTCGCCGTGCCGGTGAACGGGCACGAGCGCGTACCGGCCGGCGCGCTAATGCTCCTGCGCCCGGAGGGTGCGCCCGAATTTACCCGAAGACATCTGTCGCTGGTGAAGCACCTGGGTCGTCACGTGGCCTCCGTGCTCGAGACGGACTTCGATGTCCTGACGGGCCTGCGCACCCGCTCGAGCGCGCAAATCCATGTGGCAGCCTGGGCACAGGCGACACCCCAACCGCCAGGCCCGCACGGTGTCATCTTCCTCGGCATCGAGCGGTTGGGTATCGTCAATGACACGAAGGGTTTCGATGCCGGAGACGCGCTCATCGTTCGTGTGGCGCAGCTTTTCGCTAAGCCGCACCTGCCGCCCCATGCCGTGGCGGCGCGCATCTCGAGCGACAAATTTGCCATCGCGCTGCCCAATGTCGACGCCGGGGCGGCTGCCGACACGGCCCGAGCTCTACAGGCGGCCGCGGCACGGCTGCCGCTCGACCCCGCTGCGGCGGGCGATGAGCCAGTGTCCCTGAGTTGCGGAATCGCCTGCTTTACGCAGCCGCGAGAGTTCCCAAGTGCGCTCGCGCTTGCCCAGCTCGCCTGCCGGAGCGCCAAGGATCACGGGCGTGGGGGCGTCGAGATCTACCAGGACGATGATGATTCGATGATCCGGCGTAAATCCGACTCCATCGCTGTCATCCGGCTGCGGGAAGCGCTCCAGAATGACCGGTTCACTCTGGTTGCGCAGCGGATCATGCCGCTGCAGGGACGCGGGGACCCGGAGGGCTTCGAGCTGCTGCTGCGCTCGCCAAACGAGGATCAGGCGCCCGCGGATCTGCTCGCCGCAGCGCATCG
>JAJZLX010000107.1 GCA_021850555.1 Pseudomonadota bacterium | reverse complement strand
AGTCCTCCTCGTCGGACTCCTCCTGCGCGGTCACTTCCATCTTGGTCGGATTCTGCGGCTGTGCGATGACATCCGGGGCGTTGGGATCCACGAACCCGACAATGACGTCCACCAGGCGCGTCTGGCCGGTCTTGACCGGCTCGTAGGCCTGCAGCAGGCACTCGTAGGTCGAGGGGAACAGGGCGAGCTGGCGGCGCACCGCCTCCAGGCCCTCCTCGATGCGCCGGGCGATGCGGATCTCGCCCTCGCGGGTAAGCAGCTCCACGGTGCCCATCTCGCGCATGTACATGCGGACCGGGTCGGTGGTGCGGCCGAGCTCGGCATCGAGCGCCGCCAGCACGGCCGCGGCTTCCTCGATCGCTTCCTCATCGGCGGGCGCGGAGGGCTCGCCCGCGAGCAGCGATTCGGTATCCGGTGCCTTCTCGTACACCGGGATGCCCATCTCGTTGATGGTGTTGACGATATCCTCGATCTGCTCCGGATCGACGATCTCGGAGGGCAGGTGGTCGTTCACCTGCGAGTACGTGAGGTAGCCCTGCTCTTTGCCGCGGGCAATCAGCAGTTTCAGCTGCGATTGACGGTCTTCCGGCATGGGTGAACGCCGCTCGGCCGCAGGACGCTTTTCGGCAGCGTGCCTGGCGGCGTCCTCTTCGTGCGCGGCCGGGGCCGCGGCAGCCTTCTTGGGCGCCACAGTGGACTTCGCGTGGACCTTGGCTGAGGACGAGGACGCGCGGGCCTGCGCCGCGTGCGCCGACTTCTCGGCGCCGGCGGTCCGGGCGGTCTTGTCCGCATGCGCGGTGGGCCGTTTCCGGCCGGCGGAGGATGTCTTATGCTTCGCTTTCATTGAGTCTCGAAAGGGTTTGGCCGGGGGGCTCAAGGCCCTATCTGCTGGCGGGCACGGGCCAACTCAAGGGGCGCCAAAGTAAATCCGGGAAGTGTATTAGTCTGACAGCGGTACCACAAGTTCACCTCGAGAATGTCCGGTCTACCGCGGTCTATCGGCCTTTCTGATCATAAGTCTTTGAAATTCCAGTAATTCATCTTCGCTCAACCCGCCGGTGGCGGCCTGCTTGGCAATCAAAGCATCCAGTCGCCGTTCCAGCACCGAGTCCGCTAGCTTCACGAGCACCGCGCGCAGCTCCACGGTGGCGGCCGCCTCATCATCCAGTACCTCTTCCCGCTCCAGCAGGCGGCCCAAGTGCTCCCCTCCGGGCTTTGCCGCCCAGCGCTCCAGCACTTGCGCCGAGATCTTTAACGGCCGCTCGCGCAAATCATCGAGCAGCGCACGCAGCAAATCGGCGCCTGGCTCGCTGCAATCGTCGATTCCCGCACGCTCTGCGTCGGTGACCGAGCCGGCCGTCGCCGGGAATCGGACCAGGCGCACGACGGCCTGACGGACCAGGCTGCCTCGACCGGCGCTGCGACTGGGGCGCGGGCGAGCGGGAGCCTGAGCAGCCTGCTCCGGTGGCTCGCCCCCGGCCCACAAGGCTTGCAGTCGCTGCGGCGCCAATCCTACGATTTCGGCCACCCGTGCCAGGAGCAGTTCCCGGTAGACGCCTTCCGGAACCCTGTAGACGAGCGGACGGGCGGCTTCGGCAAAGCGCGCGCGCCCGTCAGCATGGGCGATATCGCACTGCGCGGACAACTCCCTTACGAGGTACTCGGACAGGGGCAAGGCGGCGTCGAGGCGCCTCTCGAACGCTTCCCGCCCCTCCGCGCCCACCAGCGTATCCGGGTCGTGCCCCTCGGGTAGGAACAGGAAATGGATCTCCCGGCCTTCACGGGCTTCCGGCAGGGCGTGTTGCAGGGCCCGCCAGGCCGCCCCCCGTCCGGCCCGGTCGCCGTCGAAGGCGAACACCACCTCCCGGACCAGTCGGAAGATGCGCGACAAGTGCTCGGGTGTGGTGGCAGTTCCAAGCGTGGCCACCGCATAGGCGATGCCCGCCTGATGCAGCCGCACCACGTCCATGTAGCCCTCGACCACCAGCAGCCGCTTGAGGCTCGAGCGGGCGAGGCGGGTCTCGTACAGGCCGTAGAGCTCACGCCCTTTGTGGAAAAGCGAGGTCTCCGGGGAATTCAGGTACTTCGGCTCGCCGCGGTCGATGACCCGCCCGCCGAAGGCGATGACCCGGCCGCGGCTGTCCCGGATGGGAAACATGATGCGATCACGGAACCGGTCATAATGGCGCTCGCCGCCGCGCACCTGACCTCTGTCCCGCTCGATGATCAGGCCGAGCTCCCCAAGGATCTGCCGGTCGCGCTCGCCGGCTCCGAAGCGCTTCAGGAGAGCATTCCATGCGTCGGGCGCATAGCCGATACCGAAGCGCTGCATGATCTCGGCCGTCAGCCCGCGCTGAGCGAGATACCGCCTCGCGCGCTCATCGCGCTTCAGCGTCTCGGCATAGAACTGCGCCACGCGGGCCATCAGCTCATAGAGCGATGCGTCCTGCGGCTTCGGGGCGCCACCGCCTCCTTCATGCGGCACGGGCAGCCCCAGGCGGCCAGCCAGCTCCTCCACGGCCTCGGGGAAGGCCATGTGGTCGTATTCCATCAGGAACCTGAGCGCCGTGCCGTGTGCCCCGCAGCCGAAGCAGTGGTAAAACTGCTTCTCCGGACTGACCCAGAACGAGGCGGTCTTCTCGGTGTGGAAGGGACAGCAGGCCTTGTATTCCCGGCCGGCCTTGGCAAGCTGCACGCGCGAGCCGACCACCTCCACGATATCCGTGCGGGCGATCAGCTCGTCGATGAAGCTCTGCGGGATGATGGGTCGGACAACCCCGGTGACCGGCCTGATTACTGGCCCAGCTTGGCGCGCACGCGTGCGCTCACCGTGCCCATGTCGGCGCGGCCTTGGGCCTGGGCTTTGACTGCGGCCATGACCTTGCCCATGTCCTTGACCGAGGTGGCCCCGGTCTGGCCAATGGCCTCGGTGATGAGCGCGTCGAGCTCGGCATCACTCATCTGCGCCGGCAGATACGCCTGAAGGACGGCGATCTCGGCACTTTCCTTGGCCACGAGATCGGCGCGGCCGCCGGACTCGAACTGTGCGATTGCCTCCTTGCGCTGCTTGATCATCTTTTCCAAAACCGCGAGGATCTGGCCGTCGTCGAGCGTGATGCGCTCGTCGACCTCCCGCTGCTTGATGGCGGCAAGCGCCAGGCGGATCGTGCCCAGACGCTCCTTGTCACCGGAGCGCATCGCGCTCTTCATGTCCTCGGTGATGCGTTCCTTGAGCGCCATGACAGAATGGGAAGCCTTAGCGCGCCGGGCGCAGGCTCTCGCGGGAGACGCGCTTCATGTGGCGCTTGATGGCCGCCGCTTTCTTGCGTTTCCGCTCCTGGGTCGGCTTCTCGTAGAATTCCCGCCGACGCAGCTCGGTGAGAATGCCGGCTTTCTCGCAGGCGCGCTTGAAACGCCGCAAGGCGGCATCGAAATACTCGTTCTCACGGATACGGACGCTCGGCATCGAAACCTCTGAAAAGTACGGCCGGCCCCCACTGGGGTCCCGGGGCACCACTCGAATGCGCCCCCGGGACGGCAAACGGCCGGGACAAATGGGCCGGCAATTCTAGTAGAGGCGGATGGTAAAGGCAAAACATGCGGGTGCTGGCGATCGAGTCCTCCTGTGACGAAAGTGCGGCCGCGGTCCTCGATGAGGACCAGGGGCTGCTCGCACACGAGCTTTACAGCCAGATCGAGCTGCACCGCGCCTTCGGTGGCGTGGTGCCGGAGCTGGCCTCCCGAGACCATGTGCGCAAGCTCCTGCCGCTCGTGAGGCGGGCCCTGGAGCGTGCCGGCACGGCTCCGGAGGAGCTCTCCGGAGTGGCTTACACCGCCGGCCCCGGGCTGATCGGGGCCTTGCTCACGGGGGCGGCGCTCGCGCGCAGCCTGGCTTATGCCTGGGGACGACCGGCCGTCGCTGTGCACCACCTCGAAGGCCACCTCCTCGCCCCCCTGCTCGAGCTGAGCCCGCCGCCCTTCCCCCATCTGGCGCTTCTGGTCTCGGGGGGGCATACGCAGCTCATCGAGGTGAGTGGCATCGGCCGCTACCGGATCCTCGGCGATACCCGGGACGATGCGGCCGGGGAGGCGTTCGACAAAACCGCCAAGCTCCTTGGCCTGCCGTATCCGGGAGGGCCTGAGCTGGCGAGGCTGGCGCGCGCCGGCGCGGGCGGGACGTTCCATTTCCCCCGTCCCATGCTCGATCGGCCGGGGCTGGAGTTCAGCTTCTCGGGTCTGAAGACGGCGGTGCTGCATGCGCTTCGTGGACGCGAGCTCAACGCGGCGCTGAAGGCGGACGTGGCGCGTGCCGTCGAAGAGGCCATCGTGGACACCCTGGTCGCAAAGGCCATGCGGGCGCTCGCAGTCACCGGTCTCGACACGCTGGTGGTCTCAGGCGGAGTAAGTGCCAATCAGCGCCTGCGCGAGGCACTCGCCGAGGAGGTCGGCCGCCGTGGGGGTCGCGTGTACTATCCACGGATCGAGTTCTGCACCGACAATGCGGCGATGATCGCAGTGGCGGGGCTGGCGCGCCTGAAAGGGGGCGAGCGAAGCGGCCTCGCGATCGAGGCGCGCGCGCAGTGGCCGCTCGAGTCGCTGGCGCCCGGGCCTATCCCTCTCGGGCCGAGCTCCCGGGTCGGCCCACGGAACCACGAATGAAACAGAAGGTTATAGAGTAAGCATGACCAGCGCGCTGATTTCGGGCGATCGGATCTTCCTGCGAGGACTCGCCGCCGAGTGCATCATCGGCTTCATCGATTGGGAGCGGCGCGTCAAGCAGACCGTGGTGCTCGACCTCGAGCTGCCGGTGGACTGCCGCCGCGCCGCGGCCACCGACGATGTGGCCGATACCGTGGATTACAAGCGGGTCGCCAAGCGCGTGCTGGCCTACATCGAGGCCTCCGAGTTCAAGCTCGTCGAGACGCTGGCGCACCGGCTGGCGCTGTTGCTTCTGGAGGAGTTCGGGGTCGAGTGGGTGCGCGTGTCGCTCAACAAGCCGGGCGCCATCCGCAACTCGCGCGACGTGGGGGTGGTGATCGAGCGCAGCCGGGCGGACCTGACCGCCGCGGCGGCGGCGCGGCTCTGAGCAGCCATGCCACAGGTCTACCTCGCCGCCGGCAGCAACGTCGAGCCCGAGCGTCATCTCGCGATGGCGTCCAGGGAGCTCGAGAAGCACTTCCCGGGCGTACGTTTCTCTCCGTGGTATCGAAATCGCGCGGTCGGGTTCGAGGGCGATGACTTCATCAACTTCGTGGCCGGCTTCACCACGGATCTGTCGGTCGAGGACGTGGTCGAGAGGCTGCACTTCATCGAGGCGCTGTGCGGTCGTACGCGCGACGCGCCAAGGTGGGCGCCTCGGACCATGGATCTCGACGTGCTGCTGTACGGCGATCTCATCCGCCAGACACCGACGCTGAATCTGCCGCGTCCCGACCTGCTGAAGCGCGCCTACATGCTGGGGCCGCTCGCCGATCTGGCTCCTGATCTCGTTCACCCGACGGAAAGACTCACGATCGGGGAGCTGTGGCGGCGGTTCGACCGTGCCGCGCACCCGCTGGTCCTGGTGCGCCCGGGCGGGGAAGGCGGAGTTTGACCCCGCTACCAGCCGACGCTTCGGCCGCCGTCGACCGCCAGAACCTGTCCCGTGACGAACGGCGCATCGCAAGCGAAGTAGAGCGCTGCTCGCGCCACGTCTTCCGGGGAGCCGCCGCGCTTGAGCGCCGTGCGGTCGATGATGCGCTTGCGCAGCAGCTCGTCCACCCCCGCTTCCGGCCACATGACCGGTCCCGGCGCGATGGCGTTGACCCGTACCTGGGGGCCGAGCTCGCGGGCGAGCGACTTGGTGAGCATGATCAGGCCCGCCTTGGCGATGCTGTAGACCGGATGGCGGCGCAGCGGCCGCATGCCGTGAATATCCACCAGGTTGAGGATCAGCCCGCCGTTCTCGTGCAGCGCGGGCGCCGCGGCCTGAGCGAGAAACAACGGCGCCTTGAGGTTGGTGCCGATCAGGTCGTCCCATGCCTGCTCGCCGATCTCGCCCATCGGGGTCGGGTAGAAGGTCGAGGCGTTGTTGACCAGGATGTCGAGCCGGCCGAACGCCGTCGCGGCGGTCCGGGCCAGTCGTTCCAGCGAGGCGGTGTCGAGCAGGTCGCAGTGCGCGAGCACCGCGGAGCCGGCGCGGGCCTCATTCAGCTCCCCCGCCAGGGTTCTCGCCGCCTCGGCGGAGCTGCGGTAGTGCAGCACGACATTGGCGCCCGCCTCGTGCAGGGCATGCGCGATGACCGCGCCCAGTCGTCGCGCGCCGCCGGTGATCAGGGCCACCTTGCCGGCGATGGGTTTACGGGAGGCTGCATGTTCGGGATCGGTCATTGGGCTGCTGCATGAGGCTTGGGCGTGCGGACATTATGATGCCTGCGCTCTCGCCCGAGGAGGAGGAGCATTCGCGCAAGGTGGCGGCCCTGATCCGCGAGCGCATCCGCGCCGCCGGAGGCTGGCTGTCGTTCGAGGAATTCATGGCGCTGGCGCTTTATGCCCCCGGGCTGGGGTACTACAGCGCCGGCAGCCTCAAGATCGGCCCCGGCGGGGACTTCGTCACCGCGCCCGAGGTCTCCGACCTCTTCAGCCGCTGCGTGGCCGGGCAGTGCGCGCAGGTGCTCGCAGACGGGGGGGAGATCCTGGAGATCGGGGCCGGCACCGGCCGCATGGCCGCCGCCGTGCTGAAGGCATTGTCCGCGCGTGGCGTGCTGCCCGAGCGCTACGCCATCCTGGAAGTCAGCGCGGACCTGAGAGACCGGCAGCGCGCGGCGCTCGGCCGGCTTGCAGTCGAGCTGCGCGAGCGGGTGGTGTGGCTCGAGCGGCTGCCGGAGCGGCCCCTGGCCGGGGTCATCCTGGCGAATGAAGTGCTGGATGCCTTGCCCTGCCGTCGGTTCGTCGTGGCGGAGGAAGGCGTGCGGGAACTGGGCGTGGCAGTGGAGGGTGAGGTCATCGTGGAGCGCGAGGGGCCGGCGCAGAGGGCACTTGCCGACGCCTGCGCCTCGCTGATGAGTGAGCTGCCCGAGCCGCTGCCCGCGGGGTATGTCTCCGAAATCTGTCTGCGTGCGGCGCCATGGCTGACGGGCATCGCTGAGTGCCTGGAGCGCGGCCTGATGCTGTTGTTCGACTACGGCCTGCCGCGCTCACATTACTACCACCCGCAGCGCGTCACCGGTACCTTGCGTTGTCATTTCAAGCAACGTGTTCACGACAATCCTTACCTCAACCTCGGGGTCCAGGACATCACTGCGTGGGTCGATTTTACGCGGGTGGCCGAGGCCGCAGTGGAGTGCGGGCTCGATGTCGCCGGCTTTGTGACCCAGGCGGCGTTTCTGCTGGGCACGGGGGTCGAGCGGCTCGTGGGCGAGGAATCCGACCCGGTGCGGCATGCGCGCATCGCCGGCGAGGCGCGCCGCCTGCTGCTGCCCGGGGAGATGGGCGAGGCGTTCAAGGTGATGGCGCTGACGCGGGACTTCGATGAGCCGCTTGCGGGCTTTGCGCTGCAGGATCTGCGCAGGTCGCTGTAGAGTGCGCGCGCCCGAAGCGGTGCGGGGGTCGGGAAATCGGCTCCGAGCGGATTCTTCGGATTCGAAGTACGCCGATCGCCTGCGCCACCGCCTTGGGAGTTTCGAGCATGGAGAGGTGCCCGGCGTCCGGCAGGATCTGCAATCGGGCTCCGGCGATGTGCGGCAGCAACTCCTGCCGCAGCCTCTCGGCGCCGTCAATCAGGTCGCGCTCTCCTGACAGCACGAGGACGGGCACGTTGATGCGGGCTGCGTCGGAACGAACATCCTCCAGCATCATCGCGGTCGGCCATGCCTGTTTCGCCTGAGGCGCCCCCCGCAGACTGTCCGCGAGCACCTGTTCCTGCAACGCCTCGGTCAGCGGCAGCGCCGTGAGAATGTGATCGCGCACATGCGCGATCGACTCCGGCGAGTCATAGGCATGAAGCATGGCCTCGCGCCGGCCGCCCTCCAGCCATCGAGGTGGGCTCAGAGGCGCCGGGACCTTCGCCTCGCAAGCCCCTCGGTTCAGCCGGCGGGGGGCCGGTAGAGATGCGTCTGTGTCATGACTTGCACAGCTGCCGGTCGCGCTCGGCCTTGGGCTCGTGCGCCAGGCGGCGCGCCGCGGCGTAGAAGCGCGGAAGGCTGCCGCCTTCCTTGCCGAGCAGCCGCTCGAAACCCGGCAGGCAGTTGTAGTAGGTCCCTACCGAGACCAGATCGGCGTTGTTCATGCCCTGGGCGATCCATTTGTCGTAGACAGGCGATTGGAATCCCAGGCGCCGCTCGAGCACGCGGATGTGCTGCGCCAGGCGCGCGAACTCGGCTTTCTTTTTTCGCAGCATCTGCCGTGGCGGAATTCCCGAGGCATACACCTTGGCCAGGCGGTTGCGCGTGTGTCTGAGAAGCGCGGCGAATTGCCGGGCGGCGTCACTTTCCAGCTCGAACTGCGCGAACCGCTGCGGCTGGTGGCGGTACGTGAGCCAGCGCTTCATCCCCGTATTCTCGACGGTCATGGCGAACGCTTCGTCGAACCGCGAATCGTTCTCCACGTAGAGCAGCTGGTGGGCCAGCTCGTGGAAGATCATCGCCGCCAGCTCTTCGCGTCCGTATCGCATCATGGTGCTCATGACCGGATCGGGGAGCCTCCCCAGGGTTGAATAGGCGGGCACCCCCTCGACCACGACGTCATAGCCGCGACGCCTCAGCGCCTTGGCGAAATTCCGGGCGCTCTGCTCATGGAAATAGCCCCGGTAGGGGACACAGCCGGCGATCGGAAAGCACCACAGCTTGGGATTGACGGAGAACTCCGGAGCGGCGACCACGTTCCAGACCACGTAGCGGCGGTGAAGGTTCACGTAAGTGCGGTAGCTGTCGTTGTCCGGTAATCCCAGGTGCTGCGAGGCGAAGCGGCGCGCCTCCCGGACGTAGGCCAGCTCCTTGATCAGCGGCTCTGAGGCTTGCGGCTCATCGATCACGTCGATGATGGGCTCGCGTGCGTGCAGGACGTGCCATTCACCGCTCGCCGCCTGCCATAGGTACGCCGTGCTCGCACAGCCGGCCAGCGCGGTCAGCGCTGCGGCCACCAGGGCCAGTCGCGCGGCCCGCAGCCCCGCGCGAGGCGGCTGAATGCGGGGAGCATTCCCGGGAGGGGTTGAGGGCGTCTGAGTTACCATGCGCGCATGCAAGTGTACTTGGTCGGCGGTGCAGTGCGGGACCGGCTGCTCGGGCGGTCGGTCAAGGAGCGGGACTGGGTGGTGGTCGGGGCACGCCCGGAGGATCTCGAGCGCCAGGGCTATGTGCCCGTGGGCAGGGAGTTCCCCGTGTTTCTGCATCCGAAGACTCACGAGGAGTACGCGCTCGCTCGCCTGGAGCGCAAGGTGGCGCCGGGCTACCGGGGCTTTGTGACCCGATTCTCCCCGGACGTGACACTCGAGGAGGATCTGCGGCGGCGCGATCTGACCATCAACGCGATGGCTGAGAGCGCCACGGGCGAGATCATCGACCCATACGGGGGACAACGGGACCTCGAAGCCCGGTTGCTGCGCCACGTGTCGGAAGCCTTCATCGAGGATCCGGTGCGGGTGCTGCGCGTGGCGCGTTTCGCTGCGCGGTACGCGCAGCTGGGTTTCAGAGTGGCGGAAGAAACCGTCGCGCTGATGCGCCGGATGGCCGAATCCGGGGAGCTCTCGGCGCTGGTGCCGGAGAGAGTGTGGCAGGAGACCGGACGCGCGCTCGAGGAGACCCGTCCCGAGGTGTTCTTCGAGACCCTGCGCGGGTGCGGCGCATTGCGGCACATTTTCCCCGAGGTGGACGCTCTCTTTGGGGTCCCGCAGCCGCCGAAGTGGCATCCGGAAATCGATACCGGCGTGCACGCGATGCTGGCACTTCGCTGGGCCGCCAGGGCCTGCCTGCCCTCGACCGTCCGGTTTGCGGTCCTGACGCACGATCTGGGCAAGGCCCTCACCTCGCCCGAGCGCTGGCCGAGCCACCACGGGCACGAGGAAGGCGGTGTGCCCGCGATCGAGGCGCTGTGTGCGCGGCTGAAGGTGCCGAACGAATATCGCGACCTGGCGCTGCTCACCGCGCGTTACCACACCCTGGTGCACCGCGCGCAGGATCTGCGGCCGGTTACGGCGCTGAAGCTGTTGGAGGCGACGGACGCCTTCCGGCGGCCCGAGCGCTTCGATGAGCTGCTCTCGGCGTGCGAGGCCGATGCCTGCGGGCGCGCCGGCCTCGAGGCCCAACCCTACCCTCAGGGCCGATACTTGCGCCGCGTACGCGCGGCGGCCGCGGCGGTCAGCCTGTCGGCAGAGGAGCGCCAGGGGCTTGCGGGGGCCGCGATCGGCGAGAAGCTGCGCGAGAAGCGTCTGGCGGCGATTCAGGCGGCGATCCAGGCGCTCGAGTGAGTGGGGCACCCGTCGCTGATCGGCCTCTCATGACGCGGACAATCGCGGCGCGGGGTGTCAGGTCACGCCAAAGCCCGTGAATCCCCGCGGGGTCGCCGGCGGCGGCGACAAATAGCCCGGCAGGATCTGCGCCATCGCGCGCGGGGTGAGTCCGAGACGCTCGCACCCAGGGTCGGTGCAGACACTGTCGAGGGTGAGCGAGCGGAAGTTGTCCGGCGTCAGCGGCTTGCCGGGCAGCACGCCGAGCAGCGCCGCCTGCAGCCGGCCGATCGGGTCGGGGAGCCTCAGAATCAGGCAGCGAAGGCCCGCCGCCTGAGCCGTCGTGCGCACGAGCTGCTCGAGGGTCATGACCTGCGGGCCGCAGAGCTCATAGCTCTGGCCGCGGGTCTTGCGATCGCTCAGCGCGCGAGCAAAGGCTTCCGCGACATCCTCCACGTACACGGGCGCAAAGCGCGCCCGCGCACGAGCGAGCGGCAGAAAGCCGCCGGAGAGACGCAGCAGATCTGCAAACCGGTTGGTGAGCGAATCGCCGGGGCCGAAGATGACCGAGGGGCGAAAGAGGGTGAAATCGAGTTGTGCGGCCGCTGCGCGGATATGAGCCTCGGCCTCGCCCTTGGTGCGCAGGTAGCGGCTGGGACCGCCGATATCGGCGCCAATCGCGCTCATCTGCAACAGGCGCCGCACCCGCGCGGCCTTCAGGGCGGCGACCAGCTTTTCCGCGAGCGCCGCGTGCACCAGCTGGAAAGTGCAATGGCCGTGCTCATTGAGAATGCCGACCAGGTTGATGACCGCGTCCATGCCGGTGACCAGGCGGTCGAGCGTTCCCGGGTCGTGCACGTTGGCCGTGACCAACTCCACCGTGGGCAGCACGCGCAGGTGCTGGCCGTGTACGGGATTGCGAGTCGGCACCCTGAGCCAGTGTCCGTCCCGCGCCAGCCGATTGACGAGCGCGGAGCCGACGAAGCCGGTTCCACCCAACACGCAGATGTTCATCGGATCACCGGCCATTCGAAGTCCTCCCCGCCATGCAGGTTGAGGCTTGCCCGGCATCTGAATCAGGCGGCAAAGCATCCGGCCGCTCCGCCGCCCCAAGGGCCTCGGCGCGGCCCAGGCGTGGCGCGCCGGATGGTGGATTCTACCCCGGGCCGGCAAAACCTGCCGGCCCGGGTCCCGAACGGGATTCCCTGATCGCCCGGAAGGGGGCTTCAGGCCGCCTCGACCTCGATCCGCCTCGGCCGCGCCTGCGGTTGCTTGGGGATGGTCACTTCCAGCACACCATGGGTGTGCTTGGCCGTGATCGCATCCGGATTGGCGCCATCCGGGAGAGTGAAACGGCGCAGGAACGAGCCGCTGCGGCGCTCCACGCGCTGCCAGCCGTTGTGCTGCTGCAATTCGGGCGCATGTTTCTCTCCGCGGATCGTCAACACGCCCTTGTCGGCCGTGATGTGGATGTTCTTCGGCTCGACACCGGGCACGTCGGCCAGTACGAGGAAACGCTCAGGCTCCTCGCGGATGTCGACCTGGGGAATCCAGGAAATTTCCGCTCCGTCCGTCGCGCCAGCCTCTGAGGAAAGCGCCTGGTCGAGTTGGCGTTGCAGGCGGTCGAAGAGCGTCCAGGGCTGATAGCGAACAACAGTCATGATCGAACCTCCAATCTGTAGTGATGTCAGGCGTTGCCGCCTCGAGATGCCGTTGGAATCGATCTGTGGGCACACCCGGGGATTTCAAGCGCGGGAGCCGCAGGGGTCGGCGCAGGGGTCTGTCCTTCCGAGATCGCTGTAGGCGTCTGAAAAGTAAGGCGGCCGCGCATGTGCGGTGGATGCCGTAATCCCATGAAGACTCTCCGGCCTGTGGAGAGCTCGAGCACGGACGCCGCCTGGGGACGTCTTGTGCATAACCTGTGCAATGCCTGGGTACAAGATATTGGGGATCGAATGCGGATAAAGAACGGCCGGTCGGATAAAAAATCGCGGGCGCTCCACGGCTCATATCCATACAAGTATTTGTTTTTATTGTTATTTTTCTGATCCGCCATCCGCTATGTAACATCTTGACGCCCGCCGGGGTGCTCATTAGGCTCTTTACCCCGACACAAGATCTTGTGCTCGCCCACGGGCGGCACCGGGTCGCGCGCTCGGGGAGGCTCAGGGGGGATACAGGCTGTGGCGGCGTTCCGGTGCATCCGGCCGCTTTGCTCGGCGTTTTTCCACGTCGCCAGTATCCCCTGTGATCCGGTGTGCAAACACTTGGAGCACCGCGGACAATGAATACCGTCGTGAAGATCGAACCGAAGGACATCGACGCCATTCCGTTCCAGGAAGCGTCCCTGGACATCTGGGACAAGAAGTACCGGCTCACCGCGAAAGACGGCACGCCCATCGACAAGACGATGGACGACACGTACAAGCGTGTCGCGCGTGCCCTCGCCGATGTGGAGCGCGAAGAGGTGCGCGACCACTGGTACGAGCGCTTCCTGTGGGCGCTGCGCCGCGGCGCCATCCCCGCCGGCCGCGTCACCTCCAACGCCGGGGCGCTGGAGCACAAGCCGGCCACCTCGACGATCAACTGCACCGTGTCAGGAACGATCCATGACTCCATGGACGACATCCTCGGCAAGGTGCACGAGGCGGGGCTGACGCTGAAGGCGGGCTGCGGCATCGGTTATGAGCACTCAACTCTCCGTCCGCGCGGCGCCTATGTGTCAGGTGCGGGTGCCTACACGTCGGGCCCGCTGTCCTTCATGGACATCTTCGACAAGATGTGCTTCACCGTCTCGTCCGCCGGCGGCCGCCGCGGGGCGCAGATGGGCACCTTCGACGTCGGCCATCCCGATGTCATGGAATTCATCCGGGCCAAGCGCGAGAGCGGACGCCTGCGCCAGTTCAACCTGTCGCTGCTGATCACCGACGAGTTCATGCGGGCGGTGCGGGAGAATGAGGACTGGAAGCTCGCATTTCCGCTGTCGCGCAAGGAGTACGAGGAGGACAATCCCGACCTCGCCGATGCCGCCAAATTCATCTGGCGCGAATGGCCGGTGCACGAGAACTACGTCGTCAACGAGCAGGGACTGGTGGCCTGCAAGGTATACAAGACCCTGCCGGCGCGGCGTATGTGGGATGTCATCATGACTTCCACCTACGATTTCGCCGAGCCGGGCTTCGTGCTCATCGACCGCGCCAACGAGATGAACAACAACTGGTGGTGCGAGAACATCCGCGCCACCAACCCGTGCGGCGAGCAGTGCCTGCCTCCTTATGGCGCGTGCCTGCTGGGATCGATCAATCTGACCCGGTTCGTCCATCATCCATTCTCCGCTTCGGCTGAATTCGACTGGACCGAATACCGGGAGGTCGTGAAGGTCTTCACGCGCATGCTCGACAACGTGGTGGAGATAAACGGGCTGCCGCTCGAGAAGCAGCGTGAGGAGATCCGGCGCAAGCGCCGGCACGGAATGGGTTTCCTCGGCCTGGGAAGCGCCATGACTCTTCTCGGCATGAAGTACGGCTCACCGGAGTCGTTGAAGTTCACCGAGGAAGTTTCCCGTGAGATGGCGATCGCCGGCTGGGAGGAGGCGCTGGAGCTCGCCCGCGAGAAGGGGCCGGCGCCCATCATGAACGAAGAGTTCACGATCACCGCCGAGATGCTGCGCAAGCGCCCGGAGATGGCGCGCGACGGCTGGAAAGCCGGGGAGAGGATCCCGGGACGGCTGCTGCATGCCAGGTACAGCCGGTACATGCAGCGCGTGGGCGAGGTGGCGCCGGAGCTTGTGGAGCAGCTCGCCGAGACGGGTGCGCGGTTTACGCATCACACCTCCATCGCGCCTACGGGAACGATCTCGCTGTCCCTGGCGAACAACGCGTCCAACGGCATCGAGCCCTCGTTCGCGCACCACTATTTCCGCAACGTGATCCGGCCGGGCCGCAAGACCAAGGAAAAGATCGACGTCTACTCCTTTGAGCTGCTGGCGTATCGCGAACTGGTCAATCCCAAGGCCGAGCCCGGCGGCACGGAAGAGTCGGACAAGCTGCCGGAATACTTCGTCGCCTCCGATCAGATCACGCCGAAGGAGCATGTCGATGTGCAGGCGGCGGCGCAGAAGTGGGTGGACTCCTCGATCTCCAAGACGGCGAACGTGCCGACCGACTTCCCGTACGAGAAGTTCAAGGACATCTACCTGTACGCGCACGAGCGGGGCCTGAAGGGCTGCACCACGTTCCGGTTCAACCCCGAGGCCTTCCAGGGCGTGCTGGTCAAGGAGCAGGACCTGAAGAACACCGTCTACAAGTTCACTCTCGATGACGGCACGATGGTCGAGGCGCGCGGCGACGAGGAAATCGAATATGACGGCGAGATGCACACGGCCGCGAACTTATTTGATGCGCTGCGCGACGGTTACTATGGGCGCTACTGAAGCGCCGTAAAGAGGGCTGGCGCCATCAGATTCAGGAGAGCCGCATCATGACCATCAAGATCGAACGCAAGATCGTCAAGTACGATGTCCAGAAGCCCGAAGACAAGGCTTCAGCAAAGTCGCAGGCCGCCACCGTGACGGCGGCCGTCTCGCCTGCCTCGCCGCCCGCTGTCCCCCCTCCGGTCGGGCAAACGGTGCGCGACAAGCACGGCCACCTGGCGCAGGTGATCCGGATGCACGAGAAGCTCGAGCGTCCCGAGGTGCTGATCGGCTCGACCTACAAGATCAAGACTCCGATCTCCGATCACGCGATGTACGTCACCATCAACGACATCGTGCTCAACGAGGACACCGAGTTCGAGCAGCGCCGGCCGTTCGAGATCTTCATCAATTCCAAGAACCTCGATCACTTCCAGTGGATCGTGGCCCTGACGCGCATCATCTCAGCGGTATTCCGCAAAGGCGGTGATGTCACCTTCCTGGTCGATGAGCTCAAGGCGGTATTCGATCCCCGGGGCGGCTATTGGCAGCCCGGCGGCAAGTTCATGCCCTCCATCATCGCCGAGCTCGGCTACGTCATCGAGCGGCACCTGCAAAGCATCGGCCTGCTGCGCAAGCCGCACCTCGATGAGCATCAGCAGCGCCTGGTGGACGAGAAGCGGGCCGAATACGAGGCGCGCACGCGCCAGACCGATGCGTTCGCGAAGTCGAACTTCCCCGAGGGCGCGCAGCTCTGCGCCAAATGCAGCACCGCGGCGGTCGTCATGATGGACGGCTGCATGACCTGCCTCAACTGCGGCGATTCCAAGTGCGGGTAGCCTGTTGGATGAGACGATAATAACTGCATTGTCGGGTCACCTCGCATGGTCACGTCTTCAGGAGTGCTCCGGCAGCAGGTGGTCGGCCTGCAATGACCTGAAAAATCTCGCGCGGAAGAAGCCAAAGTGGCCGATGGGAGCGGCGCCAACGCAACGTCCGCAGGTGCGATGCGGTTCAGCGTCACGGAGGTGCCGGATAGTTGTGACTGAAGCGACTCGGTGTCTCCTGCGGACAAGAACTCATCCTCAGTGAATGGGAGAGAAAGCTAGAGTGCCGAGAAGTCCGCAATCGCGCTGGGTGCTCCAACTCCGTCCGTACCCACAGCGTACTCCGGATTGACGCACCCGGTCCGCCGCTCTCTCACGACCCCACAGGTCAGGCTGAAGCGAGTTCGGTGTGACATTGAGGCGTAAGCCGCTTTTAGGCAGACTTGGTCTGTAGTCCAACGTGACGGGGTCATCCGTCTCTTTGGGCATTCGCTGATTTCATCGGCTCCGGCGCATAGGGGATTCCCTCCTTTAATCCGCGTCATACCTGACGCGTGATCCTGCTCCAGATCGTTAAAGAGCTCACCCGCCGGCTGGGGCGGTGCTGAGAGTGGCAAACTCATCCGGCGTCGGTAGCGCCACGGTGCTGTTGCGGGCGTTGCTGAGGATGACGGTGAGATACATGAGCGGGTTGGCTCTGTTCGCTTTGCACGACTCAACGAGAGAATGGTAGATCGCGGCGGCATGGCCCGAGCGCTCGGGGCCCACGGAAAGAAATGCCTTTCTCCCGACGGCCACCGCCGGCATGCAGCGTTCGGCAAAATTGTCCGACGCGTCCAGATGCCCGGCCTCGGTGAACTTCGCCAACGCAGCCCATTGCCTTAAGAAGTAAGGCACCGCTTCCACCAGGCCGTCCTTCGGCAGCGCCGGGTGCACGGTATTGTCGAGCCGGGCTTTGAAGCGGGCGAGCAAGGGGACCGTGCGTTCCTGTCTCGCTCGGAGCCGCTCGTCATCGGTGAGGCCCTTGATCTGCCGTTCGATGCGCAAGAGTGCCTTGCAGAAGGCCAGCACCTCTTGGGGTCGGCCAGGGGGCCTTCAGCCGCGCGGCCGCCTCCACGAAGCGCCAGCGCGGGTCCACGCCGAAGCACTCCGGTTCATGCGCGAAGTCAGCGGGGACGGCGTTGAGTCACGGCGATGTGGGCCGGGAGCCGGGCGGGGGCGTGGGGAGGCGCGCGGATGCCGTGTCGGGGCTCCGTTGCAGGCCGGTGGGTTGTGCTTCGACGTGGCGCGAACTATGCTGGGATTTCGATTATGATAGCGCTATCAGCGTGGCCCGTCGAGAGGCCAGGGCCGGGTATCGCGACGCCGATCGAGCATCCGTTCAGCGCCTCCGTTCGTCCACGGAGTCGGCGGAGGAGCCGGGGATTCACCGATCAAGAGAGAGGGGAAACGCATCATGATCCGAAAGAGCCGAGCAAGCGGCATCCTGCTTACCGTCTTTTGTGCGCTGTGTGCGGCCGGGCTGCGGCCCGCGGCCGCGGCGGCCGTGAAGGCCCGGCGGCCGTTCAAGAACTTCTCAGTGGCCGTCTACATCCCGGTGAAATCCACCCGGCAGCTGGCCAACCCGAAGACGTTGCGGCAACAGTTTCAGCGCATCTGGAGCCAGGTGCACTTCAACAAGGTGTACCTGGAGGTGTACCGCGACCGGGTATTCGCCAATCCCGCCACCCTGGATCGGATCGTCGCCTTTTTCCGGCGGCGCGGCATCACGGTCGACGGCGGCATCACGCTTTTCTCGGGCGTGAACAAGTATGGCCAGTTCAACTCGTTCGATTTCGAGAATCCGCGCGACGTCGCCATGTGCAAGCGTGCGGTGCGCGAGGCCGCCAGCCATTTCAACACGGTCATCCTCGATGACTTCACGTTCTTCAACACGCGCAGCAACGCCGATATCCGCGCCAAGGGCAAGCTGAGCTGGACCCAATACCGGCTGCGCAAGATGCGCTGGGTGGCCAAGCACCTGATCATCGGAGAGGCGCACAAGGTCAATCCGCACGCCAAGGTGATCATCAAGTTCCCGAACTGGTACGAGCACTTCCAGGGGCTCGGGTTCGACCTCGACAAGGAAGCCATGATGTTCGGCGGCATCTATACCGGGGACGAGACGCGCGACCCGGCGCACACCGCGCAGATGCTGCAGCAGTACGAGAGCTATCTGATTT
>JAJZLX010000750.1 GCA_021850555.1 Pseudomonadota bacterium | reverse complement strand
TCGTCTGCAGCATCAGAAAATCCGCGATTTCGGCCGCCCCGCCCCTGCCGCTCGCCGCGGCGCGCGCCGCAAGCGCCTCCCCGCGCTGGTGCAGGAGCCCTTGCAGCTCCGAGAGGAAGGTCGCGAGGCGCGGCGCGGCGCTGCACGAGAGCACGGTCGGGATGAACCGCTCGTCGAGCACGACCTGCTTGTCCGCCCGGCACTCGATCACGTGAGCCACCGGGATCTGCGCGAAGTCCTCGGCCGGCTCGCTCTGGGGCATGAGCCGCGCGCTGAGGGCGGCGACCTCGAGCTCGACGACCGAGGAGACATCCGACATCACGTCCCGCGTCTGATGGTCGATGGTGCGATAGCGCGTCGCCTCCAGCGCTCCATTGCCGCGCGCGGCCATCGTGGCGCCCGCCTTGTGCAGCGCAATGGCGAGGTAAACCACCTGATCGCGCACCTGCGCGCCGACCTCGAGCGGCGCCGGCAACGGATCAGTGTCCGGCATGGCGAACGGGGTGCCGTCGGGAAAGACACCGCGCGCGCGGCGCAACGCAAGCTTGCCGATGGCGAGCAGATCGCGCTCGATCTCGAGCTCCGTGAGCCCCCAGGAGTCCGCTCGCAGCGCTGCGGCGCGGCCTTGCAGGCAGGCCTCGAGATAGCGCTCCTGCTGCTGGAAATGCTGCGGCCGAAGAAACAGCCCTTCGGACCAGACGACTCGATTCTTGTCGGACATCTCGGGTGGGACCTTCGATTGATTCTCGTCTCGCGAGTCAGTCCGTGACGGCAATGCTGACCGCGTCCTTGCCGACGCGCACCGATACGCGGCGGGTGGCGAGCAGCTTGAGCAGCGATTTCTCCGGCACGCCCACCACCGCACGCCAGCGAGCCGTGCGCACGTCGCGGTAGGCGGCCAGAACGCCGAGAAAGCGCGCCGCGGGAGACAGCGCCAGATCGAGACTCACCCGCTGCCCGGGAAACACCGTGCGCTCATCGCGCATGATGAGGCTCGAGCCGAGCGTCCGGTGCTCATGGTCGTAGAGCGAGAAGAAGCCGGCATTCATGAATTTCGATTCCCCCCGCAGCTGATAGATGCGCACGATCACGGGCGAGGGTTGACCGCGAGGATCCGGATTGACGTTTGCGCTGGCGATGACGGTGGCCTGTGTTGGCGCCGGTTTCGAGGGGCTCGAGGCGCACGCAGCGAGCCCGAGCACCGCAAGGGCCATGGTCATGAGCACGAATCCTCGATGCACTTTCATGTTCCCCCCAAGGACTGCCTGACCCGATGATCGGGCGCGCGACGGCGGGCTTGGAGCCCCCGCGCACCCATGTTAAGCGTTAGCGCGGCGGCTTGCTGTGAGTTCGTTTCAGAAGCTCGAGCTGCTTCTCGTATGCCAGGGCGAAATCCTCAGCGAACAGCCGCCGAAACGCTCGCTCCCGGTCGGCGGCGAGATCCTGGTACTCCTGCGTGAATTGCTCCCAGTAGCGCGACTTCGCGCTCATCGAGAGCAGCCCCCCGCGCCGGGCGCGCTTCTCGAAGCTCTCCTGCAGTTGCTCGGGATCGAACTGGCTCATCATGTGATCGAATCCCGCGCGCATTCCGGCGAGCATGGCGAGCTGGTGGAAGCGGATGTCATTGAACGCATCCTCAAACGCTTCGACCGGCGGCAGGTAGGCGGGATTGCGCTTGCCTAGAAGCGAGCCGAGGGCGTCCTCGGCGTTCACCGCAAACTTCAGTGGATTGTTCTCGGCCGTTTTGACGATCGTCTGGGAGAGACGAAACTGCTCCTTGATTTCCGCCCTCGCCCGCAGCACATCGATCATGCCCTGCACGACCGAGCGCAGGATCAGGCCGAGGGAGCCCGCCGTATCCGGCGCCAGGCTTGCGGGGTCGACTCCGGCGCAGGCCAGCAGTGCCGCCACATCGAGCCCACCCGGTGCGGCGGACGTCTGTGCCGGATCCGCTGCGGCGGCCGCCGCCGACGGCCCCAAAGGCAGCACTCCCGCGCCCGCTGCCCGACTTTCGGGACTCGCACCTGCGCCAGCCCCACCCGCTGTTGCGCCATCGGTTTCCGGACCGGCCGAGACTGGCCGGCGTACCGGGTTGGCGGCGCCGGGCGGTTGCGAACGAAGGCCGGGGGCCGGCCTGGGCGTCGCAGGGGCCGCCTTCAGCGAGAAGTTCGTCTTGTCCCAATCGTCGGGGATGGCGGGTGCGGATGCGGGCGCCGCGGGTTCTGCGAGGGAAGCGAGCGACACCGGGACCTGCGGCCGGGCGGCCTGTGAGGACTTCTCGCGCCCGAAAGTCGTCAGGTTCCAATCGTCGGGAATGACCTGTGCCGGCAGAGCGGCCGGCGCAGGCGGTGTGAAATGGTCGCTCACCCCCGGCGTGTGGTTCCAGCCCGAGTGTTGGCGGGGTGCGGTGACGGCGGCAGAGCCGCCCTGCCCGCCCAGGCGGCTGAGCGGATCGAGCTCATCGGAGGAAGGCCCGAGAGGATCCGGCAGGACCTGGGGGCCCGGTGTCGGCGCAAGACCGAAGGGATCATCCGCGGGGAGGAAGGCGCGGCCCGCCGCACCGGCACCGGGCGCGGGGAGCGGATCGGGGGCGACAGTGTCGAGCCCGACCGAGATTTCGTATTCGTCGATGAAGAGGTGGTCGCCGTGCTTGAGCGGCCGTCGCTCGAGCTTCGGGATCAGCCCCTGGGGCGTCCCGAGCGCAACGCCGTTCTCGCCGGCGCTCTCGATGTAGTACGTGCCGCTGATCCAGCGGATGGTCGCGTGATGGCGCGAGACGTAGGGGTTCGCGAGCACCCAGTCGCAGTCC
>JAJZLX010000653.1 GCA_021850555.1 Pseudomonadota bacterium | reverse complement strand
TTCGGCGAGATGCTCGATAACCTCCCGAAATAGAGCGATTTTCCTTTCAGACGGCTAAAGTCACACGATTGACCTTGATTTCCGGCGTATTTACCGGTCGCTGTGCTCGGGTGCCGCCAGCGCACCGTCGACCATGGTCTGTGCTTCCCGCAGGATGCGGCGCAGGTGATCGGCTCCGCGCAAGCTCTCGGCGTAGATCTTGTAGATGTCCTCTGTGCCGGAGGGCCGCGCCGCAAACCATCCACCCTCTGCCGTCACCTTCAACCCCCCTATGGGCGCGTCGTTGCCTGGTGCGCGGGTGAGGATGGCCTGGATCTTCTCCCCGGCCAGCTCGGTGGAATTCACCTGCTTGGGCGAGAGCTGAGCCAACCGTTTCTTTTGGACGGGGGTAGCAGGCGCCTCGACGCGGTCGTAAATCGGGTCGCCGAAATCGCGCGTGAGATCGCGGTAGATTTCCCCGGGATCGCGGCCCATGCGCGCGGTGATCTCCGCCGCCAGCAGCGCCGGCACGATGCCGTCCTTGTCGGTCGTCCAGACGGTGCCGTCGAGGCGCGTAAACGACGCCCCCGCGCTCTCCTCACCCCCGAATCCAAGCGACCCGTCGAGCAGGCCCGCGACAAACCACTTGAACCCCACCGGCACCTCGTAGAGCTTTCGGCTCAGCTTCACCGCAACGCGATCGATCATCGAGCTGCTGACGACGGTCTTGCCCACCGCCGCGTCCTTGCGCCACCTCGGCCGATGCTGGAACAGGTAGGAGATGGCAGCTGACAGATAATGATTCGGCAGCAGGAGGCCAGCAGTCCGGGTGACGATCCCATGGCGGTCGTGGTCGGTGTCGCAGGCGAACGCGATGTCGAAGCGGCCCTTCAGGGCGATCAAGCGCTGCATCGCGTACGACGAGGAGGGGTCCATGCGGATCTGGCCGTCCCAGTCGAGCGTCATGAACCGGAAGGTCGGATCGACGGCTTCGTTGACCACTGTCAGATTCAAGCCGTAGCGCTCGGCAATCGGAGCCCAGTAGTGAACACCGGCGCCACCGAGCGGATCCACGCCCATGCAAATGGCCGCGCCGCGAATCGCGTCCAGATCAACCACCCGGTCGAGATCGCTGACATAGGCGTTGCGATAGTCGTGCCGATGCGTTGTCGCCGCATGCAGCGCCCTGTTCAGCGGCATTCTCTTTACGCCGCGCAGATCACTCCTCAAAAGGCGGTTGGCTCTCTCCTCGATCCATCCAGTGACGCCGGTCTCTGCCGGTCCTCCGTGGGGAGGGTTGTACTTGAAGCCGCCATTGTCGGGTGGATTGTGCGAGGGCGTGATGACGATGCCGTCCGCCCGACCCGAATCTGCGGATGCCCGGCCGTGGTTATACGTGAGTATGGCGTGAGAAATCACCGGCGTCGGCGTGTATTCGTCCTGCACCGCGAGCATGACCTCCACACCATTGGCTGCGAGCACCTCGATCGCGCTCGCATATGCCGGCACGGACAGCGCGTGTGTATCGATGCCGAGGAACAGCGGGCCCCGGATGCCCTGCTGCTGGCGGTAGTCGCAGATCGCCTGGCTGATCGCCAGGACATGCCCTTGGTTGAAGGTGATGCGGAACGCGCTGCCCCGATGTCCGGATGTGCCGAACGCAACCCGCTGCCCCGGCACCGACGCATCAGGGACCTCGGTGTAGTAGGCCGTGACCAGCCTCGGCACGTCGACCAGCATCGCGGCTGTGGCCGGGTGTCCCGCCAAAGGGCTTATCTTCGCGGCCGCATTCTTGACCTCACTCATCGCGCACCTGCAAGACTGCTGAGGAACCAATAGCGCCCGAGGCGCTGAGCGCTGTTCATGAGCCTGTCCCCTGAGTCGCCGAAAGCGTCGTATCAAAGCGTGGGTTGAGCTGTCGTGCGCGAGCGGCAGGCCCGCTGTCCCGCTGTCCTATCTACGGCGCGATCGGCACTCGCGTAATCAGAACTTCTACCTACAACTGATTTTGGTCCTGCGGCCGCTTCGCATAGACACGGATCGAGGCGGTCCCTCGATCCACGTTCCCGGTAGCCTCTCTCGAGTGACGACAGTTCCGAATTGCGTTAGCCGCGCAGCGGCTGGCGCCGTTCGCCCCTGCGGATAAGTATCGATTGCCGGACGGCGTGGCTTCGTAAGGTCCGGCGCCGCCTCTCGGCAAGGTCGCTCGGGTCCGATGAATTATGCTGCCGGACGATGCCGCCCCGTACCCACGAGGCTGCGGGCAGCCGCGACGGCTGATGGCATCAGCTCCGACCGTCGACATCTGCACATCAAGATCCCTCATCGGGAGGATGTCGACTTCCTCGCGATCGTTCTCAGTGAGTGCCGTGGCGTCCGCGGCGGCGAAACGTGCATGGACGGAGCCGACGGGCGCTACGCCGGCCGATTCAAGCAGCGCGAGTGCGGATCGCTGCTGCTGCTGGACGATGCCCGGGTGATACATGAACCCTCGCCGATCCGCCCGACCACGGCATTGCGATTTCGCGATACGCGTGCTGACCTAACGAGGTCAATCGCAATCACTACGGCCGCAAGGAACCGGCGGCACCGGGCAACTGGAGCCCCCGAACTGCTCCGCACTATATAAAGTCCCGAAATCAGATGTCCAGCGTCTGTGCGGTAGCGTACATTGCAAATTTAACACCATACCGACACAGATCCGCGCTATTGAGAAATGCGTAAGTGAGTGACACTTTTCACGCTGCTTGCGGTCCAAGTACCCGGAATGATTACATTCGGGGTACTGATGAAGCACGTAGAGAAGCGCAAGGAGCTGGAGCGACGCCGACGA